>JACRGO010000237.1 GCA_016212295.1 Nitrospinota bacterium | reverse complement strand
TGGCGCCGCGCGAAGAGAACGCAGGGGCAGATCAATGAGCATGGACCAGAAGGACGCCCTGGAAATGGCCAATGATCTGGGGGCAAGTTACGCCGTGCTCTTTGATTTGAGAATCGACAGGAAAAGTGAGGACCGGAGGACCCGCACGGTTACCTGCTTCATGTCCATTTCCCTTTATGATTCCAGGACGAATCAAATGATTGGGACCCTGGAGATAGAAGGGGACTCGGAACAAACGGCGTCCCGGCGGGGAGGCCGGTCCGCGGAGCCGTCCGAGGCGGTCTATGACGCTATCCAGTCCGTTGTAGGCCAGGCGGCGAAAAGGGTCCACGCGATGGTCTCTCCCAAGGCAAAGGGGGACCGGAAAAAGACCGCTCGATATGAAATGACCCTGAAGAATTTCGATCAGGGCGAAATCAGCGGCCTGGTTAAAAAGGTCGAATCGATTAAGGGGTTTTCCAAATTAAAACAAATTGAGCAAACCGCGAGGAGCTACAGGATGGAGGTATCGACGGACCTGGACCTCAACGATTTTTTGGCGGCGATGACGGAGATCCTCGATGGGTCTAATTTCCAGTACAACCTGAATTTTGACCAGAACAAGGTTTACATCACAAAATCACGGGCTGGAGGAGAAGGAAAAGAAGGCGAGGGAAAGGTTGATTTGTAGGATCCGCCCTTTATGGTTTGTAACTACTCAGGCTGTAGGGCAAGGTTACCAGAAATTTAATCAAAACCCGGTTTTCGCGCAAAGACGCAAAGGCACAAAAGATCAAAAATTAAAGGCGATATTATGGCGGAACAAAATTTCGCAAAGGAAGTAGACGTAAAGGTTTTGGAAGAGAGGCTCAATGGCTTTCAAGCAGTCTTGAATGCTCAGAAGGAAGCAATAACAGACAAAACAACAGACATAGAAAAACAAATTTGCATATACATTAATTTTTTTAAATTCCTATGCGGCAGTATTTCCTTCCTCCTCGCCATTATTTCCTTCCTCGGTTACCAAAACTTGAAATCATTGATCAAGGAAGTCATTGAAAAACAAACAGAGCATCACATGCCCAATGAACAACAGATAAAAGAGCTCATGCAGAAAAAGATTGACGAGAATGTAAACGCCTTTACCAATGAGCTTAAAAAAATTAAAGAAAACGAAGTGGAGAAGCAGAAAGAGTTCACGAGTTACCAAACTTTTTTGGATAAATTGAAGAATAAAAACATTGACGGTTTCAAGCCAATTGAGAAGGATACGGTTTCGCTTCTGGATCGATTTAAAGAAAAGCTGGAAAAGACAAAAAAGGAGGGGGAATACACCTTGGGAGACAGGTTCTTTAAAGCTTTGGCAGAGCGTGAAAATAAAAAATATACAGATGCCGTAGATGCTTGCACTCGGGCTATTGAACTCGATCCAAAAGACGCCTCGGCTTACAACAACAGAGGAAATGCCTATAGCGATCTCAAGAGGTATGACGAGGCCATACGGGACTACGGCAAAGCTATTGAACTCGATCCAAAATACGCCTCGGCTTACAACAACAGAGGAAGCGTCTATAGCAATCTCACGGAGTACTACAAGGCCATACGGGACTATGATAAGGCCATTGAACTCGATCCAAAGTACGCCTCGGTTTACAACAACAGAGGAAATGCCTATCGCTTGTCCAAGGAGTATGACAAGGCCATACGGGACTATGGCGAGGCCATTAAACTCAATCCGAAAGACACCTCGGCTTACAGCAACAGAGGAGACGCCTATATCGATCTCAAGGAGTATGACAAGGCCATACGGGACTTTGACAAGGCCATTGAACTCGATCCGAAAGACGCCTCGGCTCGCGACTACACGAGCAGCGCCTATAGATATCTCAAGGAGTATGACAAGGCCATACAGGACTTTTACAAGGCCATTGAACTCCATCCGGAAGACGCCAAGCCTTACAACAACCTTACCGAGTTTTATATCATTCAGAATCAATATGAAAATGCCCTGGCCATTATTCCCAAAACTCTGAAAATAGCCGGGGAAAGAAAAGACCGGGCCATTGCCCTGTATCTGCAATGCGTAGCCCTTGCCGCCCTGGGACGAGACGTCAAAGAGGCGGGACAAAAACTGGAGGCCGCGCTCAAGGAGGATTTCTTTTCAGGCTGGTCCTTTGAATCATTGGAATCCTGGCTTGCCTCCGCCCCCCTATCCCAGGACAAGAAAAATTATATAACCCAAAAAAACGGGCAACTTAAAGACCACCAAAAACGCCAAAAAAAGAAGGACCAATAGAAACAGCAATTCTCGGTGAAACATGAAAGGCTTGAGATTCTTCGCTCTGCCCAAAAATTTTTGTAATAGTTCACCCTTATGGACAGTTATTAACTCCAGCCTTCAGGCTGGAGCCTGTGAACAAACTAAGTAGGGCTTTAGCCCTGACTATATTTGCCTGTCAGCGCGCGACGCGCTCTGGCGCACGAAGCGCGGGCAGTAAAGTCATGGCTAAAGCCGGGTAGTTGTTTTCGTTTCTCCGCCATAAATGGCGGAGTTATTAAAAACCAGTATAACAGCTCATTCCTGCCTGTGCGTGTCCGCACACAGACAGGTGGATTAGACAGGGCTGAACTATTACAATTTTTAGCTTCATGATTACTTCTCGATTTAAAAAACTATTTTAAAATCGTGAGAAAATCGTGAGGGAATCGAGAGGCTCATGTTTTCCCTTTGGTTGCGGCCAAAGGCCGCGCCGTGAATTGTTACCAAAATTTTTTGGAAGGAGGTGTCAGCCAAGGAATATTTTTTTGTCATTTATCTGCTTTCAAACAACCCAACAACGGAGGATATCCATAATGAGAACAAAAATCATGGTTTTGTTTTTGTCCATTTTTTCGGCTGTTTTATTTGCCGCGCCCATGCCCTCTTTCGCGTATGACAAGCCTGTCATGATGTTTTTCGGGCAAAAGGAATTTCCGGAGTCCCTTTCCCGCGAAAGCAGGACATTCCAGCAGACGCTGACGGAGATCACCGACATCCTTATCCAGGATTTTGATTTTGAAGTGAAGGACGAAGTTGTGGCCGTGAAAGACACTTACACGGAAGGGGCCAGAAACAAAGCGGAGCTGGCGGGAATCGCGCAGGCGGCCCATTGCGACATCGCCGTCATCTTTCAGGTTACCCCGTGGCTGGAAGATACAGGGGGATTCAAAAAAGTAAGGGCGCAAATTTTTTTGGAGGCGTTTTTTGTCGATAAATCCGCCAGGACCATTGGAAAGGTGGACGTGACCACCGAGGTGCCGGTTACGGTGCGCGCCCCATTTCAGAAACCCCAGATCATGGATGCCGCAGGGGAATCGGCCAAGGACGTGGCGGCCCAGGCCGCGAAAGAGCTCGGCTTGCAAATCAAGGCCCATGTCGGAGGCGGGGGAGGCGGAGGCCAGGCGCCGGGATTCATGGATAAGGGCGGAAAAAACAGGAGTAAATTAGAGGAGAGCGGGCGCATCTACACGCTCACCTTTAAAAAATTTGAGACCGGAGAGCTTGAGGATGTTTTGGACTCCTTTTCCAAAGTGGAAGGCTATGTCTCCCATCGCCAGCTCAAGCAAACGCCGACCGCGGCCGAAGTGGAATACCGGTCCACGGCGGACCAGTCCAAATTGACGTCGGAATTTGATCTGATTTTGAAGGACTTGAAGATTCCGGTCTCAACAAGCACACAGGGAACGGAAATGACGCTATCGAAAATCCGCGTCCGCCAGTCCAATTGATAAAGGGACGAGAGACGAAGGGCGAATCACGAAGGACGAAGATCGCACGACACATGACTCATGACACACGACTCATTTCAAAAGAGAGGATTTTTATGAAAAAAATGTCTTTATGCGCGGCGGCTATCGCAGCGCTCCTTGCCTCCGGGTGCGCCTCAAAACATCCGATTGCCACGGCCACGGATAAAACGGCAGCCGGAATTTACACGGACAAGGATTCCTTTGACAGAGCGGCGGCGGTCATGGAGTTCTATAAGAGAACCAACCAGTCCCTGTCTCACAACTCGGATCTGGCTTTGGCGGTCGGCGGCGAAATAACCAACGCCCTCCGGGAGATTCTTATCAATGTTGCCTATCCCTCCGTAGTGGCCAGCGAGTTTACCGCCCGAGGAGAGATCGACATGATTAACGAGGGGGTCCGGGTCTCTAAGCGGGAAAAAAGAAACATCGTTCTTTTTCTGGACATTCAGGTCCGTAAACGGGGAAAGACGGGAGAGGGAGACAAGAACGTCAATGTCTCCATAGACTCGTGGGCCATAGACGCGAAAAAGAAAAAGATAATTGCGAAACTTTCCAAGGAGGGGTACAGGGAAATGGGGCCTGATGCGCGCCTGGCGGACGTGGACCTCGCCGTCCGCGAAACCTTAATCGACACGGCAAGGGAGATAGGAAGAGAGATAAGCAGGCTGCTGAATGATTATTTGCCGGCGGCTTAAAGTGAACTAAAGCGCCTAAAGTTAAAAAATAAAAAATTGCTTTTATACCGCGCAACGTTAGCTCACTTTAAACTTTAGTCACTTTAAACTTGAACTGGAAAAAACTTTGCTAAAAAAACAAAGTTTTATAGGTTGTTTGTAGCACGGGAGGGGAGGGTTATTTCACAAAACCCCCCTGGGAGGCTTGAGGGCCTCGATAAGGGCCCGGATCTGGTCCATGAGTTTAAGGTCGGTTTGCTTGAGGGATTCTATTTCGCCGGACAGGTTTTGGATGATTTTTTCATGGGCGGCGCGGCTTCGGTTCTGGTCCCATAAAACCCTGGCGATGGCCGCGAAAATAGCGAGGGCGATGGTAATGAATACACCGAACATCCACTGCAGGACGCTGAACCGCTGGTTCAGGTCGTTAAACCGGTTGTTCATCTCGGAGCGAAGATCGTCGATGCGCTTATTAACATCCTCAAACCGTTTATCAATGCTTTTTTGCCCTTCTTCCAGCCGGGACAATTTTTCCACGATCTCGCGGTCGGTTATTCTGGGCGCGGTCTCCACGGCAAAACCGGGATTAGGGGAGAAAGAAAGCCAGACAAAGGCGAAAACAGGGAAGAGGCTTTTATGGAAGAGTTTAATTCTCATAATGGTTTAATCTTAAAAGAAAACGGAAAGGGTTGTCAAATGAATAAAACCTCGATCTTGAAAACCAGGCTGATTTTTTACCTCTTTATTTTTTACCTCTTTTTTTCTCCACCCTCCTTTGCCGGCCAAACCGCATACGAGACTAACTTCAGTCAGATGGCGGAAGAAATTTTATCCCCACTCAACAGTTCCTTTAAAATCGGCATTCGGGAATTCGAAAAAAAAGAGGGACCTATTTCCCCTGAAACAGCAAAAAAGTTTAACGACGGCTTGATGTCCGCTCTCATTACAAGGGGCGGAAAAAATCATGCCTTCGTGGAACGAGCGGACCTGGAAAAGCTGGCAAAGGAAAATGAGCGTTTTGGCTCAAAAGATGAAGATGGGGAGGAATACTTATCCAAGGTTGGAATTGACCTCTTGATTGTGGGAAGCATGTGGGCGGAAGAAAAAGGGGTCCGTCTCTCTTATAAGGCCATAAACAGAAAAGACGGCAAGGTCCTGTCTAACACCAAGCAGTATTTTTTTGAATTGGATCTGGAGTCTCAAAAAAAGAAGGTTAAAACCCTGCGTGATTATCATGCGGACAAAGACGAGATAGGATTGATTCGAACCATGAAAGAAAACACGCGCAGGGCGGCGAAGCAAGATCTTTTAAAGAAACTGACAAAAGAGCACGGTTTATCCAAAGACAACGCTATGAAATTATTGGACACGGCAGAGGAAAACTGGCTGGAAGAGAATGCTAATGGGGTAAAGCTGGAGATGAGTGTTGTGATGGAATAAGGAATAAGGGCAATCGGTTTATTTTTATAGGAAGGGGGGTGGGACAACCAAGCATTGAAAACATGAAGCAGTTTCACGGTATTTCATTTTCCAATATTTTTTTAAAAGGAGGAGGAGAAAGGCATGTGATATTTTTAAAGGCAATGATTTTTCTATCCATTTTAAAAATGATTCCGACGCTTTGTCACGGCCTACATATTAACTGAGGAGCACATTCGTTTCACTCAGTATAAATTCCGCGACGAAGAATCCCGGTTTTATATACCCCAAAAAATCATGACAGAATAAAAAACAGGAGGAATAAAATGACTGCGAAAAAAACAATAAAAACCATCAATGGCGTTTTTCTATCGCTTCTTTCATCTTTATTAATGCTTCTCTGCATTATTCAGTTCTGCTCAGGAACCGCCGTAGCGGGTGAGAAAGATAAGATTGCTATTTTTGATTGCGAAAACGCGGTGGAAGGAGCCTCGGAATATGCCAAAGGAGTGGTGGATACTTTTACAGATATTTTTTCTCGATCCACTAAATTGGTCATATTTGAACGCTCTCAATTGCAACTCGCCATGAAGGAAAGGGACTCCTCTCTTGAAGGAGGAAAGTTTAAAATGAGCGAAGAGGATCAAGCCAAAATGGTCGAGAGCCTTGGCGCCACCAAAATCGTTGTTTCCAAATTGACGAAGTCTAAAACTAACTTAATACTTACGGCAAGATTCATTGACGTTGGCTCCAAGCAGGTTGTCACTTCCGTGAAGGCCCAGGCAAATGAGAATGATTATGATTTTTTGGCGGATAAAGTCGCGGACGAGCTTCTGAAAAATTTCACAAAAGAATCCGTGCTGACAGATAAGGAACAGCAAGAAATTGCGAAGATGGACATCCCGCAAGACGAAAAAGAGAAAATGAGAAAGGCCCAAAAGCGGGAAGAGGGAAAGCAAGAGGCCCAAGAAGCTTTGGGAACCATCGGCGGTGTGTTTGGCGGAATGTTCAATGCGGTTGGTGGCGGCAACGCCGGAAATAAGCCTAATACCGGACGGCAGGCAAAATGACAATCGGCCGCCGACGCGTCAGGGCAGGCTTAAAAACCAACATGCCTTAATGCGGTTGATGCGCTCTTTATAGAGTCGGTTGTGCAGGCCGCTATGGGAGTGTCCTTTACCTGTGCCACAGTGGCAAGGCGAGCTAAAGTTGCGGTGGAAAAGCAAAGGCCGCGCCATGTCAATCAATAAAAAGGAGGGCTTGGTCAAATGCTTGGAAGGCTTAGATTCATACTGCCTTTATATATACTGTTATGCACTATAGTCTTTCTTCCCCATGCCTACGCGGACGAAAAGGAATACGCGGCGTCTCTGGCGTGCGAGATCGTCCAAAACCTGGAAAGGCAAATCAAACAAGACGAGCTTTTGGTCTCCATCGACCTATTCAAGACCAAGGAAAACAAGATTATTCCCCTGACCCGCTTTTTGAACGATGCGTTGGTGAATCTGCTCAAGAATGAAGGCAAGAAGGGGGTTATGCTCCCCTATTTAGGCGCCAAGACAGGATACTCGCTCACCGGTTTCATCCGCCTGAAAGGCGAAAAAGCGGAACTGTACGCGAAGATCATCGACACGAAAACCGGCGGAAAACTGGCCTCCTACGAAATAAAATCCCTGGAAACCAAATGGCCTTCCCTATACCAGGAGCATTTTGACGATTATCTTCAAAAGCTTGTGGAGGATACGCATTTTTCCGCCATCGACCAGAACTTCTTCATGGAGGAGCCGGTATTCCAAGGGAAGCCGGAGCCGGGGCTGGGGGAATATATCCGCAAGACGCTGGGCGGAATATGGACGAAGAGTTCTCCCTATCCCAATGTCTTTGATAAAAAGGGCGCTTCGGTCCACTGGACCGTGAAAACGGAAATCGGCCAGGCTGGAAACGAATACCAGGTCAAGATGTCCTTGCTCACGGATGCGGGCAGCCAGAATTATTCTACCGTCTCCGTTGCCATCCCCGCCCGTCTCGCCCCCTTCCATTTAAAAGGCATTGCGGCAAAAAAGTTCATCATCGTGTCCAAGACCCAACCTGACAAAAAATACCCCCAGCATCAGGAAGCCTTGAAGACTGGAGTGGGAAATTTTTTGGAAGGCCAGAATATAACCTGGGTCAACGATGCCTCTCTGAATCAAGCCGCCTTGCGCTGGTTTGAAGACAGGTCCGGGAAAACCCTGGCGGAAGCGGCCAACTATGTAATCGACGCCCAATTCCTGGTGGAAATTTCGGAACGAAAAGGGGAGGAAGCGGCGGGAGGGGTAAAAGGAACGCTTCAATTGAATGTTTACGACACGGCGACGGGCGGACTTAAAACAACCGCGAACATCGAAAAAGGCGGGACATACATGAACGAAAACGACATTGAAAAAGAAGTGGAGAAAATAACGAAGAACATTCAAGGGCAATTGGCAAGCGTCCTGAAAGACAAATTCGGTGGCTTGTGAATTTGGTAAGCGTTCATGGTTCACGGTTACCGGTTACACGGCGTCTTTTATATCCAATTAACCATCAAAAATTAAAAGGCCAGGGTTCTTCCAACCCTGAACCCTGAACCCTGAACCCTGAACAAGGAGCCGTTAAAAATGTCATTAAAACGATTCTTTAATTTTTTTATCTTTCTGCCTTTGTGCCTCTGTGCCTTTGTGCCTGGTCCTGACTTCGCCCAAGCCCAGGATAACACGCCCTCCCCCCTCTTCCTTTTTTACAGCAAAGACGCCACCCTCTCCACAGCCTTTCAGTCGGAGTTTCAGAAACAGGGCTTTAGGGTTGTTGCCGACAGCGATCTCAAAAAAGCGAAAGAACATTACGCTAGCCAGTTGCGGGACAAGGGCGTACAGGAAACCGTCATGGGGTCGCTTCAGGAAAAATACGATGACGCGGAACTCTCAAAAGGCGCATTGGCGGAGAGCGAATCCAAGGTGCTCAACTCCCTGGCAGGCGCGCTTTCCGCGGATTACACCGTATCCGCGAATCATGAGTTTCAGGACATGGGAAAGGACTCAGGGTTTTACGTGGTCAAGCTCATCGTGGAAGAACTGAAGGTGGTGGACCCCAAAAGCGCGGACGTTCTGGCCGTGCTTACCGGGAATAAGACCGGCATGGGGAGCAGCATGAAAACAGCGAAAATCAAGGCGGCCAGGGATACAGCCGCGTTCCTGACCACTAAAATCCAGGAGAAGATAAATGACATGGCGAAGAACGGCAAATCCATTCATCTCCTGATATCCAATGTCCTTGATTCCGAGACCTCCATCAGATTTTCGCAAATAATCAGGGAGGCCGCAGGGAAAAGCCCCAAGAGGACTTACGATTCCACACAGCATACCTCCGTTTATGCCTTTCCCTTTAGCGGGGAAAAGGACGACTTCATATTGAAGCTAATGGCGGGGGCCAAATCCATCAACGGCATTGGCGCCCTGGACATTATTGACGAGCAGGAAGGGCTGTCGGCTATAAATATTAAAGCTATGATTAAGATGGAATAAAAAAAATTACATAATGGATTCATTCTGGTTTCTAATTGGCATTTCCATTGGCCTTTCATTAGTGTCTTATCAATAATATTTCAACCAATTTTGGCAAAATATTTCTAACCTTGTTTGGTTGTGGCTTGTCCACGTTGGGATTGGCTGTGGACAATACTGCATTGGGCCTTCCTTTGGGCTCAGCCATTGGCATTGCCTTATCGTTTATATTCCAGGATGATCAGGAAGAATAAGCGAGATTTTAAAGTTGTTTTAAAGAAAAACGAAAATAGGCGTTAAATGGACCCATTTGAAAAACACGGAATAGAGATTCTGAGGCTTCTTGATGACAGGTCGTTGCAAATAGTTTTGTGGGGCGCTTCCGGGGAGGACGGGCTCCTCAATGATACCATCGCCCTGGCCATGTTAAATGAGCCTGAGCAACTTCAAATAAGGGTTTTAAACAATGTAAACCGGGTAAGGAGGCGTTCCATTGAATACATTTTAGCGGAATATACTCGATTTCATGAATCCAGCGCGGATAAATATCCCTTTTTAAAGGAGATCAAGGAAGTTCAAGAAAAAATCCTTGGCCTCGTCAGAAAATATGAAGAAAGGGGTTACATAATTTTGCGCCAGGAAAAGGAAGTTTTAATTGGGGACTATAAAGAAGAACGGGAAAAATCAGGGGACAGGGAGGAAATGGGAGAATTTTATTTAACCAAGGCTTCCTTTAAGGAAATCATGAAATACTGGCTCCCTGTCTGCCGGGAAGTCCGAAGAGAGAGCCCCCTTGTTCTTGACGCGATCATGGACAAAATAAAAGATCCCTTCAGCAGGTATCTCTTTGAAATGACCCTGGATGATTGCTCCGCCGGGCAAATAGTTTCGGAAGCGGAGAAAAAACGCCGGTCCGTTTTATACGAATCCGGGCGGAGATTGGAAATGATGCGAATTGGAATTAGAGGGCTTGGCGATGGGGACAACCCCTATTTGCTAATGAAAAAACTCAATTCGTTGTTTCCGGACGCTCCATTAACCGCCGAGGCGTTTTTTGAGGAAACAAGCCGGCAGGAACCCAAGCCAATCACCGATGCCATGAACGATGGGGAGGTTATAAAAAATATAGTCGCGTATGTGTGCAAGGCAAGACATGAGGGCATATTGATCCTGGAAACTTATGCTGAAGGGTCAACCCCTTACTGGAATCAGGGCCTGTTGATGGCGGTGGACGGCTGGATGCCGTTGGATGCGGATGAGGTTTTAAAAAACAAAAAGAAGGCGCTGATGGATGAACTTCAAATAAAGATGAAGATGTTTGAAAAGATATGCTTGGGACTCAAGCGCGGACTGAACCCCCGCCTTATCCACATGGCCTTGAACTCATTTTTAACCGAAGAATACAAATTTGACGATTTATTTGGAGCCCAGGAAATTGTGGGAGGCGCCGATGCTGAACATCAAAGGCCCCTGTTTTGATCCGGTATAGAATTCATCCTTATAATAATCCGGCGTTCTATTCATGAAGGGGAATTTGTCTTCGTTGTCGGTGAAGCCTGGAACCGAGGTGGACCTTACATAAGGTATCCCTGGTTTGGAAGGCAGGGTTTGAAACTTTACAGGGCCGTATTTCGTGGATGTTGGAAGATCAGATACCGTGGGGAACTCCGTCACCACATAAGTGAGTTCCAGTCCACCTGGAATATCCTTCTTGATAACCTCGACTTTTTCAAATTGCTGCGTGCCGTAAAGACGTGAAATTTCTTCCTGGACCAACTGGTAGTTGTATTTGTCCCCTTCGTTAATCAGAAGGCGGCCCCTGATTTCATCACGTCTTGTCTTCATGTTTCCCTTTATCTTGATGGCCTGGACGCGTTTATCTATCTCCTTGACAAAAAACAGGAGGTTAATGCCCCCTGGGACATCCACCTGCCTTGCCTCCACGCCCTCGAACTCACCGAGTTTCAGTATGCTGCTGATGTTTTCCTTGAGCGCCTCTTCACTGAAGTAATCCCCGACTTTCAAGTGGATAAGAGGGAGAACTATATCCGTTGGGACAGTTACATTTCCCCTGACTTCTATTTCCTTGATTTTTTTCTTGAGGTCGGTTGTAATGGTTTCCTGCGAATAAACGGCGGAGGCGCTTATCCCTAAAAGGCCCATTATAACGATCCCTAAAAATAAGGATTTTTTCATTTTTTTCCCCTTAATTAAGGCTAGTTTTTCTTTATTAAGTATAATGTTTTTTTCCAGAAAAAGCCACAAATTATTAGACGGCCTTACGTGAAAAAGGTATCGCGATAATAAAAACAAGAATTGACAAGTTGGCGACATCCGGTCTATCCTTTTTAAAAAGTATGGAAAAATTATAGAACAAAAATGTTATTTAGCCGCGAATGAATACTAAGGGGCGCTAATTTAAAAGAAATTTTTAAAAATTCGTGAAACTTCGTGTTCATTCGTGGCTGATTTTTATCCTCTATTTTGTTAAGCAAAAAAGATGCCGTTCTTAAAATCAACCCGCGCCGTGGTGGTGGATCCCCCGGCCCTGCGGCCCCAGAGATACTTCAACGTGGTCTCCAACGCCCCCCTTGCCTCTTGTCTCTTGCCAGGATACGCCTGCTCCAGGCTGAAAAAACAGGGATTGGATGCCGGATATTTTGACGCTTCCGGGGAGCGCGACCTGGACGCCTTTGAAAATCGCCTCCTCGAAATGAAACCGGAAGAAATATATGTGAATTTATTGTTCCAATGGGAAAACACCGGGAAAATACTGGAGAGCCTGCGGAAAATCAGGGCTTCTTCCAGGGCAAGGCTTTTCCTGTTCGGTTACTACCCGACTTTTTTCAAGGATGAATTGCTGAGGGAATTTCCCTTCGTGGATTCCATCATTGAAGGGGACCCTTTAGGAGAAGGGAGCACCGCAGGCCCTTTCCCAAGGATAAAGAAAGGGGAATGCGCCCCTATGCTGGGGTCCAAGGGTTGCTGGGGAAATTGCACCTTTTGTTACGCTGGGAGGTTCTTCGATGGCTACAAGGGGAGAGACGCCCGTGGCATAGTGGACGAGATGGAACAACGGGTCGCGGAGGGATTTAAAAAGGTATATTTTGTTGATCCCTGCTTTTTTCCTCCAGGCAAGCAGGCAGGGATATACGCCGCAGGATTGGCGAAGGAGATAATGAAAAGAGGCCGCCGGATTCCCTTCGGACTGGAATGCCGGGCCGATTCTGTTTCGCCGGACGCCATTGATCCCCTGGCGGAAGCAGGGCTCACGGAAGTTTTTCTGGGGGTTGAGTCCGGCGCGCAATCCGCCTTGGACCGTTTTCATAAAAGGACCACGGTGGACCAGAATGAAAGGGCCATCGCCTTGATACAGGATAGAAGGATAAAACTCTCCACGGGGTTCATCATGTTCGATCCGGAGGTGACCCTGGCCGAATTAGGGGAAAATTTAAAGTTCCTTCGGAGAAACGGCCTGGTCCGTTGCGCCACCAACGCGGCGCAGCTCCTTTCCCACAAGGTCTTTTTATACGCCGGGACGCCCATGTACAAAAGATACGTCCAAAAACTCAACCTGAACGGGCGGAGTCCTTACTTTATCGATTACCCCTTCCACGACAAAAAAATTCAACGCATATATTCCACAATGGAGGTAGAGGCCCAAAGGGTCTTCGATAAATTCCGCGGCATGGACATTGACGGCCCCGTTGAGGGATCGCATGAGAAGGCCGAGGAGCTTCATGAATTGTTTGACTGCTTATTAAATGAAAAATCTCCTGGCTTTGAAAAAAGAACTGGACCTCAAGGAAATCCTGCTCATTGAGAGTAAGGACATTCAAACCGCGCCCTGGGTTTTATTCAAGTGCCGGTACGGGTGCGGGGAGTTCGGTAAAAGGTACTCTTGCCCCCCATTTCCTCCCCCGCCCTTTTTCTCCAGGCAAATTTTTTCCGAATACAACACCGCCCTGCTGATCCACGACCATGCATCCTGGAAGATACGGTGGGCGGTAACGGAGATAGAGAAAAAGGCCGTGGAACTGGGTTTTTTCAAGGCATTCGGCATGGGGTCAGGGCCATGCGGACTCTGCGAGGAGTGCCCGGATGACCGTCCTTGCGTGAAGACCGAGGAGGCGCGGCCCTCAATGGAAGCAATGGGCATTGACGTGTTCGGCACTGTCAGAAAATTCGGGTACGATTTAAGCCATGACCCTGAAACCGCCCAATTCTTCGGCTTGGTCCTTCTGGAATGAAAAAGGGTAAAAATTCAGGGGCGGAAAAGGAAAGAACAGGGACGGGAGGGAGTTCATGAAATTCCTCGTGGACGGCATGCTGGGCCGGTTGGCGAAGTGGATGCGCATCCTGGGCTGCGACGTGGAATGCTTCCCCGGCATGGAAGACGGCGAGCTTGTGGAGCTGGCCTTGGCGGAGGGCCGGGTCCTCATCACCAGGGACACCCTCCTGGTCAAGAGAAAAAAGGCGAGGGGCAACTCCTTTCTATGGTAGTGCATTAAATCAATGGGTTACAAAACCTTTTTTCGGAAGGTTTTATGGACAGTCAGTTAAGACCTTGGAAATGTAAGACTTACTCACTTCTATGCGCATCTAAAGGTATTCCTGCGGATCACATCTTCAAATCATCAATGAATTCCGATGCCGGATCAACACTTGTTACAAGAAGATAGTCCCGTGCCCGGGTACAGGCTACGTAAAGCAAATGACGTTCCGTGTTGTAAACCTCTTCCAGGTCGGAATCATCCGCTACGGATTCGATTCTTTCTTGCAAGGGAAGAACCTCATCATCACAGGCCATCACAGCAACGGCGCGGAACTCCAGGCCCTTGGCAAGGTGCATGGTACTGATGGAAATATTTCCGGCGGTTGTTTCGACCTTCTCGTCGAGAACCTTATAGGGCAAGCCCGTTTTTTTAACAGCGGTCCGCGCCCTGTCCAGTTCCGCTTCGGAACGGACAAAAACGCCTATCTCGCTTGGCGCTAAGCCTTCCCCTATACGGTCCGATATCCATTTGCCGGCCATTTTAATTTCTTCTTTCTGACTATCTAAAATCATAATAGTTGGATTTTGCCCGTTGAAAACAGAAATTGTACCGCGCCGTTCTTCTGCATTGCCGTCCACGTCGGACAACTCAGGTCCCAACAACCGATCAGCCTGTATTCTGATCTGGTGTGAGGTGCGGTAATTAATTCTCAGTGTGCGGGAACGCCAGCGAATATCAATGCCAAGTTCCTTCCAGGAGAAGGGTTGCTGGAAAATCCTCTGCCCAAGGTCTCCGGTAAAAAAAAGGCTGTCCTTTCGTCTGGCCCCAAGGGCAGCCAGAAACCGCAATTGAGCCACACTAACATCTTGTGCCTCGTCCACAACGACGAAATCAAAAGGCGGGTGCTTGCTTTTACCCAGTTGAGACGTCAGACGACTGAACAAGGCGGAGTATGTTACAAGATTCCGGGTCTTCAGATTGGACCTCACACGTTCAAAAATAGACCAGAGCATGGCACGTTGTTTCTCCGGCAGACGCGTTTTTCTTCCCAGTCGCGTAACATCGCGGTACGCCTTCCAGGTTTCCAACCGCCATGCGTCAACAACCTCCTCCCACTCCGTCATCAGGAAATGCAGGGTAAACTTGTGTCCTTCTATTTGAATGGAGGCTTCTTCAAGAAATTGCTTGATATCTTTTCGGGATGCGATCCGTGGACGTCCAGAATTCAGTTCATAGAGTCTGAGGCCAATTTGATTCATGGCGTAAACTTCCAGACGTTCGCCCAGACTCGGTTCGTTGCAGATCAGGCGTCTCAATTTTGTTCTCAGTGCATTCGCCAAGGTATCGGAGAATGTGGTGAGCAACACCCTGGCTTCAGGGTTGGAACGGACAAGAAAAACCGCTCGATGGAGGGCCACAATAGTCTTGCCAGTGCCAGCGGAACCGGAAATCCTTGCCGGGCCGGTGTAATCCTGTTCTATATACTCCTGTTGCGCGGCGTGAAGAAAGACAGTCCATTTCTCCCAGGGATATTCCAGGGCACGTTCAAGTTCCTCGACATTGTTCATCACCCGGAACCGCCGCTTGGCGTCGGGATGGTCAAAGGGATCAACTTCAGTGGAACCCGGCTGTGCGATTTGCGGCGTCACCCCGGTGGCCAGATTGAGCAACGCCTCGGCTGCCTCGCCTGGCAAGTGGCCGGCCAGTTCCAATAGGCTGTCCTCATTGGCTTTCCGCACATCGTTCAACCACTCGGACGGCACACCGTAATTCAGGAGTTCATTGTCGGACACATCCGAAAACAGGGAGGGCTTGGAAGGTACGGGTTGCTCAACCTCAACATATTTGGGGATGGTGATTTCTTTTATGGTCTCCCTAACTTCAACCATCTGCGCGGCGCCGGTCTTCGGGTGCGTTTCCAGTTTTCGCCGTTCGGCCCAGTGATAGGCGTCATCATGGTGCCCGACATAGCAGAGCAGGAGGCTGGATTTTGTTTTGTGGACAATTAATCGGATGTCCCGGCTCACACGGACTGACCAGAAATTGGCGTCCTTGGCCCTGTCCAGTTTATGAAACTGCATCCCCGGATTGGCTGGATTCATCTGGAGGTCGAAGGCGGTGGTCTTGACGGCCTTCTGTTCCTCTCCGTTAAGTTTGGAAAGGCTGTCGGTAAAGGTATCGGCTATTCGAAATTCCATTTTATTGCATAATTTTATATATCAAATTAAATAGCGATATATATTAACTATTTGTAATTAAAGACCTTGGGGTATTATATTGCATTTGGATTGCAATTAGATTTTTTTGCTGATGCAATAGATTTATTAAAGATTGGCATGCCAAAGAGCCGCTCGTGTAGCTCCAGTTTTATGAATTTTTCTTTCTAATTTAAGTTCTCTAAGCAGGGTTTGCACTTGTGGCATTGATAACGAAGGAAGCACTTGTCTCAGTTCCTTGAGGCGGCTTCCGGTTTCGGAATTTTCAACGATATGTTTCAAAAGTAAGGTCTTGTTTGTTTCACGATCCAATCCCTTCTTTCTCGTATATACACCCCTACTCCCTACCATCTGATAATATTGACGGCTGAGAATGTATTTAACACCGCGCCCACGGCCAAAGCGCTCGATGACGCCTTTTGACACTAGTGTCTGTAATCGAGGTTGAAGGCGATTTTCAATATCACTTGGTACTGATCAGTGCCGGAAAAATCAGGTATTGCTTTGCTTTCCTGAATGCTTCGCTCAAACATCAGGTTCATGCCTTGACCGGAACGCTCCACAAGACCACATTTTGCAAAAATATCCGCGATGCGGCGATTGCGCGGCGACTGGCGATCAAGGATATTATCGAGATTTATGCCAACCGGAAATCCGCCTGGATTCTCAAACACCAACTTCCTTGGATATTGGCGAATAAAGATGCTGCCTCCGAGCTGATAATCCCGGTGGCTGACGGCGTTTAAGACAGCTTCTCGAACTGGCCGTTCCGAAAAAGTCGGGATATCCAGCAGGAATAAACCTGACTGAAAGTGCTGGATATCATTACGCAAATTAATCAACTTCCATAATTTTTCATAATAACTGAAAAACCCTTCTCTAAATTCTTCTCGATGCTGGGCTGGACCTGAGGCATCGGAAGACCGATATTCAAAAACCACCTCGGATTGGGCTAAACACTTGCCCAGAGCTTGTTTTGTTCCGAACAAGATCAACGCGGCATAGGTAAGATAACCATCAACAACCGCTTCGGCGTCGGAAAGAAGCTGTTCATGGCTCAACGTGGATAAACCGGGATTGTTTGACTTGATAAGCCACCGGTTCCGGAAATCTTCAATGGCCGCCGGGATCAAATCAGCTATTGTTGCGCCTGAACATATCTGGGCTGAAAAGTCATGCCCTGCCTCGGAGAAGATTTCACGAAGCCGATTTTCAGACATAGGAACCAAGCTGTCGGCTTTTCGTTCCCAGTAAACGCCTTCCGCCTTGATCGGCATTCCGACGGGGCGAGAGGGAACGTGAAAAATCAGGACGCGCCCATTTTGATGCTGGACTTCATCAAAATTGATATTTAAACGCAGCTTTTCAATAAGCCCGCTTCTCGTCCGTTCCGGTTGAGAAAACACCTGAGTTCCAACCACATGTCTTGGCCGTTTGTCGGTAACGCCGAGAACCATTTCCCCACCACCCTCATTCGCTAAAGCAGCACAATATTTAAGGAGCTTCTCAAAATGAAATTTGGTTTTGGCTTCCTTGAATTCGAAATGCTCCCCTTCCGTGGAGTTCATAATGCTTTGGAGCTGTTCGATAGTCAGGCGCATGGCAGACACTCCCGTGAACACTCTTTCAATGTTCTAAAATACAAAATTCTATCATTTCAGACGAAACACCTTCATCACCTCATCCCCCAGATGATTGATCACCTTTACCGCGATCCGACCGGATTTTGGTTTCCGGAAGGGGCGGGAGGTGTCGCTGTTCAGGGTACCCCAGGCTTCTTCGTTGATCTCGGCCTTGAGGGTGGTTTTGAGGGACTTGTAGGGATCGTTGGCCCCGAGAAAATAGGCGTGGCGGACAAAGAAGCTCTCTTCGTTATAATCGGTGTCGATGAACCAGCAGGCGATCCCCTCCGCGCCGTCGCTGCGAATCTCTCCGGTGTTGGGATGAAAGACATCCACGCCGTTGATCTTCACCCGCACCTGCCCGTCCCCGGCGTCGAGGATGTCAATGTCCGGCTCTCCGAAGATGACGAAAAGGTTCCCCTTGCCGGTGTTCTTGAGGTCGCCTGCCATGTGCAGGTCGGCGTTCATCCTGGCCTTGAGCACCGGAATCCGGCCCAGTTTATCGAATTCCGAGGAATGGGCGTCATAGTTGAAGGCGCAGGCGATGAGGGTATCGAAATCGGCATCCCCGGCCTCGCGCCCTGCTTCCGAAGAAGCAGGGGGGATATATTTTCGCCTTCATGTTATAAAAAAGATCAAATCGTGTCAATACGCCAGTTGCAACGCATTGCCAGATTTCACGCTGGCTTCGCCAAGTACTGCGACGGCTGGAGTATGCACTGATCCTGCAAGTAGCCATGCAAAGTGAACAAGCGTGGTTCCGCGCGGAACTTGAAGACACGGTATAGAAAGTACCGGGTTGCATTCTCCCGTGAGAAATCCAACTCGTTGGGAGTAACGAAGAATGGCGTGCTCTTGCCGTATTTCGTGGTTTTTGCCTCGATAAAGCGGTCTGTTCCGTTTTCTTCAAACGACCGGATATCAAACCCAGCGGAAGGGCCGACCGAGACTGATATTTGCTCAATTTGATCCGCGAGGTATTCCTTCCCGGCGTGGATTAACCTGGCCCGCTCAAAATTGATGACGAATTGTTCCCCGGCGTCTCCTAGTGAATGATTTTGCGCCTCCCGTTCCAGGTAGTTCACACCGGCGGGATTGTAGATAGCTTGAGTCTCCGCGATCGTTGAGCTGCCCTTGTTTTCCGGCCTTGGCGGAGCTTCCATCGCCGCGAGAAAATCCGCAACCGATGGGATGGATGGCGCGACCTCGGAGTCCTCTTGGAACAGCGCGTGAAACTCGGGGTGATTGGCGAGGAAATCAGACACCGCTGCGGGCAGTAGTGTGCGCTGGTAGTTTGAACGTGGCTTGTATCCGTCAATGTATGGAATACCCATCTCGATCAGAACGGCGCTGATATTTTGATGCTTCAGTTCAACCGAACCTTCTGACCGATTGTTCAGATGTTCCATTAATGCCCGGCGATGCTCGGTCTTGTTGTATTTGCGACCGGTCAACTCCTGGCGGAGCATGTTGAAGTAGTCTTCAACTGCTGCCTCGACTTCGGATTCTGACCAGTGAATAGCCATTGGCATCCTTGAAATCTAACGCTCGCCTCACAAGCGCAGGCTGGCGTAAGGCTTGCGGAACTTTGCAAGGCGCATGACAGTCAAGCGTCTGCCGTGGAGGCGGTTGTTAGGCAAGCCCATTTTTGTTCCAGATCAATGTCTGACTCCTGCAACTGTTTCTTTGTTAGGCAGACACTTGAGCTTCATCAAATTTGATTACAAAGTTAATAAAATCTAACAGTGCTTCATAAGCATTTTCGTCATTAGTAGATTCAGCAATTGCCCGAAGATTGTTTAAAATTAAGTCCCATAACTGTAAATGTCTTCCATCAATCGTAGCAGATACTGGAATTGCGGCTTGGATAGAAGGAATCCTTGCTAAAGCATGTATTCTGAGAAAATCTGCCTGCACTCCATCAAGTCGTCTTGTTGACTCTAATTCCTTTTGAATTGCTTTGAGGTTATCGGGATTTAAAATGATCTCTTTAAAAGGAATTTTGCTGTTAATAGGTTGTGACCATTGCAGTATTATTGCGAGTAAATCTCGCAAACTCTTCTTTAATTTAATCTTTTGTTTTGTTGATTCTACTTTAAATCTTCGCCCCTCATAAACAGTAAAAAGAATTACAAAGAATATTCCATCTAAACAAAAGCCTATTAATTCTGGATACAAATTCCCAGATATAGACTCTCCAGCCTTGACAAATGCTATAAGTGTACACGTGCCAAGGAGGAAGCATATTATTAATATTGATAGATAAATTCGGTTCATATTCTTTAAGCCTAATGGCGGCGCGAACATTTATTTTTATGCATACTCTTTGTTTATTTATTCAGAAACACTTCTATTGCTTTCAAGGCTTGTTAATCATTTATTCATTAAAGTCCGCCATGATTTTCCATGTAACATAATCTGTTTTACCATTATGCCGAATCCGCATAATTTAGGATTTAATTATTTCAGCTCATTTTCAAAGTTTTTAGGCCCAACGGACTTTTGAATATTTATCCGACCTGAAAGCCATCGAGGAAAGAGAAGGAGAACCGGCTGAGGATTACGAAGCTTGCTCCTTAATCAACCGCGCTGCTTTTTAGTGTCCTCTGGATTATTTTGCTGTCCCTTGTCCGGTCGCAAATCCTGTCCGAATATTTGCTTTCCAGTTGTTTATAGTGCTCCAATAATTCTTTAGTGTTGTGATGGTGCCTTGAAGAGATTTCATGACGGGTTTTTCTTATTTCTTCTATTGCTTTGTTAATTGCCATTTATTTCTTCCTCCCAATGAAGCAACTCAAATTGAAGGATGGCTCCCATTTTCTAATTCTCCATCCTATTTTCCAATCTATAGGAGCCGGGCTTTCAGCATTTATCCAGCCAATAACGCGGCAACAAGTGAATATAAAATATACCTCGTAACGATAGTTGTCAATGACCCTTTCATCCCCATATCCTTGGGAGCAGGTGGGGCGGAGGTTCAAATCCTTTCGCGCCGACCTGGGTTGCGAAACCACTTCTGCTCAATTTTTAAAAATGTGAAAAAAATTGTGAAGTAAAATATCAACCTCCAGACCTCTTCCTGCGGGGGCACAATCCTGCGCCGGGGTTCCATGGCGCGGCATGGAATCGGCGGTCCAAAAGAGGTATCATCAAATGTTTGAATACATCGGAATTTTATTTTAGTTCCGGCTTGTCCGGGTTAGTGAAAAATGGAAGAACTATTTTTTGACGTCCTCACCGGCGCATGGAAGACCAGGCTGCTGATCGCCTCGGTGAAAAACGGCCCCCTTCCCCCAAGGATTCAAAAGGCGCTGGACCGGATTTATCCCCAGGAAATCAAAGCGCCCCACATGGCCAGGCAGATGGAGCGGATGGCGGAGCACTGGAAGGGACTGCCTGATAAGCGCGAGGTCCCTCACGGAACCGAGGAGGACTACCGTATCTACATGGAGGCGCAGGAGGAAAAGGCCGGATTTTCCCTTAATACGTTTCTGGAACTGGTCGACCTGGCCGGGGTCCGCCGTCTGCTCGACGTGGGAGGAGGCACGGCCCCTTATTTGAGAGGAATACAAAAAAAATTTCCCGATATCGCAGCAACCTACATGGACATTGAAAGTGCCGCTGCCCTGGCAAGGGAAAAGGGACTCCAGGGAGAAATCATAGCAGGCGATTTCCGGGACCTTCCCTGGGGGGAAAATTTTGATTTCATCCTGATATCACAGGTGATCCACATGTACGGCGACGATTCAGTAAGGCTTTTTTTTAACAAGGCCGCCGGGGCGCTCACGGAAAAGGGGCGTCTGGCCATCATAGAGCACTTCGTGGACCCCTGGGATGATCCCTATAATTTTCTCTTTGATATAAACATGTTTCTGGGGACGGATGGGGGAAAATGCCGGACGCGGCAGGAGGTCCTGGATTTGGCCCCGGAAAATTTTGCTCCTGAAAGGGAATACATGATAGACAAGCGGACCGGCGTTTTGGAGTTAAGGCTGGTTTTTTAATAACATATAGCATAGCGATTTTTTATTTATTACCTAAATTGGGCGATATTATGCATCCCGGAGGGATGCCAGCCATTAGCCAGGGGTTGAAGCCACAGGCCGATACCCCTGGTATCTGAAAAATTAATTAATCCGACCCTGGAGGGGTCGCAACCGGGTTTTCGTTTCCGAAGACGATGTGCTGATGGAGACCTGGGCATCTTATGGCATGGTCTTCCCCTGGCAGCCACCCCTCCGGGGCGCAATCTTTATGGCATTCGTGTCCTTCGCGTTCTTCGTGGTTAAGGAGTTTGAAAGAAGCCTTTTTCAAACCTTCACATCCAGAATCCCCAGTTTTTCAATGGGCGTTTTTTCAGAATGTACAGGCGCGGAGACCTTCTCCTTTTTGGTCAGGTTGCACTCGATTTTAGCCTCGTACCCCAGTCCTGTCAGGCCCGCCTCCAGTGAAGGCAATTGGCTTTCCATGAAATCCACCACCTTCTGGTCCTGTGAGAGAATCTTGCAATGGAGAGAGTCCTTTTGCAGGTGGACGTCCGCCCGCAGGGAGCCTAGCGAGGTCATGTCCAGCAAGAGGGTGACGTTGCAGTCCTCTTTTCCCGTGTCCCCCTTGCCGCCTTTTTCCTTCCAGTTCCTTTTCACGAACACGTCAACCGTCTTGGTCTCGCCGTTTGAGGCGATGTACGGGACCTGGAAAAAGGCCGAGCCCTGGTCCCTCTGGTTCACGGCGTTCATTACCTGGTGGAGGTCTATCTGGTTCACGGCGGCCTTGATCGCGCCGCCGAAGTTTTGCAGTTCCCGAAGTTGGGCCTGCGCCTCCGGGTTGTCTCCCTTCAAGGTTGGGAGTTTTTCATCAACTGCATTTTGAAGCTTCAACAACTCCCCTTTCAGGTCCCCTTTCAGAAGCGTGTTTTTTATCTCCTCCGGTGAGATGCCCAATTCCAGCGCGGTTTTCAGGTTATTTTCATAGCTCTGGCCGGAAACGTTCACAGCGCGTTCCAGAAGGGCCGGATCAGGAGAGCCTGGTTTCTGGAGCACTGAATCGTTCAGAGCCTGGCGAAGGCCGTCCAGCAGTCCCTTCTCGGATTGCAACGCTTGCGGGAGTTTTCCATCGGACACAAGATGCGAAAGGCGGCCCAACACCTTTTCCATGGGCTCCTTGGACGGCAGGAATTCGCGGACGTAGCCTGCGGCCTTTTCCAGGCTGAGGTCCTGGGCCGGAGGGACGGACCTCAGCACAAGGTCGGGCGAAAGGGAGTCAACCGACATGGAGAGCGTCTTCCCGGGCTGCGCATTCGCGTCCGGGGAGAGGAACGCCTCGATTTGCCTTCCCCCGATTTCCACAAGGGCCTTGCCGCCGGACATGGTTTGCAGGACCTTCACATCCACGAGCTGGCCCTCCCTGGGGAGAAATCCGCCGGAGAGGCTTTTCAATTGGCTGGCGGAGATCCTCATGGCGATTTCCTGGAAGGACGGTGGTTGGGTCAGAGAGGAAAGGGCAGGGGACCGCTGGCCGGGCGACGCGGCTGATTGGCTGTCCTGCAAGACCCTGAGAGTCAATTGAGGAAGGGTTCGCTCGATTTTCGCCCTTACGGTCTGGCCTTCATTTAATGCCTGAGAGCTGAAGGCCGGGACGTCCACCCCGTCGTATTGGATTATGGATTGGTTCTGCCCAAGATTCTTTACCACGACGCCTGAGATGATGTCGCCCGGTTTCGCCAGGGAGAGGATGTTTCCGGTTTTGAGGCTTTCAGGAAGCTGGAGGACCAGGGCCGAGGGCGGCATGCCTGGCGCGGCTTGGGGAAGAACCGGCTGCTGGTATGGTCCGGTCCCTTGGTATGGCTTAGGCTGGGACTCTGATGGGACAATCTTGAGTGAGAGCTGGTAGGCGACCTTCACCACTTCCACTGATATTGTCTGGCCCTGGGAAAGGTTGGGGGTGTTGGGCAGGGAGACGTTTTGGCCGCCAAGCCTAGCGACGCTTACGCCGTCAGGGGAGGGGCCTTTCACCACCTGCCCTTGCAGAACGTCTCCTGGCTGGGCCTTCGCCAAGGCCCCAAGGTCCAGGGCGTTTCCCGTAAGGTCGATCTTCAGCAGGCTTTCCAGGGGAATTCCAGTGGGAAACATGGGAGCTCCTGAGCTTAATGCAAGAAACCAAAAATTTCAAATTTCAAACTACAAATTTCAAATAAACTCAAAATTTCAATAATCAAGGATTGTTATTGGAATTTTGCTTTTGGAGCTTATTTGTGATTTGATGTTTGTTATTTGGCGCTTCAAATTTCGTCAATCTTTTTTTACACGGCGTTTTTTCAACTGTTTGAATGAAAACTCTTTTTCCAGGGAATACCGGGTTTTTGCGAATTCCACTATGGCGTCCAATTGCTTCTCTATGTCCCACGACCTGAACGCATCCATATCCAGGGCGGAATCCATCCAAGCTTCCTGCATTTCTTTTTTATTATTCTTTTTCACCGGCGAACTTTTCCTTGATTTTGTCCAGCCAGACGGCGTTCCCGGCCTTTGCCTTCATATCTATAAGATACTCCTTGCCGATGAAATACAAGGAATTTTTTCCTGCTTCTTGTTTTAATCCCCTTGAATACAATTGGTCAAAGTCTTTCGTAAGGCCCAATTCTCCAACAACCAGGTATTTTATATTCTTGGCTTGAAGGTCTTGAAATATCTTTATATAAGGATTTTTTATTTCCATTTGCAGGGATTATAATCACAATTCAAAACACGCCCCTATACGCCCCCAAGACCACAAAAGCAGACAACGCGCCGCGTTTGCGCTTCCGTAATGAGCACAAGCCCAATAATTGGTTTGTATATACGGGTAGGCAATGTAAGAAGCCCCCCTGTCGGCGCACGGTATAGAAGCAAGCGCAAGCGGCCAAAAGAGATCCCATGAAAAAGCGCCTACGCGGTAAAATTTGAATGTGGCGATAAAGGCTACAAGGATGTTTAAGGCTAAGGCCGCGGGCTTCATGACGGCAGGTGATAAGCCAGTTAGCGCCATAGCGGCAATGTAGCCGGAAGCTCCGGCATGGCCAACGGATGAATACAAAAGAGCCGCGATAAAGATAAGCACAGTCATAATCATGCTTTCAATGTCAATGCTCATACTTGTTGCAGCCTCTCTTATCCCTTTATCACTATTATCGGCCTCAGCCGCGCGACCTTGAGGGAGAGCCCGGCCTTTTCCACGACGTTCACCACCTCGGTGACGTTTTTGTAGGCTTCAGGGGCCTCTTCCTTCAGTGTGTGTCTTCCGGCTGACCTCACGATGATGCCCTTGTCCCCAAGCTCTCTTTCAATTGCCCTTCCCTTTGTCTGCCTGATGGCCGCGTGCCGGCTCAGGAGGCGCCCGGCGCCGTGGCAGGTGCTGCCGAAGGTTTCCTCCATCGCCTTCTGGGTCCCGACCAGAACGTATGAGGCCCTTCCCATGTCGCCGGGAATGATAACCGGCTGGCCCACTTCCTTGCATGACTCCGGGACTTCCGGGTGATGGGGCGGAAAGGACCTTGTGGCGCCTTTCCGGTGGACCGCAAGTCTCATCTTTTTTCCGCCGATTATATGTTCCTCGATCTTGACTATATTATGGGCCACGTCGTACAGGCAGGACATGCCCAGGGCGGCAGGCCCCATTTGTAAAATCCGCTCAAAGGCCCTTTCCGTCAGTCCGGCCAGGCATTGCCTGTTGGCCCAGGCGTAATTGGCGGCGGCCCTCATGGCGGAGAGATAGCTTTTTCCTTCCGGGGATTGGATGGGTGCGCAGGCCAGCTGCCGGTCCGGGAGTTCGATACCGTACTTCCTGACGGCCTTCTCCATCTCCTGTAAATAATCAGTGCAGACCTGGTGTCCGAATCCCCTGGAGCCGGTGTGGATCATGACCGTGACCTGGCCGGGGAAGAGTCCAAAGGCGGCCGCCGCCTTTGGAAAAAAAATTTCCTCCACCACCTGCACTTCCAGGAAATGGTTTCCAGACCCCAGGGTGCCCAACTGGTCCTTGCCCCTGTCCATTGCCTTTTGTCCGACTGAGGCGGGGTCTGCCCCCTCCATGCGGCCCTGGGCCTCTATATGCCCGATGTCCTCGACCGCGCCGTAACCTCTTTCCACCGCCCATCTCGCGCCGTTAATAAGCACGTCTCTGTAATCCCTTCCGGAAAGGCGTATGTCTCCCCTGGACCCGACGCCTGTTGGTATGCTTTGAAAGAGTTCATTGGCGAGAAGCAAGGCCGAGGCTTCCACCTCTTGCGAATTCAGATTGGTCCTCAAGAGCCTGACACCGCAATTGATGTCGTATCCAGTGCCGCCGGGCGACACGACGCCGTCCTCCATGCGCGTGGCAACGACCCCTCCGATGGGGAGACCGTAACCGAAGTGCATGTCCGGCATGGCCATTGAGCCCTTTACTATTCCCGGCAAGGTCGCGCCGTTCGCCACCTGCCCGGCGGAGTTGTCCTTCTCTATCAACCGCATGAGATTATCGTCAGCGTAAATGATGCCGGGGACGCGCATTCCCCTGGCCGCGTCCTGCTCGATCTCCCATTTGTAGTCCGTGAGTTTTTTGATGTTCATGATTTTCTAAGGCGCCACGTGATAGTCCTTGCCGGTCATGGATTTAAGAATCTCGGCGGCCTTCTGCCGCACCCTGCTGTCTTCGTCATGGAGGCTTCCTTCAAGGACCTGGACCCAATTGCCTCCTTTGTAGTCCTCGGCTATTTCGACCGCGTTCAACCGTACCATAGGGTCAGGGTCCTTTATGTCGTCCTTCACTATGGACAAGGTTTCCCGCTCATCAATTACATCCAGGGCCTTTTCAGCGGCCTGGCTGACCTCCGGGTTTGCGTCATCCTGCGCGATGATCAGGGCGTCGACGGCCATTTCTCCATCGAAATTGGATAGATCATGCACCGCCTTCAGCCTGGCGGCGGTGTCCTTGTCCTTTAGTTTCTTGATTATTTCCTTGATCTTTTGGCCTTCTTCTATCTCGCCGAGGAGCTTGGCAAGCTCATCCGGGTTTTCCTCAGTGGCGGTCTCACCCGGTTTTTTTTCATTGCCTTTAACCACTGGTTGAGGTTTCACGGGCTTGCCGTTTTTGTCCTTGATTTCCTTGCCCTTGGCCGCTGTTGCCGGCACAACTCCTTTTTTAAGGGAAAGTAACTTTACCTCCATGAGCCTTTGGCCAGTCTTAGGGTCCGGTTCATACAGGAATATGTAATCCATGAACTCCAGTATCCTGCCTATCCCCTCCTCCAGCGCGAGGTTTTGAAAATTAGCGAACACGGAAATTTCCGGTAGCTTGGAAAAGGAAAATTTCACCTTGGTGATTTGGGTGATTTTATCAATGACCTCGGACAGGGGAGCTCCATCTATCTTGGCGGTAATCATGTTTGCCTTGATTTCAATGGCGCAATTGGGGCTTACCGCCGTGGGGACTTCGTTTTTTGGAGCGTCAGTGGCCAGGGCAAAAACCGGCAAAGCGAAAACCACGGCCAGGAAAATAAAAATTGGGAATAGCGCGAGTGGTTTTTTAAGAGCCTTTGTCATGATTATTATTGTACTACAGCTAACGCTTTTGAAAAAGCGGCGCAATTTTTCAGGCAGGGAGGCCGATAATGATACATACCGGAGGGGCGGTAGCCGGGTATGAATCTATCCAACCTCGATGAGAATATAAAGATCACCTCTGCCATCGCTTGTTCGCGCGCCCTTTCCCTTAAGCCTTAATTTAGTCCCGTTTCCGGCGCCCATTGGTATTTTTACCTTAAGCCTTTCTTCCTGGCCGTTGATTTTAAACGCCATGGATTTTTCAGTCCCCTCCGCCGCCTCCCTGGGGGAAATGCGCAAGCGGAAAACCGGATCGCCTTCCGCCCCTTGAGCGGCCTCTTTCTTTCCAAATAGGCCCTTGATCTTTTCCTTTATAAACCCCGGCTTTGTAGACTTCTCCTCTTTTAGTCCACCCGGACTGTCCCCCTTGGAGTCCTGGTATTTTTTGAAAGCGGAATGGGCGGTTTGGGCCATTTTGAAGAAATTATACAGTTTATAAGCCTTGTTCAAGGGACTGAATACCGCCCCGGCGAAAAAAATACCGCCCTTGCGGAAGAATACGCTTTCAAACAGGGAGGGACCGAAGCGGACGCCGGACTTTTCAAATTCTTTCCCAAGCTCGTTGAAAAAATTGAAAAGGTTTGGATCATTGAAGAGGTCACGGAAGATTTCTTCCTCGCTATACCGGAATTGGGTCCCTTCGTGTCCCCGGCGCTCCTTGGCATGGCTGAAAAAAGTATCGTACTCCCTTCTTTTTACCGGGTCCATCAGGACCCCGTAAGCCTCGGTTATTTCCTTGAATTTTTCCTCGGCCTTGGGATCGTTCGGATTGCGGTCCGGGTGGTACTGCATGGCCAGCCTCCTGTAGGATTTTTTTATCCCGTCCTCCCCGGCGTCCCTGCCAATTTCAAGTATTGAATAGTAATCTTTCATTTTGTTTTTTTGTCATGCTGAAAGGCTTTAACGGTTTACAGTTTACAGTTAACAGTTGGTAAAATCAAAAAGCAAAAAGAACGGAATTAAAAGAAAAAGCATTCCGGATTTTCAAGGATTATAAATATGGCAAAAGGCCCGGCATCGCAACCGTGAATAAAAAAAATTAGTTTTTTTTAACCGCGGAGTTCGCGGATCACGCGAGTCGAATTCCTGGAAAATAAGCGCTTGATTTTTCAGTTCTTCAACGATACCATAGCGCTACATGGCCGCAACCAAAATAAACCGTCCGAATCTTACCGGGATTGCCCGGAGGGAACGACTTTTCCACTTGCTGGACACAGGAAGAGAAAAGCCGATTACCTGGGTCAGCGCCTCTCCTGGCTCTGGAAAGACCACCTTGGTGGCCGACTATCTGGACGCCCGAAAGCTGCCATGCCTCTGGTATCAGGTGGATGGGGGCGACTCCGACCTCGCGACCTTCTTTTATTACATGGGACTGGCCGCCAAAAAGGCCGCGCCAAGATATAAGAAACCGCTTCCTCTATTGACCTCCGAATATTTCCAGGCCATCCCATCCTTTACAAGGCGCTATTTTGAAAAACTTTTCCATAGGCTATTGCCGGCGGATTTGGCTGCCACGGGCAAAGGCCGTCCCCGCGCCGCGAAAAAACGCGATTCAAAATCATTCACCATAGTCCTCGACAACTACCAGGACGTCCCTGGTCCTGCTTTTCAGGAGATGATGAGCGGCGGCCTGGACCTTATTCCTGAATGGGTCAAGGTTATCATATTGAGCCGCCAGGAACCGCCGCCGCAATTCGCGCGTCTGCGGGCAAACAATAAAATCAGTTCCCTGGGGTGGGCTGAAATAAAATTCTCCCTGGAGGAGTCAAAAGAGTTTTTAAAGGTAAAAGAGAGGAAGGACTTGCCCGGCGACTCCGTGAAGAAGTTGCACGAGCGAACGGATGGATGGGCGGCCGGGCTCCTGCTGATGATGGAAAGCTCTCCCTCAGGCGAAATGACGCCTGTCCCCAAAAAAAAACAGCGAGAGGTATTCGAGTATTTCGCCAGCGAGATTTTTGACAGGACAGATACAGTGGTCCAGGAAGTCCTTCTCAAAACGGTCTTTTTAAATAAAATTGACCCGGAAACTGCGGAAAAACTCACGGAGATCGACTCCGCCGGAAAAATCCTGGAAAGCCTGAGCCGTAAAAATTATTTCACCAAATTGTACATGGACGGATACCAGTATCATCCTCTCTTCAGGGAGTTCCTGCTGGCCCGTTCCCGCGAGACATTCACGCGACTGGAAATCTCCATCCTACGGCAAAGGGCCGCTTTACTCATGGAGATAAGGGGGCAAATGGACGAGGCGGTTGGCCTTTATATGGATGCCCATGACTGGGGCAACGCCATGCGCCTGACGGTAAGCCTTGCTCCAGCGTTGGCATCGCAGGGCAGAAGCAAGAGTCTTGAGGAGTGGATAGAAAATATTCCGGGCGAACTGAAAGAAGCATCCCCCTGGCTCCTTTATTGGCTTGGAATATGCCGGATGGCCTATAACCCCGTCGAGGCCGGAGGACATTTCGAAAAGGCCTGCCCGATGTTCAAGGAAGAAGAGGATGTATCCGGTTTGTTTCTTGCGTGGGCGGCCGTCATGGACACTTTTGTCTTTGCATGGAACGACTTCAGGCCGATGGGCGCGTGGATTGACGAGTTGGAAACCATTGCGCGGAAGCATCCTGCCTTTCCGTCGTCCGATATTGAGGCGCGGGTGGCGTCAGGCATGTTCAACGCCTTGCTTTGGCGGCAACCCCTTCATCCTGATCTGCCAATGTGGGCGGAGCGTCTGAATCGCATCGTGCTAGGCGACGCCGACTTTTCCCTACGCATCTCGCTCGGAAACAACCTGGCGTTATATTATGGGGGATTTCGCGAAGGGCGCGCTCATCGTGGACGCCTTGCGCCAGGCAAGCGAAAAACCCGGCACGGATCCTCTGGCGATGCAGGGGTGGTATGGCATAAAAGCCATGTATGCCTGGCTTGTAGCCGATCACAATACCTGTCTTTCCTCCATCGCTCATGGCATGGCCCTTGGCGAGGAAACGGGCGTGCACCTGTTGGATTTCTTCCTTTTCGGCCAGGGCATCTATAGCGAAATTTCTCAAGGCGATCTTGCAGCGGCCAAGGATTTCCTGAACAGAATCGCGCGTCTTAATTCCGTCCGCACATTGGACAGGAGCCTTTATCACTACATGGCAGCCTTGGTGGCCTGGTATCAAGGCGATTTTACGCTTTCCATCGAACATGGCAATCAAGCGGTAAGTTTCAGCGAGGATACCGCGTGTCCCTTTACCGTGGCATTGTGCCGGATCGAGCGCGGCGTCACGTTGTTCGACATGAAGCGTTACAAGGAGGCGGAGCAGGATTTGGCTATTGCCTTGTCTCTGATGCGCGGGCTGACTCATGTTGAGTTTCTATGCCATGTTTTTAAGGCGTGGTTTGCCCTTGAACAGGGAGATGAAGCGCAAGGCGTGAGCGAACTTCGTCTGGCATTCGCCATCGGCGCCCGCCACAACTACGTGAACTTCTCGCGTTGGCGCCCGGAGATGATGTCACTTTTCTGCGCCAAGGCCCTTGAACAAGGCATCGAAACGGAGTACGTGCTGGGCCTCATCAGGAGGCGGAACTTAACGCCCCCTGCGAATACTAGGTCGTCCGAAAGTTGGCCCTATCCCATAAAGATATATACCTTGGGCGGATTCAGGATCATAAAGGACGGCAAACCGATTGAGTTTTCAGGGAAGGTGCAGCAGAAACCGCTGGAACTGCTCAAGGCGCTGATCACCCTTGGCGGCGCGAATGTGAATTTCGAGCAATTGGCCGATGTCCTCTGGCCGGATGCCGACGGCGACCTGGCTTACCAGTCCTTCGAGGCGGCATTGCACAGGCTGCGCAAGCTCATAGGAAACGATAAAACTATACAGCGGCAAGGAGGCGCCATAGCCATTAATAGAAGATATTGTTGGGTGGATATATGGGCCTTTGGCAAACTGCACGAAGAGATGGAAGCATTCATGAAAAGATGCGAGGGGAAAGAGGGCGTTAGTTCCGATGGTAATGATATAAAACTCGCGTCCTCCCTGGCTCGAAAGGTTTTCGAGCTGTATAAAGGCAGGTATCTGGCGGGAGACAGTGAAAAGGCATGGTTGATCGCCTATAGAGAAAGGCTCAAAAACAGATTTGTCCACATGGCGTCCAAGGCGGGAAATTACCTTGAGCGAGGGGAAGAGTTCGACAAGGCCATTGACTGTTATCGAGGGATACTGGATACGGACCCTGCCCTTGAGGAATTTTACCAAAGGATCATGGTATGCTGCCGGAGCGCGGGGAATCCAGCCTTGGGGATATCCTTTTATAAGCAATGCCGCCGAATCCTTTTTTCGTCACTGGGCGACGTCCCCTCTCCAAAAACCGAAGAGATATACAAAACCCTCCTGTAGTGAACCAGCGCATTTCCCTTTGTTACTCCCTTAAAATCGAATCTGTATGCCATCCGTATGCCGGGCTCGTGTAAGTTGTGGCTAAAATCCATTTACGGCACTGAACGGTTTCTTATGCGTAAGCCCTCTTACCTCAAAAAAACATGAACCCCTTTGAAAGAAAAACGGATCAAAAAAAAATAAAAAATATTGGCGAATTTTTGCTGGACCGCCGGAATAGTTCAAAAAACCAAAGCGGGTATGTGGCGGTCGTGGAAATAACGGGAAGCAGCGCAAGACGGTCCACGGTGAAAAAAGGACTGAAAGACCAGGGGGTGGAGAATATTTGCCTGCTGAAAAGTTATTCCGAGGCCATGCGCCTGATAGGCGACGAGTGGAATATGATTGCGGACCTCATGGGAGAAAAAGCAATGGATTCCAAGGAGATGATGCTTCAATGCCGTCTTGTTTTTTTGTCCATAACGGATCTCGCCGATGCCCCTCGCGCCATTGAGACGGTCAAGGAACTCAGGTCGCATCCCCGTTTTAGCGGCGCTGTCATTGTAGTTGACTTTCCAAATATGGACGGCTTAACCCTGGATGAGCAAAACAGACACAGCCAAATCATAGCTCTCGCCAAGGAAGCGAAGATAGAGGCCAGCGTGGTGTCTCAAAACAGCGAAAATATAACAAAAATGATAGAGGCGGCCCTCGATCATATCAACGAAAAACTCACTGATTCGACTTTTAAGAAACTGATCGACATAGGAGAAAATATTTTAGAAAGGAAAAACGATCCCCGGGCCGCGGATATAGCGCTGTCGACTTTTCAATATTCCAGGGTCCAGGAATTGTTGTCTTTAATGGACAGGATGGCCGGGGAATTAAAGGGGGAATTAAAAGTAATTGAAGTAATGGATTCAAAAAGAGAGGAGGCCATGGCAATGGTCCGGGAAATCCAATCCAACCATGATGCGTCAAATCCTGATGAATCTGGAGGATTTCAAAAGGCCATATATCTTTTGAAGGAAACCGTTCTGAATCTAAGGAAGAAGTATGAATTCAAAACGGACGCAATGAACACCTACGCGCCTCGGCGGCTTGTGGGAGAAGGCCGGGCGTACCAGCTCAAAAAAAATTACCAGAAGGCGGAAGAGTATTTTATGCTGGCGCTGAAAATGATGGGCGGCAAATTCATCAATGCCCTTATCGCCCTTGCGGACCTTTACCACGTAATGACGGAAACAGAAAAGGAAGCGGCGGTACCCAAGAGGACCTTTTCCACACCCTTAATCGTGTCGCCATCTCCCTTAGAAAACAAAAAAAGTATGATGACGCAATCAGGAATTACAGGAAAGCCCTGAAAATCTATCCTGACGACGCGGTGGTCCACTATAACATGGGAATGGTTTATACGCTGAAACAAGAAAGCCACGAGGCTGTGGATTGTTTTAAAAAAGCGCTGAGGCTTAATCCCAATTTCGCGGAAGTCAAAACGGAGATGGAAAAACTGCGGAAGACGCAAGGGAAATTAATTTCTTGTTTCACAAACAATCCTTTCAGCAGTGCAGCTTGCGAGACAAGCTGATCATGAAGCCTTAGATACTTACTCGCCTATTCTGAGAATTTCAAATATTTTTGGCTAGGTTTTATAATGCCACATATCGCCGGCGGTTTTTCTTGCACATTCTGAAATCGTGGATTGGTAATAGTTCACAGGTGTCAGGGACCAGGAAATATTAGCCTTGCTTCAACACAGTGTGAAAATTAACGTTCATATGAATTATTAGTGGATCGGCCCTTAGCCCTTTGCCTTCAGCCCTTCGCCTAATTTCCTCCTTTGTTTTCCCGCTCGCGGATCCAGCCTGTCTTGCCGTTTTTTAACTGAATCCTGAAGAAGGATTCTCTTGACTTTTCATCATGGACATAATCGAGGGTTTTGTATGCCCCCCCCTTTAAAACCCTGGCTACTACCATGGACCCCGCTGAAGGGGCTTGGTATAAATTCAATAAATTGGCGAGGATGGTAATTTCAACGTGCTGGATGTTTTCTTTTTTTTCCACGTTCGTTGGAACTTCTGAAACTTGATCTTCCTGTCGCCCGGCTTCCAGAGGCTTCGCAACGGACTCTTCCTTGTCCAATGACGGCCCTTCCTTGGCGCCGGCCTCTTTATTCCCCTCCCTTTCCAGCATCTCTTTTTCAGCCATGCGTATATTGAGCAGGACCACCTTGGAGCGGCCGGCATTGCCGGTGGAAACAAAGAAATCCAGGGCCTTGTTATAATAATCCAATGCCTTGGCGTAGTCCCCTCTCTTGTAATATATTTTTCCGATGTTATTGTATGTGCCGGCGGCCCCTGAGGAATTGTTGATCCTGTTGTCTATTTCAAGGGACTGGTTGAAATATTGCAGCGCAATGGCAAACTCATTCCTGTCCACGTATATTTTCCCCAAGGCGTTCAGCGCCGCCGCAAGCGCCGCTTCATTTCCCGATTCCTTATATAGTCCCTCTGCCCTTTGAAGGAAAGCCGGCGCCTGTTCCGGGTCCGCCAAAGTCGCATGCGACAATCCCATAAGGTAGAGATTGTCCGCCATGCAGGACTTGATGCTGTCCGTTTCGCAAATTTTCAGGGACTCTTCAAATTTTACGAGCGCCTCCTTTGGCTTTCCTTCCTGGAAGAGCGTTCTGCCGGCAAGAAACAGTTCCTTTGCCGGGTCTGGCTTCACGGCAGCATCTTTTTGAGCTGACGTAGTGGCGCAAGCAAAAAGTAAAAGAGCCAGAAGAAAGCAGTGGAAAATTTTTAGTTGCGGCGTTTTCATAAATGGATTGAGATTTCTTTCAAGGGCGAAGGTCTTGGCGTCATGCCTGGAGAGCCTTTCCACATGATAGCAGGGGTTAGATTATATAAAATCTCTGGACCAAAACAAAGCAAGTGAAGGCCAGCCAGAGCGGAGACAGAATCAACAGCGCCACATGAAAGGCGGTTGTTAGTTTACCGGAAAACAAGGGCCTTTTTGAAACAGCCGCCAGGGACAACATGGGAACCAACGGGATGAAGTACCTGCCCTGCATGCCCGTTATTCCCTGGCTGCCCACTGGATTAAAGGTCACATAAATAGCCGTGTAGTTCAGCAGGAGGCAGGAGCAGGGAACTAAAATCAATATGATTTTTTGCCGGGCGTTAAAATAAATATCGCCGCTGTTTTCAAAAAGCAGGGACAGCAACAGTATAAGCAGGAACGAGAAGTAAAACCAACTGGGGAAATGAGTGTCGTACCACCCTAATATGCCTACCAGGGAAACCAGATAAAAACGAAGTTCGTTTAAAAACGTGCATGAAACAATCCAAAGATAACTGAAAATATTTTGAAGAATAAAACGTATTTGCTCTCCCCCGGCCGCTCCGTTCTCATAATTCAGATAGCCCTTCACCTGAAAAGTCCACGCGATGTTCACGGCCAGATTTAAAATCAGCAGCCCGGCCATGAAAAGGAAATAAGTTTTTTTTGATTTGAATTTCTCGCTTGGAACAATGAAGACCATTAAAGCCAGGGTGACGTAAATTTGCTTGGACAGCGACAGGAGCGCGGTTAAAATAAGCAGCCTGGCCATTTCAGGCGCGCTGATAGTTTTTTTCACGAACACTAAATTCAGGACCGTGGCGGTCAGAAGGAAAGCCAATCCTATCGTTGCCGCGTCAGCGGACAAGGAAGCGGCGGTGAAGATCGTCATTGGCATGAGCGAAAGCGCGAAGAAGAACCATTTTAAAACAGGTGCCGCCTTTATGGCGTTATATACCAGCAAAGTCCATGCAAGCAGGTTTAAAAAACGGCCCGGAAAGACCAAAAAAACGGGCGGCAACTGGAAAAATCTTCCAATGAAAATCCCAATTGCTTGCGGGAGATATGGGACCGGACTGTAGACCGCTGAGTTAGGGAAGGGTACAAAATTCTTGTCTTTTTCATTGAGCGGTATATGAAACTCGGCCAAGGCCGTATCAATGCCGTATTTTTTGTCCGGGTGGCGCTGTAAATTTTTGGTTAAGGAGATGGAGTCCTCAATACTTTTGGGAAGCCTGTGTCCGGCCTTGCCCTCAACCACCTCGGACAAAACCGCCCCTTCGGACAACTGGTAAGCGCGAAAGAAATGGAATTCCTCGTCAACAGCCTGAAATGGAGGGGTTATCAGACAAAAGGCGGTACCAAAAATCAAAGCCAAGAAAAGGAAGGCTTTTCCAGGCGAAGGGCTGAAGGCGAAAGGCAAAGGGCTAAGGGCTGAAGGGTTAAAACCAAAAATCCATGATGGAATCACGGTGAAATTTGGCGTTCAAGATATTGATATTATTACGTTCGGAAATTCGTGTCAATCCGCGTCATCTGTTAGACCCTGTGTTCGCAAGATATCCTTTTTTCGCGGCTAAAACATTTTATGGGCATCATGGCGGAAGCCCTTTTGGGTCCCGGCCCCTGGCCGGTTTAGCAGGAAAGGGAGTTTAAAAAAACGGGAACGGGAAGGCATTGGCTATCCCGTATTGGAGGTTTTTTCTCAAATTGAGAACGAGTTGGACGGAATCGATATGCAGTCTATTGTGAAAATAAATATCGTATATACCCTTGACCTTATTTTTCCAATTTTTAAACTTATCTTTCCTCCAAAAAGATTTTCCTGTCCTTGGTGGAGTCGTAATTCAGATACTCTATTTTGTCCCATAATGATATGTCTTTCACAAACTCTCTTTTTCATGGAAAAATCATAACAAATTGTTATTCAAATGACAAATTGTCATGACTATTTTGCAATGCAGAGACAAATTGTTATGATTATAATTTTTTAAAAAGTTGAGGTGAAAAGCATCTTAGCTCGGACGCTCCCAGGGAGGACACTGGGAGCGAGAGTAACAGCTAAAGTGTTACCGCAAATTTCCTATTGACTTTCCCTGAAATTGGGAATAATATTTTCACGAATGCAAAAACGAAATGGGAAAAAGGAGGGTTTGCCGGATGAAATTCAGCGTTGTTTTGGAAAGCGCAGTCGAAGGAGGTTTTACGGTTTCGGTTCCTGCCCTTGATGGATGCTTTACCCAAGGTGAAACCACTGAGCAGGCGCTTGAAAATGCCAAGGAAGCAATATTGTGTTATCTTGAGGGACTTGAAAAGCTTAATGAAATAAAAACAAGGCCGGGAGTCAGCGTCAGCGAAATCGAGGTAACGATTTGAGCAAAACCTTTTCCGGGAGGCAAGTGGTTAAAGCTCTACACAGAATAGGGTACACGGTGGACCACCAAAGAGGAAGCCATATTTTTCTTCACAACCTCGAAAAAAATATCTCGGTTGTGGTCCCAAACCATAAGGAGCTTAAAAAAGGGACACTGCACAATATCCTAAAAAAAATTGATCTTTCTATTGAAGATTTAAAAAGACTTGTTTAGAAAATGCCTATTGACCCATAAGTCAGTGAGGCTGTTCCAGCATGTTTTTTAGGCCCGGAGGGCCGAAAGCGTATAGCCGGGGGCGTCAGCCCCCGGAACTGGAATAAAAAGATTTAAGCCCCAAAGTGGGCGGCAGAAAATAACTGATTGGCTAACCCGTGCGAATGAAGCGGAGCGTAATGGGCACCGGTGTTGAGCGATTTGTTGGCGGTTTAATTTTTTGCCTCTACCAGCCTGCCGCTGACAAATTTATGAATTATACTGGAAACATATGTCTGATAAGGCAATCCCTCGCTTACCGCCTTTTTCCGCAATTCAGTCAAGTCTCTTTCGGAAATTCTTATGTTTAGTCTTTTGTCTTTTTTTAACGTGTTTCTTGCATACCTCATTAGCTCGGCTTTTCTTTTTGAAAGGTCCTTGACCGGGACCCACTCTCCTTTTTCAAAACTGCCCAATATTTCTTGTTCTTCTTTAGTTAATTTAGCTTTCATTTCTCTCCTCCAAAATTAAGAGATTAACACATTGTGTGCGTTTCGGCAACGAGGCAAAATAATGTGATCTTGCAAACCTCTGACCCCTTTACCATTCCGTCATTTGACCGCATGCCATTGCGCCCGGCATGGTTATTTCCAAAACTGTAGCCACCTCTTTTTCCTAAGGGTCGACGCGGAGAGGGCCGGTGGCCCCTGGCTCGTCACTGCTTTCACGGCGTTGAACGATGAATCCGACCCAGTCTGCTGTGAGTCGTTTGCAGCGTGGATGCCTACGAGGAGGTCAAGAATGAAATGCGGCGTATCGCTTTGAACAATGACAAGCCCGCCGTGAACCTTCTTGGGGCCGTCTCTGAGAAGGAGATTCCAGCCGTCCAAGATGTCGCCGCCGCGTGCAATGAAGGACCCAAAAGAATATGTAGGAATATCGTCCTTATGTATAAGAGTTGTGTGTTCATGATCTGACTCCATTCAAAACTAATGAAGCAATTATAGCGCGCTTCGTACCATAGGTAGAGCGTATGCCTAACGTTAAATTGAGGGGCAGGCCGCTTCTGGCCTGTCCCTCTTGAATGTAAGGTTAGGTGTTGTCTCTGCTCTTTTGCGTGGGGTGCATAAATATGGCATCAGCAAAATAATTTCCTTCCGTATTGTCCCATGCCCCGTACACCAAGCTACTCAGTTGGTGATTAGAGATTGAGGATGCAACATTGAGAGCAACTCCAGTACTCTCTGATTGCAGTAATTTAAGGTGATAATGGGCGCTGTTTACTAGCACATCGGCGGCAAGGGTAAGAGAAGAGTCTTCGCAAGCAATGGAATATGTAATGCCAGAAAAATCTCCGATTGCATCTGTGTCAGCAGAAACCTTTGTTGCAATGCTTCCCCTTACAATCTGCTTCGTTTTTTTATTGAAGCCCGTAGTTTCGTGGATTTTTTCTTTTCCCACAGATAGGAGGGCGTCGGCTTCGCTCTGAAATTTTTTAATGATTGAGTTATCCGTTCGGTCGGTAATGACTCTGAGCTCGAATGGTCTACCTACGTAATCTAGGCAAAATGCTAAAGCCTTCCCGAAGGCTCCTTGAAATAGCTCGGAATGAAGAAGCTCTTTTGTTTCCTTCCATGACACTTGTATATTTGATCGTCTTGAGTCATGGGCTTTCTTGTTTAGCTGATTAAGAAAATCGGCATTTTCAAAATAACCTTGGACATAGGCGGCTTCGTAAACCCAATATATTTTCCTTTGGAGGAAGTAATCAAATATGTTTTTTCGTAATTCTTCCTGCTGCGGGAGCAAGTCTGTAATGTGAATTTTTCCTTCTGAAAAAAAATTTGATCGAATTGCATCTAACTCACTTTTAACCAAACTCAAACAGTCGATTGGAATGAGATAGCCAGCCATTACACCAAGCTCACCTGGCGTGCTTTCAATGTTGTCGGAGTAGCCCTTTGCCCCCGATTCGTCCATAACAAAAATAACTTGATTCATTGACGGCTCCAAAACACTTAATGCGGCGTTGAGCCGCCGACAAGCGGGCGTCAAGCCGCAGGCTTGACAGCCCGGCTGGCGGCCTGTTTCTAACGCCTGGTTCGCAAGCCACCTTCGGCGACGAAGCGAAACAGTGCGGAGGAACCGAAGGGTCAACTGGTTAGCCAATCCCTTCATAGAGCAGTATATCTATCAATTTGATGTTCGGCGAATTGACCCCATTAGCCTTTAGCTCAGTGAGTAAGGCGACTACAGATGTACAATGAGTTCCGTAATTATAGTTTATTAAATTGCTCCACCTTTGCCACTCGTTTTTCGGCACTGGAGCCAGTCGCCATGATTCATTGTAAGCGAATTTATCAAATATGGGAACGACGCGCGGAAAATGAAAGTGAAGATACTTTGATGCGAAGGAGTTGTGAATCCGACTTGTGACATCTTTCACAATACTGACAACACTGCCATGTGCTCTTACCAACGTGGGCAGGCTTTCGGCTGTTAATGCAGTTATGCTATTTAGGGGGCAAGCACTTTGTCGAGGCCCTTTTTCACAAATGCCTTCGCAATTTTTTCCTCAGTATCTTTACCTGTGAAGTGTAGGTTAGCGCGATAGCTGCGATTTATGAGGGCGACCTTAGAAAAGACTTCGTCAGCAGACGTATGGGAAGGGTATGCGTCACATATTCCAAGTAGCGTCTCGTCGAGAATCTTCCATCGATATGTCCCGTTATTTTCAAGCCTCTTGTAATTATCGCAAAACTTGCGAATATCTTTCTTGGACATGTGAGTACTCTCCTCCAAGTTATTAGACAGTTAGAAAATGCTAGCACAAAGTTTTGGTTTGGTCAATACACGCAAATACCCACGAATGATTATTGGCATATCTGCTTATTATCATTATATTTTTCTAAATACTAATATGCCATATAAAGGGGAAAGCTCTCTGCCCTTCATTGTATCGCCTTTACAGGGCTTGAACGATATTGGTAGGATGTTCGCTGCTCAATTCTTTAAAGCCCGCAGAAGGGCGATAAGTTCAGGTCGTCAAGTTATTGAGAACCAGGGAAGGTAAAATACAAAAATTCGCAACATTTTAGATCTTTGAAAAACTTCCGTCCAAAGCCTTTTATCATAGCGAGTCCTGGGAACGAGAGAAAAAGTTATTTCATTTCAAAATATTTAACTGGGGTATGCACTTGATTTGAGTAAACACAATATGTGGTGTTTCTTATTCTAAAGCTTCCACGCAGGTTTCATTGAATTTTTTTTAAATTTACATGCTTTATTCTTGGGTTTCGCAGAAAAAAACAACCAGTTGCTGCTTTGAGGGGTTTAAAATGCGCTTTACGCCCATGAAAATCAGAGTTCGGATAAAGTCCGATATTTTTCATCGTCACCCACAATATATGGCACCTACTCAAGTTAAGTGCATACCCCAGATATTTAAAATCCTTAAACACGAAATTCACGAAACACACGAATAAGACCCATTAAAAATATGGTCTCACACAAAGGCGCAAAGATCACGAAGGAAAACTTAATGACTACAGGGAATCACTCCTCGCGGAAAGAAATGAATCTTTTCTCTTCGTGTCCTGGTTTATTGTTAAATTCCAAGTCCCTTAATCCGAATCCAAACCGAACTCGGAGTGCAGGGCCCTGGCGGTTTTTTCCACTTCGTTTTCCTTGATGATGCAGGTTATGGTCAGGTCCGACGTCCCGATCATGGCTATATTGACGCCAAGGTTGGCCAGACAGCGGAACATCCTGGCCGAGACCCCGGGGGTGTCGACAATCCCAAGCCCCACAACGGAAACAGCCGCGTAATCGCTGTCGTAAATCAGCCCCTGGCCGCCAAGCTCCTTGACCAGTTTTTCCATTGGGTCCACGATCTTCGGCAGATCGGTCCTGGGAAAGGTGAAGGATATGTCGGTGACCTCCTTTGACCCGCTGATGCTCTGGATCACCAGGTTGAGGTTTACGTTTTTCTCCGCCACGGTCTCAAAGACCCTGGCGGCTATGCCCGGCCTGTCCGGTATGCCGACTATGGTCATCTTGGCCACGTTGCGGTCATGGGTCACTCCTCTTACAAGCGCCTCCTCCATTTTTCCCTCCTCCTTGATTCTGTTTTCCGCCATCACCCTGGTCCCTTCGCCTTGAGTAAAGGTCGACCTGGAGTGTATTGCCACGTTATATCTCTTTGCCAGGGCCACGGACCTCAGATACAGCACCTTGGACCCCAGTTTGGCCATTGAGAGCATTTCGTCATATCCTATATAATTCCACTTTCGCGCCTTGGGCACTACCCTAGGGTCGGCGCTGTATATGCCGTCAACGTCCGAATAAATTTCGCACTCGTCCGCCTTCAGGACCGCCGCAAGGGCAACCGCCGTGCTGTCGGAACCGCCTCTTCCAAGGGTCGCAACGGCCTGGGTTTCCGTCACTCCCTGGAAACCGGCCACAACCACTATGTTTCCCTCTTTGCAATAGCCCTTGATAAGCTCGATGCCCTTGATCTCCTTTATCTTGGCCTTGGTATGGGCCGTGTCGGTTATTAGTCCTATCTGAGCGCCGGAAAGGGAGATGGCCTTCTCGTTAAAATGATGGATGGCCATGCTCAAAAGCGCTATGGACTGGTGCTCGCCTGTTGCCAGGAGCCGGTCCATTTCCCGGTCCGAGGGAAGAGGGGTGATCTGCTTTGCCAGTTCGATGAGCTTGTCAGTCGTCTTTCCCATTGCGGAGACCACCACAACAACGTCGTTTCCAGCTTGTTTGGTCTTTATGACCCTTTGGGCCACGTTCTTGATTTTTTCCGGGTCGGCAACCGAACTGCCGCCGTATTTTTGCACGATTAACGCCATTTTCACCTCGAAATGTTTAAATAGCCTTGAAAAAACGGTTGCTGGTCCCGCCTTCTCCTATCCTGATCGATACCTTCCGAAAGCACTTTGGACAATTGCCGGCATAAGCGGTGTTGTCCTTGTTCACATAAATCCGGCGGTACACGTTGCAGCATTCGAATTGAATGCCGATGAATTTTTTCTTTTGGTGAATTTCCTGATTATTCTCCATGTACCTGTATCACCACTTCCCGCCTTCTAGGCCGGTTATCGAAGTCCACCAGGACCACCTGCTGCCACGTCCCCAAAAGCATCTTTTTGCCGGAGAAAGGGATGGAAAAGGATGCGCCCATCAAGGAGGCCCTCACGTGTGAAAATCCGTTTCCGTCGCCCCATCTTGCGTCGTGGTCGTATGGCATATCAGACGGCGCCAGCCTCTCAATGGCCTTTTTCAGATCGTTCACCATGCCCGGCTCATATTCAATGCTCGTGATTCCTGCCGTGGAGCCAGGAACGAAGACGCAAATAATTCCGGAATCAAGACCGGCATCCCGCAAAATTTTATCAACCTGGGGCGTGATGTCATGGACATCGCACATTCCACGAGTGGAAATGTTTATGATTGATGTTATGATGGCCATTTTTTTTATTATAACAAATTTTTCAGAATCAACAAAAAAAAACTAAAATAAATCCAAGCCTGGAAATATTTTTTAAAACATATATTTAGGGGTTTTTCCCTCGTTTTCTTTTATCCTTCCATTTGACTTCCCATGAAAATTCTAGTATAAAGGTCGAATTTTATTGAAGCAAAAAGTCCTGGAGAAAAACGTGGGGACCGAGCCAAAAAACATTGGATCGGGTCTTGGGTTCGCGTCAAGAATCGGTTCGGAATTGGTTATTTCCGTTCTTATCGGGACTTACGGCGGATATCTGCTGGACGAGTATTTAGGCTCCTCCCCCTGGCTGATGCTGTTGGGATTGATCTTCGGAGGCGCGGCGGGATTTTTAAATATTTACAGGGCGTTTCAGGAGTTTAATAATAACAACTCCGGCGAGGACAGGCCGGATAAAAACGGTTTTTAAAAAATTTTTTAGGAGTAAAAAAATGCCGCAGTTTGATCTCCAATTATTGAGTCCCTTGGTATTTTGGTCCATCGTATCCTTTGGGATTCTCCTTTTGGTCCTTTATAAATTCGCCTTGCCGCCTGTTCTGGAGGTGCTGGACGAGCGGAGCAGCCGGATCAAAGGCGACCTGGAAAAGGGGGAAAAGCTGAAATCCGAACTGGAGAACATGAAGAAGGACTACGCGAAAAAACTGTCCGATGCCGAAGCCGCGGCTAACCAGAAGCTTCAGGAGGCCATAAAGGAAGCAAAGTCCTTCCGCGACGACATACTTCAGGAAGCCAAACAGCAAGGGGAGGAAATCCGCAAAAAGGCGGCCCAGGACATTTTACACGAGAAAAAGAAAGTAATGTCGGAAATCCGAGAACAGGTGGTTTCCCTTTCCGTGGTGACCGCCACTAAGATATTGCGCCACGCGCTTGATGAAAACGCCGCGAGGAAAATCGCGGATGGCGTTATCAAGGATCTGGGAGAAATGGTTTGATAGACCGCGTCATACTAGGCAGATACGCCAAGGCATTCATGGAGACCGTCCTTGAGCAAAAACTCCTGGACAAGGTGGAAGGCCAGCTCGCTAACGTTGATAAGGTTTGCAAGGACAACCCTTCCTTTGTCCAAACCTTGAATAATCCCTTGCTCGCAAAGGACAAGAAGAAGGCGCTCATTGAAAAAATATTCAGCGGATCGTTGGACCCGGCGCTAAGGAATTTTATGTCTCTCCTGGTTGACAAGCGGAGGGAGCACATTTTGCCTTATCTTCACGAGGAGTTTTCCCGGCTGGCGGACGGCCACAAAAATATAGTCAAGGCGGAGGTGGAGACGGTCTTTTTCCTTTCTCCCCAGCAGGTGGAAGGCTTGAAGAAAAAACTCTCCGCCATTTCCGGCAAGCAGGTTGTTATAAACCAGTCCATCAACCCGGACATCATCGGCGGATTGGTGATCACAATGGGCTCCAAGATAATCGACGCAAGCGTGGTCGGGCGCCTTAAAAAAGCAAAGGAATGCATGCTCAAGTAATATCATAAAGAAATAGTCATTGGTCAATGGTCATTTGTCATTGATAAACAGTAAGACGCCCTAATGACCAGTGACTAATGACCAATGACCATTGACTAACGGCTTCGCCCAAAGGGCGTTAATTCAAACCAAAGGAGGACCCAAAGTTGGCTATACGAGCGGAAGAGATAACTTCTATAATCAAACAGCAGCTTGACACTTACGAAGAATCCTTGAAGATGGAAAACGTCGGGACCGTCATTCAGGTGGGAGACGGCGTCGCCCGCGTATACGGCCTTGATAATTGCATGTCCAGCGAGATGCTGGAGTTCCCCAACGGGGTGTTCGGCATCGCCTTGAACCTGGAAAAGGACAACGTGGGCGTCATCATTCTCGGCGATGACAGAAAAATCAAGGAAGGCGACAAGGTCAAGACCACCGGAAAGATCATCCAGGTCCCGGTGGGAGAGGCCATGATTGGCCGCGTGGTGAACGCCCTGGGGCAGCCACTGGACGGAAAAGGCCCGATTGTCACGGATATATTCAGCAACATAGAAGTCAACGCCCCGAACGTCGTTGCAAGAAGGTCCGTGCACGAACCGCTCCAGACCGGCATCAAGGCGATTGACTCCATGATCCCCATTGGACGCGGACAAAGAGAGCTGATAATCGGCGACAGGCAAACCGGCAAGACCGCCATCTGCATAGACACCATCATCAACCAGAAGAACACGGGCGTCTATTGCATCTACGTGGCGATCGGACAAAAGCAGTCCACCGTTTTCGAGGTGGTGGAGACCCTCAAGAAATACGGGGCCATGGACAACACCATCGTGGTGTGCGCCACTGCCGCCGACCCTGCGCCCATGCAGTTCATAGCCCCTTACGCCGGCTGCGCCATGGGGGAATTCTTCCGCGACAACAAAAAGCACGCGTTGATCATTTACGACGATCTTTATAAGCACGCAGTGGCTTACCGGTCGGTCTCCCTGCTCCTGAGAAGACCTCCTGGACGCGAGGCGTTTCCCGGCGATATCTTCAATCTGCACTCAAGGCTTCTGGAGCGCGCCGCGAAGCTAAACGACGAAAAAGGAGGGGGCTCCCTCACCGCGCTCCCGATAGTTGAGACACAGGCAGGTGACTATTCCGCTTACATTCCAACTAACGTTATCTCCATCACTGACGGCCAGATTTATCTCCAAGGCGATCTCTTTTACGGCGGCATCAGGCCGGCGGTAAACGTCGGGTTGTCCGTCTCCCGCGTCGGCGGCAACGCGCAGATTCCCGCCATGAAAAAGGTGGCCGGCACCTTGCGGCTGGAACTCGCCCAATACAGGGAACTCCAGGCGTTCGCGCAATTCAGCTCCGACCTGGACAAGGCCACGCAAGCCCAGTTGAGAAGAGGGGAGAGGCTGGTGGAGGTGTTGAAGCAGGGCCAGTACTCACCGGTGGAGGTGGCCAAGCAGGTCCTTATAGTCTGGGCAGCCGGCAAGGGTTATCTGGACGATCTCCCCAAGGATAAGGTGGCTAGTTTTGAAATCGGCCTGAACAAGTTCGTGGATGAAAAATATGCGCAGATCACCGAGAAGCTCAACAAGGAGAAAAAGCTCTCCGAGGAATTGGACAAGCTCCTCAAGACCGCCTGCGATGAATTCAAGGCGATTTTCAAGTAAAAAAACATTGTAATAGCTCGCCGCAAATTTCCTTTGCGTTCTTTGCGTCTTTGCGGTGGGACTGCGCTAATACAAAACATTTAAATTTAAAAAAAACATGGCTTCGCCTCGCGACATAAAAAAAAGAATCAAGGGCGTAAAAAACATACAGCAGATCACCCGCACCATGGAGATGGTGGCAGGCGCTAAATTGCGCCGCTCCCAGTCTGCGGCTCAACACGCCCGGCCTTACGCGGAGAAGATAAACTCAATGGTCCACAGCCTTGGCAAGGCGGCGGGCAATATCCAGCATCCCCTTCTCAAGGACAGGCCGGTGAAAAAAATCGCCCTGGCCGTGCTCACCTCTAACAAGGGCCTTTGCGGGGCCTTCAACGGGAACATCCTGCGAAAGGCCGAGGACAACGTGCTAAGGCACGCCAGTAAGGAATATATGCTCTTTTGCGTGGGGAAGAAGGCCAGGGATTATTTCTCCCGCAGGGGATACAAAATCAAAAAGTCCTATATGCCGTCGGACAGGGAACTGGAGCTTTCACTGATTATAGAGCTTGTGAAGGACCTCTCGGAAGGATTTGAAAAGGGGGAGTACGACCAGGTGGACCTCATTTACTCACAGTTCGTCTCTCCGATGGTGCAGCGGCCGACGTCGCTTACCCTCATCCCCTTCACAAAGCCATCGGAGGAAGAGGCGGAGCAACAGCAACGCAAGGCAGAGAAGGACAAAAAGGCGGCCGGCGATTATCTCTTTGAGCCGGAGCCTGAGGAGTTGATGGCGGAGTTGATCCCGAAATACCTGGAATCGCAAGTATATAACGCCCTGGCCCAGACGCAGGCGGGGGAGCACGCGGCAAGGCTCGTCGCCATGAAGAGCGCCTCGGACAACGCCAAGGAAGTGATCCACACCCTGACCCTCAGCTATAACAAGGCCAGGCAGGCGAGCATCACAAAGGAAATACTGGAGATCGTCTCAGGGTCAGAGGCGATCAAGGCGGGATAAGAATGGGCAAGTATCCGGGAGGAAAACTATCGCAAGAATCGGCCCACGGTTGCTCCTTTTGCGAAGAGGAAAATTTCATCCCTGTCCTGGAATTCGACAGGGAGGTTTCGTTCCCCAGGGAAAAGGCGAACATATCCATTTCCATCTTCGCCAACGGTGACATCCTGGCAAAACTCAGGGACACTGACATAACAGCGGAAGGCCCGTCCATAGAAGAGGCCATTGCCGCTATCAAGCTGGAAATAGAGGAAGAATATTGCTTTCTCAAGGAGATGAGGGACAATCTTTCCAATCATTTGAAAAAGCAGTTCGATATAGTTAAAAGGTTTTATGAATGATTATTAACGGTCTCAAAATAGAACATACATAAAAATTCCCCTCTTGAGAGGGGTGGCCGAAGGCCGGGGTGTGTTATGTCGCTACTATTATGAGACTGTTAATAACAGTAAAGTATTTTTACCACAAAGCGCACAAAGTAGGCACAAAGATCACAAAGTTTTTTCTCCGTGTCCTTTGTGAATTTTTTGTGTTCTTTGTGGTTATTTCTTGTTTTTGGTCGCGGCCATGCCGCGCCATGGAATTCATGCTTAACAACTTTTTCATGTTTTAAAAGGAGGTCCGCCTTGAATAAAGGAACAATATCCCAGGTTATCGGTCCCGTGGTTGACGTGGTCTTCCCGTCAAAGAATTTGCCGCAAATCTACACAGCCATCACCATAGAAGACCCGGCGCGAAACATCAAGCTGGTCACGGAAGTGGCCCAGCATCTGGGCGACAACACCGTGCGCTCCATTTCCATGTCATCCACCGACGGCTTGGTCCGCGGGATGGAGGCAATAGACACCGGAGCGCCCATCACAGTGCCTGTGGGGGAAAAGAGTTTAGGCAGGCTGTTCGACCTCCTCGGCCACCCGATCGACAACCTGGGGCCAATGGATTCAGAACTCAGGTTCCCTATCCACAGAAACCCTCCCTCCTTCGAGGAGCAGGAATCGGCCAACCAGCTCTTCGAGACCGGGCTGAAGGTCGTTGACCTTCTTGAGCCTTACGCCAAGGGCGGAAAGGTTGGACTGTTCGGGGGCGCGGGCGTCGGCAAGACCGTGTTGATCATGGAGCTTATAAACAACATCGCCAAGCACCACGGCGGTCTCTCCGTGTTCGCGGGCGTGGGCGAGAGGACCAGGGAAGGAAACGACCTCTGGAACGAAATGAAGGAATCCGGCGTTATCGACAAGGCGGTCCTTGTGTTCGGACAGATGAACGAGCCGCCCGGAGCGCGCCTCCGCGTGGGGCTCACCGCATTGACCCAAGCCGAGTACTTCCGCGACGTGAAGGGCCAGGACGTGCTTCTTTTCATTGACAACATATTCCGTTTCTCGCAGGCGGGGTCAGAGGTGTCGGCCCTTCTTGGCAGAATGCCCTCCGCCGTGGGATACCAGCCGAACCTTGCCTCGGAGATGGGCGCGTTGCAGGAGCGGATCACCTCCACCAAGAAGGGGTCCATCACTTCCGTGCAGGCGATTTATGTCCCTGCGGACGATCTTACCGACCCCGCCCCGGCAACGACTTTCGCGCATCTTGACGCCACAACCGTTCTCTCCAGGCAGATCGCGGAACTAGGTATTTATCCGGCGGTGGATCCCCTGGACTCCACTTCGCGGATATTGGACCCCAGGATCATCGGGGACGACCACTACAACACCGCCCGCGCCGTTCAGCAGCTTTTGCAGAAGTATAAGGATTTGCAGGACATCATCGCCATCCTTGGAATGGAGGAATTGTCGGACGAGGACAAGCTGACCGTTTCACGGGCCAGGAAGGTGCAGAAATTCCTGTCACAGCCCTTCCATGTGGCCGAGCAATTCACCGGTACCCCCGGCAAATACGTCACCCTCTCCGAGACCATCAGGGGCTTCAAGGAGATCATGGAGGGCAAGCACGACGATCTTCCAGAGCAGGCGTTCTACATGGTGGGCGGCATCGACGAAGTGATCGAGAAGGCCAAGGCGATGAAGGGATAATATGAACGAAAAAGAATTCCAGTTGGAAATAATCACCCCGCAAAAGGTCGTGTACAGGGAAGACGTGGTAAGCGTCACCGCCCCCGGCAAGGAGGGATACCTTGGCATCCTCGCGAACCATGCGGCCTTGCTGACCAGCCTTAAGCCGGGCAAGATCGAGATCCGCAAGGCGGGCGACCTGATTCCCGTCACGGTAAGGGTCCAGAGCGGCTTCCTTGAGACCAGCAACAACAAGGTGGTGGTCCTGGTGGACAAGGCGGAGATAGAGGAATAAAGATAACTCACACCAAGGCACAAAGGCGCAGAGAACGGAAGGCGGTTGTAAGCCGGATATTTACTGATAACTGTACCCTGACAACTGCCCCCGGTTAATGGTTATGATTCTTTGTGGCTTAGTGCCTTTGTGTGAGAATAAAAAAATAAAATTAAAGGAAAAACCATCCCCGGATTTAAAATCCTGGCGTAAGGGGCAAGGAAACTTGGGATTGCGGATTGCGAATTTGCCAATTCCGCTCGTTGCGGATTTGTAATGAAAAAGGCAGTTATCAGGAAGCGGTTGGCAGGGGATTCGGTTATTTTCAATTGTCAATTGAAAATTAGCCATTGGTCATTGAGTCATTGTGTGAAGGGATTTAAAATCCCAAATCTAAAATCTTAAATCTAAAATTGGTTGGCCCCTACTTCAAAAATCCCTTTATCACCTCGGCCATCACGGGGTTCATCAAGGTAAGGGCTATAATCATGAGGATAATCATAAAGTTTAACTTCTGATTCAGTTTATCAATTTTCCCTTCCAGTTCAACCTTGAGGGTGTTCACTCTCTCCTCAAATAACTCCCTCGTTACAAATTCCTTTCTTATCGCGCCGATCAGCTCATCCTTTGTAACCTTCCACTTATATTCCGTAAAATCGGAAATTACAGCTTCAAGTCCCTTGATGACTTTTATAGCGCCCTCCTTGCGGGTATGCATCCTTATTTCCTGAATAAAATCGTATAGCAAAGCCCGTAAACAGTCAAGTGAGTGTGAATGGGATAGTGCTTGTAACCCATGAATTCCTAGGCTATAATTTTTCTCATGAAGAATGGGCCTTTGAGATACCTTCAGAACGCAAGGGAATTATTAAACAAGTCTCCTATAGAGGATAACGACTATATTGATGTTAAATACGTTAAGGAGGCTTGCTCTACAGCCTACCTTGCCGTCCTGAAAGCCATTGATGAATGCCTGTTAAAAAGGGGAATAACTGAAAAGAAGCTCCCACGGTCGGTGGATGGTTACAGGGAAGCCTTAAGAAAACATGTCTCGATTCATAATGGCAAGCTGCTAAGGAAATTTAATAATCTTTATGAGGAGCTTCATATAGCAGGATATTACAGAGGGAATTTGAAGTCATCCGGAGTTTTAAAAGAATTACTGAAGGATGCTAGGTTTTTCATAGAAAAAATATCCCACTATTGATCCCGTCTATTTTCTGAACATACAGCGGCGCATATCTTTTGTCCGTTACGGATTTGCAATCCGCGATGCGATACCTTAAAATTTTTTTACCACAGAGCGCACAAAGTAGCCACAAAGACCGCAAAGTTTTTTCTCCGTGTTCTTTGTGAATTTTTTGTGTCCTTTGTGGTTATTTCTTCCTTTTGGTTGCGCCTACGCCGCTCCGCTGACATCCGTGGCTAACTATTTCTGTTTCTTTGATGATATTTTCTTCCGAAGCCATCAATCAATCTCTCTTAAAAACGCGCTCTCATCTTCCTTTTTCCACTGAAATTAATGCCGGAAAGGAAATGCCGCGCTCTCTATACAAAAAGCTATACTCAGGCATGAATTATTCCTTCTTGCTGGAGAGCGGCCCTGGTCCTGAAAAAACCTCCAGATTTTCCTTTACAGGAGGGCGCCCATTCAAGGTCATTAAAAGCAGGAAGGACGAAATCGAAATCATTGAAAGAGACGGGACAGTAACCAGGAGACAAGGCAACCCGATCCTGGAATTAGAGAAGACAATTGATTTTAAAGCCTGGAGCGGTCCCGGCCTTCTCCCGCATTTCTGGGGAGGGTGCGTGGGTTTTTTGGGGTATGACGCGGCCCATTTCATTGAAGATTTGCCTGATACCACCGCGGATGACATTGAGCTGCCTGACATGGTTTTTTTCTTTCCCATGGAAATGGTTGTCATGGACCACATATCGGGAATAACAAGGGCGGTGGTTTTGGTGGAAGGGGAGGGGATGGACCCTTCCTCTAATTCTTATCAATTCGGCCTGGAGCGGTTGGGGGAATTCGTGGGCCGCATCCAGGATGCCTGCGGAGCGAATATTTCAAATAAATCCGCGAAGTCCAAATGGACGGCCAAGCGGCTTGGGTGCAATCAAACGCGCTGGGAGTTTGAGGAAAGCGTGAGAAAGGTAAAGGATTATATAAGGGAAGGGGACGTCTACCAGGCCAATATATCACGTCGCATGGAAATGGAGTTTGACGGCGATCCCTTTGGCCTTTACGAGCGTCTCTTTGAAATCAACCCCTCGCCGTTTTCAGCCTTTATGCGGTTGGACGGCTTTTCATTGGTCTGCTGCTCGCCGGAGCGGCTGGTCAAGGTCGATGGACAAAACATATCCACTCGTCCCATTGCTGGAACAAGGCCCAGGGGGAGCGATGCCGTTAAGGACCTTCGCCTCTCGGAAGAGCTTATCCTTAATGAAAAGGAAAGGGCGGAGCATCTGATGCTGGTGGATCTGGAGAGGAATGATCTGGGCCGCGTCTGCCGTCCAGGGACCGTTGAAGTGGACGAGTTAATGGTCCTGGAGTCCTACTCCCACGTGTGGCATATTGTTTCCAATATAAAGGGAATGCTCCGGGAAGGGGTGGGGCTTGCCGGGATTCTTTCCGCCTGCTTTCCAGGGGGGACCATAACAGGCTGCCCAAAGGTCCGCTGCATGGAGATTATTGATGAGATTGAACCCACGCGCAGAGGCCCCTATACCGGCTCATTGGGATACATCGGCTTTGACGGCAGGATGGACCTGAATATCATCATAAGAACTATTGTGGTGAAAGGGGACAGGGCATATATCCAGACCGGCGCCGGGATTGTGGCGGATTCGGTCCCGGAGATGGAGTTCCAGGAGACGGAGAAGAAAGCGGAGGCCATGCTGGAGGCTTTGTCACAGCAAATCAGGGAATAGAACGTCTTTCAAGGTCCCTTTTCGACGCCTCGATGAAGTAGAGTCAGGAAAAACCATTGAGGCTTGGCTTGTGGCCTGTCAAAGCTGGGCCGAAAGGAAAAGGCGCATTTTAGTGATTTGTCCAGCTTCGCTCCGCAAACAATGATCTCTTGAAGATCGAAAAAAATTGACTGCAAGTTTTAGCAAAAGCCTGCAAGAATTTGCATAGGCGTTTCACCACGGCTAGTAAGGCGGTTCATCTTTCCCTATTGGTTTTATCTGAAAATTTCCGTAATTTCCAGCAGCAATATCAATTTCAACTTCCTGTTAAATCAATAAGTTAGATACTTACTCGCCTATTCTGAGAATTTATCTCGCACATTTCATTTCGGCAATGAGCCAAAAATATTTGAAATTTCAAAAAGGCGGCAAAAAGTGAAACGTTTTATGACAAAATTAGAGATAAATTTTAGGAATAGGCGAGTAAGTATCTCCGGCCGTGAAAAAACATTGCGCCTTTTTTGAAAATTTCAAATATTTTTGGCTAGTTTTTGGCACCCTTCTTGTACTTTATTTTTAGTTGCGGAAATGCGCGCTCCAAGAAGAGGTTGAAAAATTTGCTGAAGAATCCCTGAAAAAAGCCAAGGAGATCGCGGAGGAGGCCACAAAGCTGAAGGACAAATTCGTGTCCCTGGTGGCGCACGATCTAAGATCACCTTTCAACTCCATCATGGGATATTTAAAACTCCTTCAACAGGCGGCAGCCTTATGTCATTGTGGTCACCTCGGTGACGGATATAGAGCTTAGGGACAAGGCATTCGCCCTAGGGGCAAATGATTACGTGGTAAAGCCCCTTGATCGCAATGATCTGCTTCCGAGGGCGAGTTTGTGATCTTTGTGCCTGCTTTGCGCGCCTTGTGGTTGAATTCCTTTTCTTTCTTTATTGTGAAAGATAAATTTTCAGAGCAAATGTGCAAGCATCTAAAATAGGGGGAAAAAGATGAAAAAATCAGCGGAGCAAATGATGCTGGCCGGCTTGAGGGCCAGGGACCACGATGCCTTCGAGACATTTATAACCGAGTACAAGCCCATGGTCCATTATGTGTGCCGGAAATATTTTAAAGGCCGCTTTGAAATAGAGGACATGGCGCAGAACGTGTTTTTAAAGGTGTACGAAAAAATCGACGGCTTCCAGGGAAACTCCAAGCTGAGCAGTTGGCTGTACCGGGTCGCGGTGAACGAATGCCTGATGAGCATAAGGAAGGAGTCGAAAATAGGCATGGTGGCCGAGAAATACCATGAAATATATCCGGGTCCTTCCCGCGAGGATAATCCGTTAATTTATGTGGCGAATAAAATAATCCTTGAATCTTTATTGGAATCCATTGGCGGTCTTGGCGATAAGGAAAAAAAAACAATGTTCTTATGCCTGGTTGAGGAAAAATCCAATCAGGATTCCGCGGCGCTTTTAGGTACTTCCATCGCCGCCATAAAATCCCGGCTTAATCGGGCCAGGGCAAGATTGCGGAAAAGTAAATGTCATCTTATCAAGGACGACCTGGTCCCAAGGGTGAGAAGGTTCATAGGATGATATTATAGTCAAGGTTTTTTAAAAAGCGGCATTGAAAAAACAAAAAAATTGATTATATTATTTACAAGAAGCAAAAAGAATAAAGGAGGTGGTATTATGTGGAAAAATCTACAAAAAAATCTTGACGAGGGCTACATGAAAATTAAATCACTGGCCTCCATGATCACCTTGAAGGCGGAGGAGAAGGCCAAATTGGCCAGAATGCAGGTAAGACTCCATTCCATGAAAAAGGAAATGGACGCGGTTATGATGCGGCTTGGAAACGAGGTCTACACATTAAGGGAGCAGGACCCATCAGTAGACATTATGGGAAAAGATACCGTTAAAGGAATTTTCGCGGAAGGCAAAAGACTCCACGGAGACGTTCTGAAACTCCAGGAGGAGATGGAAAAAATCCAGGAAGAATACGAGGCGAAAATAAAGACCCTCTACAGCCAGGAAGTAGAGGAGGCGGGGGAAGAGGCCGGGGAAGAATTCCATGAGCCTGTGGGCGCAGCCAAGGAAAGGGGCGAGGAATACTAAACCTAGCCAAAAATATTGAAATTTCAAAAAGGCGGCAAAAAGTAAAACGTTTCATGGCAGCGCTATGGACAAATATTAGCGCGAGCCGATACCACTTGGTTTTCCTGATCCCTATCCATGAACAAGATGGTCCAATTCCGCAATGGCCCCGGCCAGGATGCTTGCCTGGTTTTTCAGGTCAAGGGCTGACTGGGCCAATCTCTCTGAACCAGCCGCGGCTTGCTGTGTAACTTGGTCCATCTCGGAAACCGCTTTGTTTATATCGCTTATCCCGGACGCCTGCTCCTTGGAAGCCTCGGCGATCGTGCCCACAAATTCATTCACTTTTTTGGCGTGGCCGCTGATCTCTCCCAATGCCTTTGCCACCTCCGCCGAAATCAGCGCGCCTGTCTCGGTCTTTTTAAGCGAGTCCTCCACGGTTTGGCTTGTCTCCCTTGCCGCGGCAGCGCATCTGGAGGCCAGGTTCCTGACCTCTTCCGCCACCACGGCGAATCCCTTTCCGGCTTCCCCGGCCCTGGCTGCCTCCACCGCGGCATTCAAGGCCAAAAGATTGGTCTGAAAGGCGATTTCATTGATGACATTAATTATTTTCGATGTCTTCCCGCCTGACTCACGGACCGCCTGGATGGCCTCGATCATTCTGTTCATGGCCCCCTCGCCGTCCCTTGCGGCCTCCATTGTCTCAGCGGCCAACTTGTCCGCCTTTCCGGCGTTGCCGGAATTCTCCTTCGCCATGGCGGCAATCTCTTCAAGGGAAGCGGAACTCTCTTGCAAGGCAGCGGCCTGCCTTGAGGCCCCTTCGGCCGTTTCCTGGCTGTTCTGGCTGATATCCAGGGAGGCGTCGGAAACGTTTTCCATGCTCTCCCTGAGGGAATTGACAATATTATTTAAAGGCTTCACTATTCCCCTGAAGACATAAGAAAGAATGAACAGGAAAACGAGGACCGAGAGGACCAGAAGCGTGGTCTGGGTGGTTTTCAGGAGAAAAACCTTCCGGTCGGATTCTTTTTGCAAGGCGTCCACGGCGAGGTTCATCTCATCCAATGCCTTTAAATTGACCTCACGGATGGATTGAAACGCCTTAAGATAGGGCAGAGTGTTGACCTCCGCCCGCCGCAATTCTCCCGCGTCCAAAACCATCTGCTTCCAGAGTTTGTCAACATTTTTCAAGGCGTCCTCAATCTCCTTGCGGGGCGGGGACGGCAGGTCCGAGAACAGTGTCATCGCCAAGTCCAAAGGGGCCTTCCCTCCATTTATCAAGGCGCCAAGGGTCATTTCAAAAACCTTGGCCGTGCCGCCGCTGGAGCCGGCCTGCTCCACGCCGCCCTCATCCGCTCCTTGGCTGAAAAGGGCCTTGGCAAGGCGGATGTCATCGCTTACCGGTATGGTGACCACGAGAATGCCCATCAGATCACCTGATTTAAAATCCCTTTTGGCGCTTTCAGGGCTGTTGTTATGGCAATCAGTGCAGGCCTGGGACGAAGCCTTGTCAGGGGTCGCGAAACGCAAAACATACCGGCCCTCGTGATCCATGAAACGATAGAATGAACCGGTCCCGGTCCTGAGGAGTTCCTCGAAGGCTTCCTGCTCAAAGGGGTCCCGAAGCCCCTTTTTCGGATTGATATTCCATTTGCTCAAAAGATCGTAACTATAAAGGCCGGAGCCGTGTATGGCCTCTGAAACTTCCCGGACGAAAGTCGCGGGAAGGGGCGCCGCGCCTGAAATTTCGTGGTAATTCTGGCTGGCGGAAAATCCCGGCAGCTCTTTTTTCATTTTCCCAACAACGGATTTAGTGTAAAGCGCGCGGTCCTCTTGGATCTGTCTCGTGGCGATCCTGGCCGATTTAAGGACCGCCTGCCGCACTTGTTCCGGGATGAGATCAATGGCAAGTTCCTTGACGTATTTTTGGGTCAGCATCCTCTGCCTTCCGGCAAGGTTGATGATAACGCCATCGTCCTTTTGCTCCTTGATCACCCAAAAAGCTGAAATGAAATTGATGATAAACAGGACCAGGAATATTCCTATGGAAAGACCTATGCGGAAACCAAGGGAAAGTTTTTTACCGCGTCTTTCTACCTGGCTTTTTGGAATTCTTTCGACTTTAGCCAGAGCCATGTTTTTATTTCCATGCATGATTTTTCTCCTGAAAGGGCTATTGTGAATTTTAGCAACTGTTCACGGGGCGCCGCCATATATTGAAATTAACTCCATTACTTACGTTGGTTAACCCCCCTTAATCCCCCCCTTGATAGGGGGGAATTATGCGACGCAAGCGTTTTTTGCCAACTCCCTCTTAGTAAATGGGCACATCCCCTTTTAATTCCCCCTTAGCAAAGGGGGCCAGGGGGATGTGAAATTATTCAATTCACGCAAAACCCCGGAATTTCCGTGAACGGCTACAAATTTTGATTCTTTTTTACCAAAATGTTAAGGTAACAAAAGTATTATACCAAATTTCTTTCCTGTCAAGTCGATTTTATTTTTTTCCGTAAAGATGCCAATAGCCGGTAACATAGAATCATTGGAAAAAAAAGCGCCTGGGGCCAAGGGATTTTTGAGGCGCGGGTCAACGGAAAACAGCACGACCATCAAGACCAAGTCCGGCGATTGGACCTTGCGCTACAAGAACAGATTAATCCATTCAGCCTTTGACCCCGTTGGGGAAGCGAGACAATTCGCTGAAAAATCCCAAATTTCCGAAGGGGATTCCATCCTTATATACGGGTTTGGATTTGGCTATCATGTGGAAGCCATCCTGGACAGGACCGGCCCATCCGGCAGACTCCAGGTAATGGAGTTCAACGGCGAAATACTCGAAGCCGCTTGCTCTTGCAGGGACCTGGAAAAAATTTTTTCAGATGCCCGCGTTTCCATGTTATTAGGGACAAGCAGGGAAGCCGCGCTAAAAGGATTTGAACTCGCCTTGAAGGTCCTGCGGGAGGAAAACGGCAAGCTTCTCATCCATCCCCCTTCTCTTTCCTCCATTCCTGGAGAGTTCAAGGATTTTGAAAATATTTTCGAATTGGTCCGGATGGAAAAAAGGACAAGCGTTGAATTTTCCGCCCTGGAAGAAAAAAATTTTCAAAAAAATCGCGCTACGGCCTTGGAGTCAGATGGAGTGGCCGGGCTTTACGGAAGGTTTACGGGGAAAACAGGCATATTGGCAAGCGCGGGCCCGTCACTGGACATTGCCCTGCCCTGCCTCGAATTACTCAGGGGCAAAGCCGGCATTTTCGCGACAGACACGGCTTTCCCCATTTTAGTGGAGACGGGCATTGTCCCGGACTTCGTGGCAAGCATAGACCCTCAAAGCCATAGTTTGGCGCATTTTCAGGGATGCTTCGGACAGGATTCCGTTCTCCTTTTCACCCCTGCCTCCAATCCTGAGGTGGTTAGGAATTACAAGGGGAAAAAAATGGTCTTTATAGCCTCCGCCCAAAAAAAACATTTAGGCGGGGACGCCGAATTATTTTCACAAAAAGGCGAAACCCAGGAAGGGGGATCAGTGGCGTGCGTCGGACTCGACCTCATGGCGCGCTTTGGGTTCAATCCCATCATCCTCTTCGGACAGGACTGCTGTTTTTCAATGAAACGCTTTCATGCGTCCGGAAACGCCTTGGGAAAGACATGGCAAAATTCCATCGGAGGACCTACCTTGGATGATTTTCATCAAAATCAAATGCAATCTCAAAAACCGGTTTTGGCGAAAGACAGATTCGGCGGCAAGGCCGCGGCGCACCAGAATCTTTTCAGCTACAGAAACTATATTGAGCAAATAATCCTGGCCAACTCAAAAACAAAGTTTTACAACTTCCACTCCATGGGGCTTCCCATCAGGATGGCGGAGGACATCTTTTCCATGAGCGAATTATGCGCACTGTAATAATAGGGGCCGGTCCTGCCGGACTTAGCGCCGCCTATCACCTCAAGGAAAACAGTATTCTCATAGAAAAGGAAAAAAACGTCGGCGGACTGGGGAGGTCCAGGGAGGTCGACTTTTTTATCTTCGACCATGCAGGGCATATCTTTTTTTCAAAGGATATGTACGCGAATAATCTCTTCGCGGACCTTTTGCCTGGCAACCACCATTTCCAGGAAAGGAACTCATGGATATTTTCCCAGGATGTTTACACCAGATATCCCTTCCAGAGCAATCTGTTCGGGCTGCCGCAAAAGACCATAGACGAATGTATCCAGGGGTTGAAAACGGCGCTGGAAAACAAGGGGAATGCCGCGCCCCAAAACTTCGATGAATGGATAGAGGCAAACTTCGGCGCCGGGATAGCAAAGCATTTCATGAGACCTTACAACAAAAAGGTATGGGCCAGGCCGCTGGAGCATTTGGATTTTTCCTGGATTGAAGACAGGGTGAAAGTCCCCAGCCTTGAGGACGTTATCGGCGGCTCAAAGGCTTCCATTGAGGACCGTTACGGCCCCAACTCCCAATTCGGCTATCCCTTGCGCGGCGGCTGCCAGTCGCTCATGGACGCCTTCCTTCCACGTTTGAAAAATACCGACCTTTGCCTTAAAACCGAGCTGTGGGAAATCGACGTAAGGAACCGAGGCATTACGCTAAGCTCAGGCCAAAGTATGGGATACAAGTTCCTGCTGTCATCCATCCCCTTGCCGGACTTGGTGATGAAGATAATCGACGCGCCGAAAGAGATCGTAAAAATGGCGGATTTGCTGCGGCATACATCAGTCCATTGCGTGAATATAGGCATCGACCGGGAGAATCTCACTGACAAACATTGGATCTATTATCCCGAAGAGAAATTCATCTTCCAACGCCTGTTCATACAGAGCAACGCGTCTCCTTATGTTTGCCCGGAGGGAACTACCTCCCTGACCGCTGAAATTTCCCATTCCCAGCACAAGCCGATTGACGCGGAGAACATAATCAGCCGGACCATAAACGACATTGTCAAGACAGGGCTTATCAAAAGCGAAAGCGAGGTCCTGGCAACTGACCACTTGAACATCGAGTACGGGTACATTGTATTCGACCAGAACCGGACCGCTTGCGTGGAGGGGATCAGGAAATTCCTGGAGGAACATAATATTATTCCGATAGGAAGGTACGGCGAGTGGAATTACTTCAACCTTGACCACGCCTTTTTAAGCGGCAAGGCTGCGGCGGAGAGGATCAACGCGGGAAAAATCTGACAAAAGATATTTTGTATCCGTTCACGGGTTCAAGGCTATAGGTTCAGAGTTGAAAAACCGTCAAACACGGCAATGTTGCAAGGTTTTTTTAGGGCGCTCCACAATGAAAATCCGCATGGGTAAGCGGGTTTTGGAGATAAGCGTGGATACAGGGTTTTCTAAAACCTGGAACCCTGAACCGTGAACGGTTACGATATTTTAGATTTGGAATTTTAAATCCCTTCACCCTTCGCCTTTAACCAATGGCCAATGGCTAATTTTGGCCTACTCCCCTGCCCCCGTAAACTATTACCTTGCATTTAAGCCCGCTTTTTGATAAATTTCTAGCATGGATATCAAGGAAGCAGTTATAGAAGCGATAAGGTCCGTGGTCATTCCAGAACTGGACATTATAAAAGAAAAAATATCCGTGGTTGAGGCCCGCCTTGACGGAATCGACAAGCGTTTCGAGGACGTCAACAAGCGTTTCGAGGACATGCGCTCAGATATGAACTCGCGTTTCGAGGACGTCAACAAGCGTTTCGAGGACATGCGCTCAGATATGAACTCGCGCTTCGAGGATATGCGAAAGGACATGAACACGCGCTTTGATGACCACTTCAATTTTAATATGAAAAGATTCGACTCAATTGAATCGCAGATAAACAATATCCTTGCCGAAATACGGGAACTGAGAGGGCTTTACCAGAACAAACCGGATATGGAGCAATTCAGGTCCCTTGAAAACCGTTATATCGAACTTTTCAGGGAAGTAACCCTTCTTAAGCAAAAGGTCGCGTGAGCAGTCTCCAGCAACTTCCCAATTCTCAATCATAAATTGATTTTGGCAACTGTCCCCTGCCCCCTCACTACCAGCCCATGAAACTTTGCTTCTTTAGCAACGTTTTATTTATTAGTTAATGAATTTGCGTTTTCCACGCGAATTTTTCAATCGCTTCGTGGAGCGCGCATGGCCGCGCTATAGAAAGAATATGCATAAAAACAATCTTGTCAGTGTTATCATCCTCACCTGGAACCGCAAGGATGACACATTGGAGACCATAGGAAAAATCAAGCGTTCCGATTACAAGGAAGTGGAGATCATCCTTGTGGATAACGCCTCGGAAGATGGCACGGACAAAGTAGTTCGCGAAACGCACCCGGACGTGCAATACATTTATCTAAAGGAAAACATCGGGATCGGCGGGTATAACCACGGCCTTGAATCGGCCTCAGGGGAATTCGTGGTTTTCCTGGACAGTGATTCCTATCCTGACCCTTGGGCCATCGGAAGAATGGTAAGGGTTTTTCAAGCTCAACCCGGCCTGGGGGCCGTGGCTTTTGATGTGCGAAACGCGGGGTTGGAAAAGGTTCCCAACCACCAGTCTCAAGCGCCAGGGGAAAAACCTGAAAATCGACCACTGGCAACCGGCGCCGGGCAACCGGCAACTGGCAGCCAAGTATTTAATCCTTCAGGCGGCACTGAAACAGGAAGCTACAATGGGGCCGGAGTTGGGATCAGAAGGGATTGCCTGAAAAAGGCGGGGGCCCTGTTCTCTCCCCTGTTCCTCTATTTGAACGAATTCGACCACTCCTTTCGTATATGGAACTCTGGTTATCGCATAAAGCACTTCCCGGATATATTTGCCTACCATAAAGCCTCTCCAACCGGAAGGACCTCCTCCAGGGCCGCGTATTTTTATACGAGGAACATGCTTTGGATCATTTGGCGGTACTTCCCGGCTTCCAGGATGGCGCCCATCTTGTTTTCTTTTTTTTACCATGCCGCGATTTTTTCCCTGTCTCAGGGAACAACGATCTATCTCAAGGCCATCCTTGACGCCTTTGTGAAACTTCCCATGATTTTCAGAAACAGGGTTGTGGTGGCCGGCACGGTCCTGGATAAAATCCGGCTTCCTGTTAAATGGGTTTTTATGAGTTATGGGTGATATGAACATCCTAATCATCCGCTCCACTTCCATACAGCATCTGGCCCTGGTGATCCGGAGGGTCTCGTCCCTGTATCCAGGCGCTAGAATAGACGTCCTGGCCCATCCCCATTCCGTGGAAAGCGTGAAACAAATGAGCGGCGTCAATTCAATAATCACCTACCCCTCAGCCAGCGATTTTTCTCCCTTTGCCATTGGCGATTTTCCCAGGAACAGTTACCCGTTGGTAGTGGTCCCGGTTTCCAATATGTCCGGGGCCGGATATGAAAACGTCTTGCTCCTTGCCTTGCGTTTCAGGAAAAGACAAATTGTTATGTGCAATAAGAATGGGGAGGTCATTTCCTTGCCGCTGAAAAAAATCCTGGAAAGGGCGCTTTGGCGGTTTGCCTCCATTCCATTGGCGGTTTTCGCCGCTGTCGCCATTGCCTCGGCCAATATGATTTTACTCGGCATTCTCCAGATAGCGCGACATGGCAGCAAACAAAATTAACCGCCATGACATATATAATTTGTCACCCCTGCTGATGAAAATTACAAAAATCCATGTAGAAAAAATAAAAACTGATTTTCATGGTAAAAAATTTTTAGTATTTGATCCTTAAGCGAAACAAAATGCCTGAATATAAAACCCAGAACAGCAACCAAGAGGAAGGCGCATACCCTTACCATGCCCACATTGAGCCCACCACGCTCTGCAATCTTAAATGCCGGAGTTGCAACAACGAGGGGCTGGCCTCCCAAAGGAGAGGCCATCTCACGCCGGCCAATTTGAGGAAATTAATCGAAGGCAACCGTTTTTTGACCGACGTTTCGCTCATTGGCCTGGGCGAGTCCTTGCTCAACCCGGAAATAGCCGGCATGGCCTTGTATCTTAAAGAGGAAGGCATAAGGGCAAGGACCTGCACCAACGGCATGAACCTTCACAAGATTGACCTGGAAAAACTCTTGGGCGGCATTGACGAACTCGTCATCTCTTTCGACGCCAATGAAAAGAGCCTGTTTCAGCGGCTCAGGAGAGGGGCGGATTTTGAAAAAATAGTGAAAAACATAAAAATGGCCGTGGAAATTAAAAGGGCCGGGAACCTTTCCGTTACCCTGTCCTTTCAAACCGTTATTTCAAAGGAAAATATAGATACCCTGGCGTACATACCGCCTTTCGCCAGGGAGTTAGGCATGGATAAAATGCGGTTTTCAGCGGCAGTCCAGTATAATCCCGATTATAAATCCGCAAGCATAAATGAGGATTACCGGAAGATCAGGAAGCGCATTCAATCCGTCCAAGCGCCTTTGAGGGACGATAAATTGGAAATCCGTCTGCGAGATCAATTAAAATCAATCTGCGGCAAGAACGGGCTTGAATTCAGTTTCAGCGGATCCAGCCCCAGGTTCCGGGAATGCTGGTGGCCCGGCAAGGGCATATTCATCACGTACGACGGCTTCGTCACCCCTTGCTGCATGAGGATGGACCCAACAGTGTTCAATTTCGGAAACCTTTTTGAAAACCCCTTCGACGAAATCAAAAGGGGAGAATTATTTAAGAGTTTCATGGATTCCTTTAAAAACAATCTTTGTCCGGATATTTGCAAGGAATGTCCATAGAGCGGCTTCGCCGCAGCCAAAAGGAAAATAAAATTTCAAATAACAAATTTCAAATAACAAATAAATTGCAAATTACAAATACCGAATGTCCAAAACAATTCCATTTCTTTGTTTGTTCTTTTTGCTTTTGGTTGTTGAGATTTATTTGTTATTTGACAATTGAGATTTGAAATTTCATAAAACGCCATGCTAATACGGTAACAATTTATGAACGTCCTCATCACAGCCGCATCCCGAAGGATCGCGCTCATCCGCGGCTTTCAAAAGACATTATCCGAGGCCGGCAATGGGGGAAGGGTCGTCACAAGCGACGCTGACCCGCTGTCCCCCGGCCTATATCTGGCGGAAAAACACTATATAGTCCCCCTTTCAAGCTCCCCTGCCTATAAGGACACTATTTGGAATATATGCCGCGAGGAAAAAATCGGCCTCATTGTTCCAACCATTGACGAGGAACTTCCTTTTTTCGGGAGCCACAAGGAGGAATTTAAAATGGGAGGCGTAGAGGTCCTGGTATCCGGGACCAGGACCTGCGAAATATGCAATGATAAATTCCTCACGTATCAATTTTTTGTTGAAAACGATATTCCTACCCCAAGGACTTGGCTCAGGAACGAAGTCCCCTTGGGCGATATCGCATATCCACTTTTCATCAAGCCGCGATGCGGCAGGGGGAGCGTCAATGCCTTCCCTGTCAGAAACGAAAAGGAACTGCTCTTTTTTCTTGGCTATATAAGCGATCCCATTGTGCAGCCTTTTCTTCAGGGAAGGGAGTTCACCATAGACGCCTTTTGCGACAGGAACGGCCGCTGCGTTTCCGTGGTTCCAAGGGAAAGATTATGGATAAGGGCGGGGGTTTGTGACAAGGGGCGCACGGTAAAGGACAAACGCCTTATTGATTACGGGGCTAAAATAGTGGAAAAACTTAGAGTCATCGGGCCGGCCAACATCCAGTGCAAGGTCAACGGGGACGAAATAATGTTCTTCGAGATTAATCCACGCTTTTCCGGGGCGATCCAGCTCACAATGGAGGCAGGCGCCGATTTCCCCCTTTTCGCGGTTAAAATGTTCAACCAGCCAGGCCTGGAGCCTGTTATTGGAAAATTCAAGGACGGAATAACAATGCTGAGCTATGAAGAGAGTTTGTATATATGACTAAAAAACGAAAAAAAAAACCGATAGACCAATGCAAGGAGTGCCTCCCGGCTAAATGCTGCCTTTATGTCGGAATGGAGATAGACACCCCGGAGACCAGAAAGGATTTTGAATACCTGCTTTGGAAGGTCGCCCATAAAAAGGTATCGGCGTATATCTACAGGAAAAAATGGTATATCCACTTTGAAAGTCGCTGCGAATTCCTGGGCAGTGACAATAAATGCGGGATTTACCACCAGCGCATGAATGTCTGCCGGGAGCACAGCATAGATTCCTGCGAGTACCACAGCGACGAATATAATTTTCAAGTGCATTTCAAGACCCATGCCCAGCTCCTGGCCTATATCAGAAAGGAACATCCGCGATGGAGAATTTAGGGGCCGCCGTCCTCTTGGGCATAGTGGAGGGGCTGACCGAATTCCTCCCGGTGTCCTCCACCGGACATCTTATAGTGGCAGGACGCTTACTTGGCTTTGACAATGAATTCGGAAAAACCTTCGATATCGCCATACAGTTGGGGGCGATACTTTCCGTGGTTATATATTTCCGGGAAAAATTGTTCTTAATCATAAAAAAATCCTTTAAGGATTCCATGCACGGAAATTTCATCCTTTCCGTTCTCCTGGCTTTCCTGCCTGCCGCTGCCGCAGGTTTATTAATGCATAAATGGATAAAGGCCCATCTCTTTAATCCCGCAACCGTGGGAGCCGCGCTGATCCTTGGAGGCATTGCCATCCTTATTATAGAAGGCAGAAAAGACCTTGGAAGCCAGGAAGGGAACGTGGAGGCCATCTTCTTTCGCCAGGCGTTCCTGATCGGCTGCGCCCAATGTCTTTCCCTGATACCCGGAGTTTCCAGATCCGCAGCGACCATCCTTGGCGGACTGGTTTTCGGGCTGAACCGGCCGGCAGCGGTTGAGTTTTCCTTCTTCCTGGCGCTGCCAACCATGTTCGCGGCCACGGGCTACTCCATCCTCAAGGATTTCGGAACCCTGAATCCCCACCAATGGAAGACGCTGGTTATCGGATTCATGGTGTCCATGGCTGTGGCCCTTTTGGTGATCGCCTGGTTCATGGCGTTCATCAAGAAATATACTTTTATTTCCTTCGCATGGTACAGGATAATTTTCGGGTCATTGGTGATTATTCTTTTTTTGTAATAGTGACATGGAAATACGTATCTATTACGAGGACACCGACTGCGGAGGCGTGGTTTATTACGCCAACTATTTAAGGTATTTCGAGCGGGCCAGGACGGAGTTCATGCGGGACAAAGGGATCGATTTAGCGGCATTAATGGAATCCGGTTGCCTTTTTACCGTAAGCCGCGTTGAGATGGATTATAAATCTCCCGCCTATTACGGGGACCTGCTGCATATCTCAACGGAAATAGGCGGAATCACGAAAGCCAGCTTCTCTTTCTCGCACCGCATCGAACGCCCAAGGGACGGAAAATTAATAGTCCAGGGGACAGCCAAACTTGTATGCGTCAATCGGGGGGGACGGCCTACCCGTTTGCCGGAGGCTATACGAAAAAATTTATAAAATTTAAAATAGAACGCGGACTCGAATAAAAAGCAGGGAACGGTTTCAAACCGTTCCCTATGCCTTTACAAACCTCACCCCGCCTTTCACCTTTCCATTATTCCAACATAGCGCGGCGTGGCCGCAAACAAAATAAATTTCGAAGCATTAAAACGTTCGATAATATTATTACGTCCAGTAATTTATGTTTTCCGCTTGAAATAAAATCAGCGTTGAATGATTCAAGAAAAATTTATTTTGTTTGCGGCCACGTCGC
>JACRGO010000234.1 GCA_016212295.1 Nitrospinota bacterium | reverse complement strand
TTTTTGAAATGCTTTTCAGGGCTTCTTTAAAATTCATTATCCTTCCGAGATTCCAATATTAAAATTTTTTTTACCCGCCTCTTCAATCCCCTTGGCAGCCAGTTGGTCCGCCAACTCATTCAACTCGTCTCCGGAATGGCCGGCCACCTTGTGGAAAGTCACTTTATGTTTTCCCTTTAATTCCAAAAGCCTGGTCCATAACTCCTTGTTAGCTACCGGCTCCTTTTTGGAGTTTAGCCAGCCGTTTTTTTGCCACCGGAGATACCACTTCTGAAGCATGCAATTAGCCAGATAGGCGCTGTCCGTATAGATTTCTATATCGATGTCCTTGCTCTTTACCAGTTCCAACGCCTTTATGGCGGCCGTCAGTTCCATCTTCTGATTAGTGGTGTTCTTTTCTCCGCCGTAAATCTCCTTGGCGTGGCCCTTGTACTTCATGACCGCCCCCCATCCCCCTCTGTTGGAGTCGAATTGGTTACCGGAGCACGCCCCGTCGCAATAAATAATTATTTTTTCTTTTTTCATGGGCTCATTGCGCTATGCGATTGGTTTAAAAAATTCGCGCGGAAAACGCAAATTTTTTAACGTAATATAAATTATTCCATTGAATTAAAAAAAACACAACCTATATAATGATAATACAAATGTTCACGAGCTTGCCTTTTATTAAAAAAATTTGCCGCAACGCCATTTTCTTTGGTTTCCTCTCCCTTGGAATCGTGGTCCCCTATATTCCTCACATGGGCAACGATTTCATATATGACGACCGTATAGTCATATTGAGCCAGAAGAAGATTGAAGGCATGGCTGACCTTGCGCGGATTTTTTCAGAGCGTCATTTTCCGGTGCTTCCCTATTACCGGCCCATCACCCGCGCCTCCCTGCTTTTTCAAAAGACCCTGCACGGAGACAATCCGAAATATTTTCATCTTGCGAACGCCGTTTTGCTAGCGGCCACCGGTCTGCTGGTTTACGCTTTGATGCGGCTTGAGATTTTTGGAATACAAAAGTATCCGGCCCTGCTGGCGGCCTTATTGTTTGCCCTGCATCCGGTGGCCTCTTCCTGCGTCTACCCCATTTCATCAGGCAGGGAAACCCTTCTCCCTTCGGCCATCATTATTTTCGCCGTCTATTCCTTTTTAAGGCGTGGGACGGGGTGGTATGCCCTTTCCATGCTGGGCTTTGCCGGGGCCATTTTCAGCAAGGAACAGGCGATTATCGTTCCGGCCATATTCGTCTTGGCCGATCTATTGAAACTATCGCCCGGGCCATCCAATCGCCGGCCCTTAGGATGGCTCATGCGGCACAGTCCATTGGTCTTCATACTTGCCGTCTACTTCCTGATCCGGTCCAGGCTCTTCGCCGGGTCCGAGTTTTCCGTCATAATGCAAGACCCTCTCCTGCCACTTTGGTCCGTTTTTTACACCATCCAGGCGTTCCTTGTCCCCACATGGGAGATGGTGTACGAGCCTGCGCTTGAGGTCTGGTTCTCCACGCCGAAATTCATCCTCACCAGCATCCTTGCAGTTTTGATCTTCATCTGGACCGCAAGATCCCGGGGGCCGGTCTGGAAATTTTCCCTTTTCTGGGCGGCCTGGTTTCTGCTGGCCATGCTCCCGACAGCCAACATATTGTGGCAGGAGACCCAGTTTTGCGAGCGGTACGCTTTTTTATCGGGCCTGGCAATCGCGGCCATCCTGGCTAAGCTGGCTTCCCTTTCATGGGGACGCCCGATGGCGCGACGATTCATCGCCGCTATCGGTACCGGGTTGGTGGTCTTCTGCGCATGCGCCACCTATAATCGCGGAATATACCATAAAAACGACAAGGTCTTTTTTGTCCAATGGCTCAAGACCGACCCGCGGAAGGACATAGTCCATTACAATCTTGGGAATATTTTTTTAAATGAAGGGAACCTGGAAAGCGCCAAGGCGCACTACGCGAGGAGCATCGAAATCAGCGACAGGTTCGCGGCGGATTCCCATAATAATTCAGGGGTGATTCTTAACAAACAGGGCCGGAAAGAGGAGGCGGCAAGACACTTCCAGGAGGCCCTCCGGGTTTGGCCCCGGCATCTGAACGCGCGGCTGAACCTTGCCGAGCTCATGGTCTCGCTGAACCAGCCCGTGGAAGCGGCCAGGCATTATCTCAAGGCGCTGGAAATCAATCCGGGTCTTCCGGCTGCCTGTAATTTCGTTGGCCGTGTTTTAATGGACAGCGGGAAATTGGACGAGGCCGGGGAATATATAAAGGAGGCATTGAGGCTGCTGCCTGGCTACCCGGAGGCGCACCTCAACATGGGAATGGTTTTAAGCGCCCAGGGAAAAACGGCTGAAAGCATAAGGGAATACGAGGAGGCCCTGCGGCTTAAAAAATCCTGGCCGGAAGTGGAGAACAATTTAGCCTGGATATTGGCGACAGCCAAGGACAAAAATCTCCGCGATGGGAAAAAGGCGGTCCTGCTTGCGGAGTCGGCTAACGCGGCCTTAGGTGGAAAGAACGTGGAAGTCCTTAATACCCTGGCCGCGGCCTATGCCGAGGCGGGGCGATTCGAGGAGGCCCTGCGCGCGGCGTCAACCGCCTGTGAACTGGCGCTTGGCTCAGGGAAGGAAAATCTGGCGAAGGACATTAAAAAGCGGATTGAGTTGTACAAGGCCGGATCTGCATACCAGGAATGAATAGCCCCTGAATTTTTTAATGGAACAATGTAACCGTTCACGGTTTCAGGTTCAGGGTTCCTGGTTTTAGAAAATCCTGTGCCCACGCGGATTTTTATTGAGCGGCACTATAACCAAGGTGGAATGCCCTAAAAAAACCTTTCAACCTTGAACCTTGAACCCGTGAACGGCTACAAATAAATTTTATCCGCGATAATCAGCGTTATCCGCGTTCTATATAGCTACTTCTCAGGAAAGGACATAAGGGCTGCGATGTCGGATTTATACAAAAATATGGAATGCCCGATCACGGCAAGGGGCTTCTTGTTCCTGAAATGCTCCGCCACCTTTTCCAGGTTAGCGTGGACAGGATAAAGGTTGGTGGCGCTTATTCCCACTATTTCCCCCTTGACGATTTCCCCGCTCAACCGTTTTTTATCCAAAACGATGTTACCTGGAAAAGCCCGGTAATTGATCCCGTACAATATAGGATCTACGGTCCCGAAGTAGCTGAGCTTGATCTCCTTTATGCCGTTTTTCACCATGTAATCCCTCACTCCCTTGAGGTCCTGCCCCCAGTCCAGGTTGGAGTCCACCAGATATTTATATCCGTTTTCCGGGCCTCCTATGATCTCGTTGAAATAGGCGAGGTAATGGGGATGGATGGAAAGGCCGCTTGCCCCGTAAAAGAGGAGTCCAACGGTGATGAATAAATTTAAAATTCTCTTGTAAGCCTTTTTATAAATGTTCAAGGCCGCCAGTCCGCCCGCCCATACCATGAGAAATGGAAACACGGGCAATATGTACCGCAGTCCGATATTGACGGTTTTCAAGAGAGAAAATATTCCAAGAAAGGAAATGACAGGGAGCAGGAGGAAAGCCGTATCAACCCATTTTGGGCCTTTGACCCATTTAAAAAGAAAACACCTCATTAGAAGAAAAACCAGCATTGGGACCGGGACCTTTATCAAAAAAGCGAATAGATAGTAGCATAGCCAACCGGAATGAGAGACCTCTCCTTTCATGAAGGCCGGTTCTCCTCGCGATACCAGCGAGTGCTGGAGATTGATGCCGTAAAAAAATTCTCCAGCATGGAATAAGTACCCAAACAGAAAAATAAAAATGGAAACGAGAAGAATTATCCCTAAAAACAGGGCCGAGGCTTTTATCTTTCCAACATTCGATCCTTTTAAATGAAGGCAGGCAGTTGCGGCAAGGAATACCGGGAACCAAAGCAGGGCCGAATACTTGGAGAGGAGGGCAAGGCCAAGGAAGAGGCCGGCCAGGGCGGCCTTTCCCTTCGAGTATGTCTTGATCCCGCTCCAGCAATAATAAAATCCGATGAATCCAAAGGCCGTGAGGCAGATATCCGGGGTAATGAGCTGTGTGTGTGCCAGCATATTGGGGCATAGGCAAAAAAGAAAAAGGCTGAACAGTCCTCCGCCTGCGCCGTATAGTTCCGTCGCCCAAATAAACACATAGCATCCTAGCAGCGCGCCTATGAAAACCATGGGGAGCCTTGAATAAAATAACAGGTGGTCCTCCTTTAATCCGCTTTTTTCCATCAGGCAATTCCCCCTTTTGACGGCTGAGAAATAATCCCCGGTAGGCCCTTTCTCGAAGCAGGAAAAGTCAGGACGCAAAAACAGGAAGGGCAGGCTGTTAAGGTAAAAGGACAAGGGGGGATGGAGGTGCGCGGAAGGGACGTCCCAGCTTCTTTCCTTTGCCAGGTAGACGCCGATCCCAAGATAATGGGTCTCGTCCCAGGTGGGGGACTTTTGGGCCATGCTGGAAACGGCAAGGGACGCGAAAAGGGCCAGAAGAAAAATTTGCAGGAACCGTGGGAGCAAAACCATGAAGGACCAGGAAATAAATCTAAACAAAAATATTTAAAATTTAATGGAATATGGCGAGGCTTCGCCGCGAACAAAAAAAATCTCAAATGGCAAATAATAAATCACAAATAAATCCAAAATTACAATTGCCAAATATCCAAAACAATTACATTTCCTTGTTTGCGCTATTCATGTTAATAAAATTCAGAAGCTGTCTTGAAAAAAACATTAAGGCTTGCAAGCAAATAGCCGGAGAAATTCTTAACACACCCCGGCCTTCGGCCACCCCTCTCAAGAGGGGAATTTATATATGACGGCGCCTTTTCAACAGGCCATTATATTGTTAC
>JACRGO010000233.1 GCA_016212295.1 Nitrospinota bacterium | reverse complement strand
TTTTATTTTTGGGCTTCCTCTAAAATTGAGACATTACGACTTTTAATTCCCCTCTTGAGACCTGTCTGCGTGCGACGCACAGGCAGGGGGGTGGCCGGGGTAAAATGCAGAAAGCAGGAAAAATATCGCAACTTCGGCTTTTTTACGAGTTATTTTTTGGGCAGGTAATAGCAATAATTTAAATTTGATTTTTTTCAGACATGCCGTAGCCGTTTTTTTTTAACATTTTCATTTTATCCAGAAAAGGAGGGGCAAATGAAAAAATGGACTATTTTTATTTCAGCGCTGATGGCTTTTGTGGTCATGGGCGCTTTTTTGTTTCATGGGGACTCGGAGGCAGGGAGAAAAACAGGGACATTGATCGTCAAGTCCGTTGACTCCCAAGGGGCGAAGGTCGACGCATCGATCACGGTTGAGAGAAAGAAGGGGAAAGGGGAGATGAAGCTTAGCCTTCCCCCTAAAAATTATACCGTGAAATTCGGTGAACTGGCGGGGTACTCCATCAAGGACCCTAAAAATGGGAAAAAGACAGTCAAGGTAACGCCAGGAAAAGAGACAAAGGTCTCCGGGGTTTATGAAAGAGTGGGGGATGAGACCATCAAGATGTTCGAGGTAAAGGACGCTCAAAGTCCCTTTGCCGTGATAGGCGTCCTCAGCACCGGTGCGGAGGCATTGGGAGTAACGGCGGAAAAAGACGAGAACGGGAACCCCACGAAAATCACTGGCGCGACACTTTCCAACCAGGCGGACGGAAGTTGGGTCAGTTTCACGTTGGGGGATGATGGACTCCCCGCCGCGTATACCGATTCCAGCGGGTATACGGCGAAACTTTCCAACTATACGGCTAACACCGTTGACATATCCCTCTATGATTCCAAGGGAAACCTCACTGCTGGTCCTGCCACGACTATTATTGATGTTAACAGCCTTAAATCCTTGCAATCCATGACATTAACCTCTTCTTCCCGTTTGGAGGATAACGGGCTGCTTATCAGTTCGGATTATCTTATTGAGAAATCGACTGTAAATATGGTCGAATGGGGATTTAAAATCTCTGGGGCTGTTGGTTGCGCGCTTGGAGCTATTGCAATTCCTGTTTCCGGTCCTTTAGTGCCGGTTGCAGCCTTAGCTGCCTCTATGGCTTGCGCCAGTGCCGGCCTCGATATCGTGAATCTTGCGACCGGCAATAAAGCCGCAGGATTTTTTAGTAAAGGGTTAGATTTGGTTTCTTCATGTGGCCGCCTGAACCCAAAAGAATGTTTAACATCTGTAGCGCAGGAAACATTTTCTGCCTATGCGGAAGATACAGGAATAGTTGAAATAATCGGTCCGGAAAAAGTTTCAGAAAATTCTACCGCTAAATATTCTATCAAGGTAACCAGAAACGGCAAACCAGAAACCGTGCAGGCTGAAGAATGGACTCTTGTATCCGATCTTACTCCAAAAACCGGCGCTGGTTCCACCGTATTTTCTTCAATAGAATCCACCATTCCAATTGATTATTCATCTATAAATCATAATGGGGAGCTTACCACTAAAATATTGCCAGTCAACTATAACGTTCCACTCAAAATCAAAGCCCTTTACCGGGATCCCAACAATAACCTTGTAACATCTTTAAAAACGGTTATCATCCTCTACGACGAATCCAAAAGAAAAAGCGGCCAACAGGGAGACAGCAGGATAAATAGTGGGGATAAATCTTCGCCGACGGGAATTGTAACAGACATCCAAGGCAGTTATACATACGGAGATAAGCTTTCTTACTCGGTTGAGGCTATATACAATCAACCCCTTAGCAATATGACATTCCTGGTGGCAAGCCCATCCGGTAAAGAGGCTTATAAAAAACTATGGGTCCCCTCCTCTCGCGCAGGTGAATCTTTTCTCATTTCCGGCCCAAAATGGCAGGAAGGGGGGATGTATTTTTATGCCCTTTGGGTCAAGGATCAAACCGGCCAGGCATGGGAGGTTGCCAAGGGAAGCTTTCTTTTAAAGATGCCGCAAGAAATAACTATTCCTGGCGCCAAAGGTGATGGCGTTTATGCCGGTGGCGGGAATAACAGCGGCGGCTCGGTGAAGGACGGCGGCATTAACAACGGTGAAAATACCGCCAACCCTTCAGGAAATATTACTGGAATATACTTGTCCTATGTCGCGGGAAATGCTATTTATTATTTTGCGGATGGGAGGGCATCCAGCGGCTTATCTGAAATGACCTTTGCGGTGACGGACGCATCCGGGGCACAAAAGTATGCGCCTCCGTCCTGGTATCCGGGCGGCTACTCTGCCTCCTATAGCGGCAACTTTTCCACCGCCGGATGGGTTGCTGGGACATACACATACTCCCTACGGGTAAAAGACAAAGCAGGCAAGGCGGTGGAAGCGGCGAAAGGAAGTTTTGTCTTGAAAGCCGCCCCAATCACGACCACGAATCCGGGTAGCAGCAACGGCGGGTCCACGAGCGGTGGCTCCTCCGGCGGAAGCGGTTCCGGCGGCAGCACAAGCGGCGGTTCCACCAGTGGTGGATCATCCGGGGGGAGCAGCAGTGGCGGAAGCTCAGGTGGTTCCACCAGCGGTGGATCAAGCGGAGGAAGCACGAGCGGGGGCGGTTCTTCCGGCGGGTCCACAAGCGGCGGGACGGAAACCAGCACTACCCCCATCGACACAATCGCCCCTACAACTACTGTCTCCCCTGCGGGAGGGACCTTTACCTCAGCTTTAAATGTTACTTTGACTTGCTCGGACACGGGCAGATCAGGCTGCGACAAAATATACCATACATCAGACGGAACGGACCCTCTAACGTCCTCCACGGTAACGGCCATGGTTTCTCCCGACACCATCGGCGTTTCCTCCAACAAAACCATAAAATTTTATAGCACGGATAAAGCGGGAAACAAGGAAGCGGTCAGGACTGAAACCTATACCATCTCCGATGCAACCGCTCCCACAACCACGGCCTCACCCGCCGGAGGATCGTATGGTTCCGCTCAATCGGTGGTCTTGTCCTGTTCGGACAATTCCGGCGGTTCAGGATGCGCTACTAACAAGACCTACTACACTACCGATGGGAGCACACCCACCGCTTCTTCCCCGGCTTACTCCACCGCCATCACTATTTCTTCCACAACCACTCTGAAATTTTTCAGCGTGGATAACTCCGGAAATTCGGAGACCGTCAAGTTAGCAACCTACACCATTCCAGATACAACCGCGCCTACCACAGCGGCCTCGCCTTCAAGCGGGACTTTCACTTCCACGCAAACAATCACTCTGTCCTGTTCCGATTCAGGAGGCTCCGGGTGCGCTGCTAACAAGACCTACTATACAATCGACGGAAGCATACCCACCACCGCTTCAACGGTCTATTCCGCCGCCATCACTATTTCTTCCACAACCACTCTGAAATTTTTCAGCGTGGATAACGCCGGGAATTCGGAATCTGTAAGGTCCGAGACCTATACCAAGGTGACCACATCAATAGGAGGGGGGTATTTTCACACCTTGGCTTTTAAGAGCACCGGCTCCATCTGGGCTTGGGGGTGGAATGCCGCAGGACAACTGGGGGACGGGACAACCACGGACCGCATCTCTCCTGTTCAGGTGGCAACCGGGCTTACGGGCATTTCCGCCATGGAGGGAGGGTGGAGCTTTACCGTGGCCCTGAAAAATGATGGCACGGTCTGGGCCTGGGGGAATAATGGGGCTGGTGAGTTGGGAAACGGCTCAACGACAAACAGCTCCAGCCCTGTTCAGGTAACAAGTCTCACCGGAATAACAGCCATAGCCGTCGGCATGGGCCATTCGCTTGCTCTTAAAAGCGACGGCACGGTCTGGGCTTGGGGATATAATGGGTTCGCCCCCGGCCTATTAGGGGACGGCACAACCACCAACCGCTCCACACCAGTGCAGGTGAGCGGTCTGACAGGCGTGGTCGCTATTGACGTAGGATATTACCATTCCCTTGCGCTTAAAAGCGATGGAACGGTCTGGGCTTGGGGATCTAATACTTCGGGCCAATTAGGGGACGGCTCAACCACCAGCCGTTCCACACCAGTGCAGGTAAGCGGCCTCACCGGAGTGAACATCATCGGCGCTGGAGGAACCTACTCCCTTGCCGTAAAAACGAACGGCACGGTCTGGGCTTGGGGTTCCAATACTTCAGGCGAATTGGGGGATGGAACTGGAACTGTGGTGGGTCAAAGACTTACCCCAAGCGCGGCCGCTACAGGATTGACCGGGGTTACGGCCCTTGCATGTGCTCACCAGCATACCCTGGCCCTCAAGAGCGACGGCACGGTTTGGGCTTGGGGTTCCAATACTTCGGGCCAATTGGGAGATGGAAGCACAACGATAAGATACTCACCGGTCCAGGTGAGCGGCCTTTCCAGCGTTACCGCCGTCGCCAGGGGCTATCAATTTTCCCTTGCCCTGAAAAGCGACGGCACGGTGTGGGGGTGGGGCGTAGGTGGCATGGGCCAGTTCGGGAACGGGACCACGACCAATAGCTACACCCCGGTCCAGGCAACAAGCTTTTGATTATCCAAACTATAACTTTTAAAAGGGGAAAGATTATGAAAAAGAGTTTAACGTTTGTTTTTTTATTGTTCTTTGTATTCATTTCCTTGGATGCATCATTTTCTGGCGACAGGGCTTATGCAAAGAAGGGAAATGGGACATTGATCGTTATTACCAAGGACACGGACGGCCAAATGCTCGGAAATGTCTCTTTCACTTTGAATGCAAAAAATATGAAAACCGACAAAAAGGGAAAGAAGCTGATAAAAGTTCCCGCTGATAAATCATATACAATTAAATTCGGAGATGTGGATGGCTATACCATTAAAAGTCCTCAAAATGGGACCCGGACGGTGAAAATCGCGGCAGGCAAAAGGGAACAGATTGAAGGTGTTTATGAAAAAGTTACAATTGAAAGAGGCGCTTTGCTTTCTTCTTTTACCCATGGGTTTGGCTATTTTTACTATGCCTCTCCGACCCTGGTGGATAATAATATCTACATAGGAACGTCCGTTAAGATGTACGGAAATCCGATAACCGACAATTATTTTTTCAAATTGGATTCAGCCCTTGCCAAGGTATGGGAGTATTCTCTAGGCTCGAAGGAGGTAAGAGGCTCGGCGGCGCTTGACAGTGGAGGAAACGTTTATTTTGTTGTGGAGGAAGGCCGGCAATTAGGGGACACGTCCAATTCAAAACTTTACCTCTATTCTCTTGATTCTAAAGGAAATATAAGATGGACGCACCTTATATTATCATCAAATGTCCAGCAAATTGGCGCCGCCAGCCCTGCCATAGCATCCGATGACACGATTTATGTCGGCGTGGACAAGTTGTACGCCCTGACGACGGATGGGACTGAAAAATGGACAAACAGCGCAACTTCCGGCATATACAACGCCCCCATAATAGATAAGAATGGAAATATTTATTTTATTGGAAACGCGGCGGCGGTTTCAGTGGATTCCAGTGGCAATACAAGGTGGACCTATGCGGGTTCTGGCGATGAGTCTCTTGCCAGTCCGGCTTTTTCCGCGGACGGATCCAAAATTTATGCTGCCATTAATGATACGATTTACTGCCTCAATGCCGCTGATGGAGCCAAGGTTTGGCAGTTTACACCCACGGGTATGGCAGGACACTTTCGCGCCACACCCGCCGTTGATAATGAGGATAATGTTTACATCGGCACCAAGTCCAACAATGATTCGGTCTTTTACGCGGTAAAGTCGGACGGTTCCGGTCTCTTATGGCAGAATGCGATTGGGAGAGACCTTTATTCTTCTCCAGCATTGGGTGACAATGGGATTCTTTATGTAGGTTCAGAAGGAGCAAAATTGCACGCATTGGATATGAAAACGGGTGTTGAGGTTTGGTCATATCAATATCCAAACTATGCGGACAGCACCTGGAGTTCAGTTGCCTTATCAAACGATGGAACTTTATATATTGGCAATATGGCCGCGTGTAATGAGGGTTGCACTCAGACGGAGGGAGGGTACGTATTTGCCATTGCCACTGACTCCACCGGTCTTTTGCAAAATGCAGGTTCAGCCCGTTTCCACCAAGGCAACGAAAGCACCGGAAGAAAATAGTATGGTTGATCGGGGGTTTGTGGTGCACAATCTCCATTTCTAAATACACAGACAATGGGAATAATGGGACTATAATCGCCAATCAAACTGGCCTGATGTGGCAGATAAGAAGGATGACAACACAGCAGGGTTATGGGGCGTGTCAATGCTTACTGTGCTTCATTGAGCCTTGGCGGATATTCTGGCTTGTCCGATGCGTTCGAGGCAGGGGCAGTGAGAAAGGCGGTTGCCAGACACCAGGGATCGGTTTCCGGTTGTCAGTTGACAGGAAAATTGGGCATTCATCAATTGACAATTGGGAGTTGCCGGGGACCTGTAATGAGATTGCGGATTTGTGAATTAGGATTGGCGATTTAAAATTCCAAATCAAAAATCCGAAATCAAAAATAGTCTGAATGGGACTGCGTCTTGAATTGTGAATTGGCCCAAGCAAAAAGACCACGGATTTGGGATCCAATATTATGGCGAAGGGCGAACGGTGAAGGGATGGAGGATTTAAAATCCCAAATCTAAAATTCGAGATCCGAAATCCAATTGACATTCCTCACGTATTGCGGCTAAACTTTAGCCATGAAGAAAGCCTTTCTCATTATTCTGTCTCTCGCGTTCTGCGCCATGTATCCTTCCGCGAGTGTCCTTGCAGTGGAAGTCGACCCTCGCATATCCGACAGAGAGATTATTGAAAAACTTGCAAGGTTAGAGGAAGGACAGAGAGGCGTTCAGCAGCAGATCAACGACCTCAAAGAGTCCACTCAGCAGCAGATCAACGACCTCAAGGAGTCCACTCAGCAGCAGACCAACGACCTCAAGGAATCAACTAATAAGCGATTTGATATTATCCAATGGATGTTGGGACTTTTTATTACAGTTGCCCTTTCCTTAATGGGGATCAT
>JACRGO010000025.1 GCA_016212295.1 Nitrospinota bacterium | reverse complement strand
GTTTGTTCACCCAAAAAAGAATATTTGGCAATAATTACAGCATACGTTCCAAACGATAACGAATGGGAGGAAGGTTACCAAAGGAGGATATCCGCATGAAATGTATTCAGTGTCAAGGTAACATGAAAAAAAGCATCACCCCTCTTCATATTGGTCGAAAAGGGGTCCATCTAATGTTGGAAAGTGTGCCCGCTTGGGTTTGTGAACAATGCGGAGAATCACTTCTTGAGGAAAAAGATGTTGATTCGGTCCAGGACCTTATAAAGGCTATTGAGCAAAAGTCAAAGCCCTTTGCCATAGCATCGTAGGTTTTCCGCTTTTTTCCTCTTCAGACGGCAACTGACGCATGTCGTTAACCTGGGTGAACGCTAAAAATCATTATGTTATTGAATTTTTTTTTGTCCGCCCGAAGGACGATAAGTTCATAATATAGGAATTTCCATTTTTAATCTTTTAAAATCAAATAGATATATGAAGCACACCCCCCTTGATTCCCCCTTGCCAGGGGGGAATTTTTGAGATATTCCCCCTTAACAAAGGGGGATGTTATAAAAATCTACAACAAATACCTTGCTGCTTGCGGCGGGGATCATTTAAACGTTGTCATAAACAATCCTGCTTCATCCAAAAAAACAGAAAATTCAGACATTAAAAAAGGAGGCTTACAACAGTGGACGTAAAGGCAATAACTGAAATGGTCCGGCAGGAAAGCCGGTTTATCGCCGATCTCCTGCGAGAAATCGACAAGGTGATCGTGGGCCAGCGTTACATGATCGAAAGGCTCCTCATCGGCCTGCTATCCGACGGACACGTGCTGGTGGAGGGGGTGCCGGGACTCGCAAAGACCACGGCGGTGAAGACCCTCTCCCAGGCGATCCAGACCCAGTTCCAGCGGATCCAATTCACGCCGGACCTCCTCCCTGCCGACCTAATCGGGACACAGATCTACCAGCCCAAGACCTCGGAATTCACGGTCAGGAAAGGGCCGGTCTTCACCAATATCCTTTTGGCGGACGAGATCAACCGGGCGCCCGCGAAGGTGCAGAGCGCCCTCCTTGAGGCCATGCAGGAAAAACAGGTCTCCATCGGGGACCAGACCTTTCAACTGCCAAAACCCTTCCTGGTTCTCGCCACCCAGAACCCAATAGAGCAGGAAGGGACCTATCCACTGCCGGAGGCCCAGGTGGACCGCTTCATGCTGAAGCTAAGCGTCACCTACCCGGCCAAGGCCGAGGAACTCAGCATCATGCGCAGGATGGCAACCGGCCAAGCGGCGGAAATCCATGGCGTCATAGACCCCAAGGACATCCTCAAGGCTCGCGAGGCGGTCTCCTCAATCTACATGGACGAAAAAATCGAGGCATATATAGTGGACGTGGTCTTCGCCACGCGCGACCCTAAATCCTTCGGCCTGGCCGAGCTTGAGGGGATGATCCAATACGGCGCCTCCCCAAGGGCCAGCATATACCTCAACAGGGCCGCCAGGGCCCACGCCTTCCTCCAGGGCCGGGGATACGTAACGCCGCAGGACGTGAAGACCATTGGATTCGACGTCCTCCGCCACCGCGTCATCCTTACCTACGAGGCGGAGGCTGAAGAGATGTCGCCTGACGCGGCCATAAAGAAAATCTTCGATAGGATCGAAGTCCCGTGATCTCCCCTGAATTCCTCAAGAAAATACGCGGCATCCAGATCAAGACCAATTACCTGGTCAACGACATCATGGCGGGTGAGTACAGGACCGCCTTCCGGGGCCGGGGCATGGAGTTCGAGGACGTGCGCGAGTACCAGGCAGGAGACGACATCCGCGCCATTGACTGGAACGTGACCGCCAGGATGAACGCCCCCTTTGTCAAGACCTTCAGGGAGGAGCGGGAACTCACGGTGATGCTCATGGTGGACGTCAGCTCCTCAGGCGAATTCGGATCAGTGGGAGAACTGAAGAACGACCGCGCCGCGACCATCGCCTCCATCCTCGCCTACTCGGCCATCAAGAATAACGACAAAGTAGGGCTTGTCGTCTTCTCCGACCGGATAGAGAAATACATCCCGCCGAAAAAAGGAAGGTCGCACGTGTGGGGGGTCATCAAGACCATCCTCTCCCATGATCCCAGGTCCGATGAAAAGCGGGGCACCGACCTTTCCGCGCCTCTGGAATTTCTGACCAAGGTCTGCCGCCGGAAGACGGTTTCCTTTCTTATCTCTGATTTCATTGCGGAGGGACACGAAAAGGCCATGCGGATATTCAGAAAGCGCCATGACCTGATCGCAATCACCATCACCGACCCAAGGGAGACGACCTTGCCGGACGTGGGTTTAGTGGAACTGCATGACGCTGAGACCGGGGAGCGGATCGTGGTCGACACCTCCGATCCAGCCGCCAGAAAGGAATTCGCCGCTTTGTATAAGCGGGAATTAAAGGAGAGGGACAAGCTCTTCCGCTCCATGTCCATGGACAAGATAGATATCTTCACGGACAAGCCCTATATCGAGCCGATAATGAAATTTTTCAGGATGAGGGAGAAGAGGTTGTAGGAAGTAATGGCGGCGTTTTGTTGGAATGTTGGAAAGATGGAATAGTGGAATGAATGGGAGCAAATCGACATAGGTTGACCCTCGCGGGTTTTCCCTGTCACACCACCGGGCGTACGGGTCCGTACCACGGCGGTTCGGCTGGTTAAGCGTCTATCCAATCACCAGTTTGGGTAGACCGAGTTCCTCAAAGAAAGAGTCAGGGAAAGCTGCCTGCATGGCCTTGCTATGGGCCATCCGCCACGGCCCTTTCGAGGAGGCGGCGGCCAGTGCCGCGCATACCGCCCCCCGGCTTGGGCTTGCAGCTCCCTTCCAGCAATGAAACTCGAATCCTCGGCCAGTGTCGTTCGAGGTATCCTGATAGTTGATCAACTCCCATTCCATCAACGCCGGGGCTCCCTTTGTTCGACTTGACCTTGCGATACGCATGTATCAGGTTTGCGCGCTCGCATACCTTCTCCATCAGTGATTCAACTTCCGCCGGGCTTCCAGAGCCTCGCTCCGTCCTGAGCGTCACGGTCCCTTCATTAGCGGTCTCCGGGGCTTCACCCCCGCCCTCCGTCTTGAAGGCCAGTTCCAATCTGGATTTTCCGCCGTTTGACACTCATGAGAATCGCCTCCTTCCATCCCCGCCATTTACCCCCGACCTTGTCGGAGGCACCGTTCGGGCCTTCCCTGTTTCCTGCCAGGCGCTATGCCCGCTGCTGACTTCTACGCTACGGCCGGACAGCCTCACGGCCGTCCCAGTCCCGATTCCGGGACATAGCGCAGACCTCCCAGGGTAAGCTCAACCGCCTTCACCGCGCTCCCGCCGGATTTACAGCCAAGGCCCTTGATGGATTTGGGCTTCGTGTCCAGAAGCATACTCGTCCGACCAGGACTGCCTCATATCCGGTTCTTGTTCATCAGGTCGCGGCTTTGCTCCACGCTTCCTTCAGACCCCGCCTCGCGACGACGCCCTTGCGCTTCGCTAACACTTCACCTCCATCAGGTTGTGTAGGGGACTTACACCCCAAAGCTGTTGAACATGCCTGGCACACTTCCAGGTAGCGCGGGCGTCCCGCCCCCTATCTTAAACTTTTCAAAAAGTTTAGGTGAAAAGCATCCACGCTCGTTCGTAGTAGCCCATGAGAATCAAGAACGGACGCGCCTCATTCTTGCCGCCAAATTCTCCCCTGTAAATTCCCAGGTTAATATTGTAGAATACTCTTTACTTGTTTTTTTAGAGGGGACATTCGATGGACGAGGGACTGGAGGAAACGGAAGACGGCATGGAGGAATACTCAAGGCCCCTGCCAAGAAGTGAAAAAAAATTCATGGTCCTGGGGCATTGCATGGACCACATGAAGAACAAGAATGAGGAGTTGGTCAAGAAAGCGATGGAGGAGGCGCTGCCCGGCATGGAGTCCCTTTGCCTTTGCGCCATGTGCACAGAGGACATCTTCGCCTTGGCGCTTAATTCAATTCCAGCCGGTTATCAGCACTCGATGAGCATAGCGCTGTTCAAGAAAACCGCTTTTGAGGAAATCCGCAAGGCAGTGCTGGAGGCCGCTGGAAAGGTCAAGGAAAAGCCGAAGCACGCCTGAATTTAACGCCCTTCTGGCGGACTGATAATAGAACATTGAGCGGCTTTGCCGAAACCACCTGTCTGTGTGCGGACACGCAAAAGCAGGAAATAATTGACATCCCCCTGACCCCCTTTTTTAAGGGGGAATAACTTAGAAATTCCCCCCTGGCAAGGGGGATCAAGGGGTGTGTGATTTATATATCTATTTGATTTTTAAAGATTAAAAATGGAAATTCCTATACTATGAACTTAACGTCTTCGGCGAATTTTTCCGACCACGAATTATATGGCTTGGCTTCACCGCAAAAAAAAGGAAAGGGGAAGCAAAATTTCAAATGACAAATAACAAATTACAAATAAATCACAAATAGCAATTGCTGAATGTCCAAAACAATTCCCTTTTCTTGTTTGTTCTTTGTAATTTTGGTTATTGAGATTTATTTGCTATTTGGCAATTGAAATTTGAAACTTAGATTTTACTCAATCTTTGTGGACGGGAAGGGTGATTATAAAGCTGGCGCCCTTGTTCAATTCACTTTCCACACTCATTGCCCCGCCGTGGTCCTCAACTATATTCCTTGAAATGGAAAGCCCCAAACCAGTCCCCTCCCCGGAGGGCTTGGTGGTGAAATAAGGATCGAAGATCCTTTCCATTACTTCCTTCGGAATCCCGGCCCCGTTGTCCTTGACCTCAATGAAAATCCTTTCTCCATGGCCGCCTGAAATGGGTTCCTTTCGCGTGGTGATGGTGAGCGTTGAGGCCGGCCTGTCCCTCATGGCGTAAGCGGCGTTATGGAAAAGGTTCATGAAGACCTGGCCCATTTTCTGCGGCTGGCCCAGGGCCTCCAGGGGGTCCGGCCCAAATCCGGCTTGGACCGCTACCTTGTTTTTCAATATAAACCGGGCCATGTGGAGAGTTTTCCTTATGCAATCATTTACGCAAAAGGCCCTTCTTTCATCGCTCTCCTTCCTGCTGAAACCCATGATATCACTCACTATTCCCTTGATGCTGTTGGCGCCTTGCAGGGAATCGTCCAGCATCCGTTTGATGTTTTGCGCCGCCTCTTCCATGGTCATCTTCTTCAATCTGTAATCCGGATGCTCCCTGGCGTATTCATCCATTGCATTCTTAAGATTTCCAAAATAGAGTTCGAGGAGCTGCAGATTCGAGTTGATGAAGGCCAATGGATTGTTGATTTCGTGGCATACCCCGGAAATGAGCATGCCAAGCGAGGATAGTTTGTCCGACTGTAATAATTGGGACCGTTGCTGTTGAATCACATCCCTCTGTTCCTTGACCATTCTTTCAAGGGTCTCCTTGTAAGCCCGGTTTTCCTGGATGAGCCTTTGCTTCGTCACCGCGTTGGAGATGGAAATATTCAATTGTGAAAATTCCACCGGCTTGAGGATGTAGTCAAAAGCGCCGCTTTGCATGGCCTGGGTCGCGAGCTTGGTTTCATCCATGGACGTGAGCATTATAATCGCCACATCCGGGTGCTCACTGGACATTCTTTTCAACAATTCTATGCCGTTCATCTCGGGCATCATTACATCCGAAATGACCAATTCGAATTCCTTTTCCTTCAACCTCTTCAACGCCTCCGCGCCGTTTTCCGCGGTTGTGATTTCCATGTCGTGGCCGGAAAGATAGGCGCTCAACATATCCACGACGTCAGGGTCGTCATCCACTACCAACAGTTTCAATTTTTCTTTTCCGATCATTTCAGATTTCCTAAAAAAACATGAAGCCACAAATTCATTTATGAAAATTTTAAACCACAGATTACGCAGAAGGCGCAGATTAGATTATTTTTTTATAAAATCTGTGTAATCCGCGTAATCTGTGGTTTTCTAAGACTTTGTCCGGGTTAAGATTTCCACCATGCTGTCGTGGACCCGGCCATTTGAGGCCAGGATTTCTGGAGTATATATGGAATATTCACTCCCGTCAAAGAGGGTCACTTTCCCACCGGCCTCAATTACCAGGAGATGCCCGGCGGCTGAGTCCCATGGGCGAAGCTTCATTTCCCAATATCCATCCAGTCTGCCGGACGCGACATAACACAGGTCCAGGGCGGCGGAACCCGGCCTGCGGACCGCCCTGGCTCGTTTGATGAATCTGGTGAAATTTTCGATATTGTCCACCTTGGTGTCACGAACGTCATACGCGAACCCGGTGGCAAGCAAGCACTCAATCAAATTCTCACGCTGGGTGACTGAAATCCTTTCGCCGTTCAAAAACGCGCCCTTGCCGCGCTCGGTGGTGAAAAGTTCGTTGCGGGTTGGATCGAAAACCACTCCCAAGGCCACCGTCCCTTCCGCCTCCAGGGCGATGGATGTGCAATACACCGGGAACCCGTGGGCGTAATTGGTAGTGCCGTCAAGCGGGTCCACAATCCATTTGAAAGGCGCGTTTGCCGCCCCCCCCTCCCCTCCCTCTTCACCTAAAAAGGAGTGGCCGGGAAATTCCTTTAATATTATCTCCTTAATGGTCTTTTCGCACAACAGGTCCACTTCCGTGACCAGGTTTATATCGCCTTTGCAGCGGACCTCTCCAATGTGCTTGCTCCGCTCGATCTGTATCCTGCCGGATTCCCTGGCGGCCTTCACTGCTATGTCGAAAAATTTCTTCATCTGAAAATCCTTTTAAATCCCCCCTGCCCCCCTTTTTCAAAGGGGGAATTCTATGTTGCCTTTTGGTCTTTGTGCCTGAGTAGCTACATTTTCCCTTTAAAAAAAATGGGATTGGAAAATTCCCCCTTTGGAAAAGGGGGACCAAGGGGGATTTTCATCCTTCTGCTATAGTTAGTTCACGAATGTTTCATGCCCCATCAGAATTTCGCGCCAGTTGCTTTAGCGCCCCTTCCACAATGGACATATTCACCGGAATGCCGTATTTGCCGTGGACCCTCTTCATTTCTCCAATACCGGAGGGAAGGGTGTAATGCACCCTGCCCTTTTCATTTTTCTTGTCCAGTCCCATTGCCGCCACGATCCTTTCAGGCGGCGTTTTAGACGGAAATTTTGTTGGCAATCCGAATTTACGGAGCAGCTTGTACAATCTCGTGTATTTCTCCGGGGCGAGATATCCGGCCTTCAATGAGATGTATGCCTCTGCCGCCATGCCGATCGAAACCGCCTGGCCGTGGAGAAGTCCGTAGCCGCTCAATGTTTCCAGCGCGTGTCCCACCGTATGTCCGAAGTTGAGTATCTTGCGGAGATTGGTCTCCTTCAGGTCCTGGCTCACGACGTCAGCCTTTATGTCGCAGCTATTTCCCAGCATCTCCACGAGAACTTTCTTGTCCTTGGAAAGAATGCGGGAAACGTTTTCCTCAAGAAATTCAAAAAATTTTCTGTCCCGGATCATGGCGTGCTTGACCACTTCAGCAAGGCCGTTTACAAATTCCACCTCCGGCAGGGTGTCCAGCAGGTCAACGTCCATGAACACCCCCTTGGGCTGGTAAAAGCAGCCGACCAGATTTTTCCCCGAGGGAAGATCAATGGCCGTCTTGCCGCCTATGGAGCTGTCAACCTGGGAAATTATTGTGGTCGGGACCTGAAAATATGGAATCCCCCGGTAATAGGTGGAGGCCACGAACCCGGCCAGATCGCCGACCACTCCGCCCCCGAAGGCGATTATGGCCGAGTCCCGCCCGAACTTGGCCTCGACCAGTTTGTCCTCCAGATAATTTTTCATCTCGCGGCATTTGCTGGCCTCTCCAGCCGGAACGTGAAGGAGACAGGAATCTCCTCCGAACATGGCGGAAAGCCGCTCTCCGTATATTGCTCTCAGGGTGGAGTCGGTGATCACGGCCACGCGGTGAATCTTAAGCCTCTTTTTGCCCTGGATGCTTTTTACCAGCGAGGGAATTTTCGGGAAGAGGCCGCGGGCGATGATGATGTTGTATGCCTCGTTTGCCGAAGCGCCGGGGTTTACGGACACCACGGCCTTTGGGACCCTTGCGCGTCCAGATTTTTTTGTGGGGTTCATGGAATTTTAGTTGTTAGAAAATAGTTTGGCCACGAATTTACACGAACTATAAATTTTTCAAAAGCAATATTAAAGTTCTTTATTTTTCTTAGCTTTCTAGTTTTCTCCTGGCCTCCTGGATTCCTGATATATGTTCTTGACATAGTGTAGCATTTACGGCCTTAAAGGGAAAAGGGTATTCACGGTAAATTTGTTCTACCATATCTCACACGCCATTAAGGGTGCAGGAGTTTTTTG
>JACRGO010000232.1 GCA_016212295.1 Nitrospinota bacterium | reverse complement strand
TAACGGCCTGTAAAATAGCCATGCCTGTAAATGAGCATAAGCATGGAAGGTGAAATTTTTACAATTTTTTTATCCAATAAAAAAGAATACCTTGTTGATTTAAAAGACTTTTTCTTATTTATGCGTAGGCTCTATATTCAAAGGTTCAAATGTATATGCCGAGCTTGCCACGCCATTTTTAATTTTCAACATTGTTTTCCGGTGGTACAGATAGGCGTAAATGGCGGCTTTCAGGTAATCCGTATGCAAAAAACCATCGATTGCTTCATCTGCTTTATCCTTGAACCTGTAAAACGTCTTTGATTCCTGGTCTCTCAGCGCCTCGATAAACCCCAAGATATGGTGCAGGTCCCGGTTGACAGTGGGAAAATCGGAGATGTCAATGAATTCCTGGCCTGTCGGCAAGTCACTCCCTGCCAGCAATGCTTCTATGGTTTTATCATTAAATCCCTTGGTCGCCTCCCTGCCGGAGTGTCCGATATCGTGAAACCAGAGGACGAGATTCAAGACCACCAGTTCATCGTCAGTGAAAAATGAAACTTTACTCTTTGCCTCAATGGGTTTAATAATTTGCGCCGCCAGTTCAAGGAGCCGCTGGCAGTGGCCTCTGGAATGGTCCACGGTCTCGGGGATGTTGTCGCCATACCAGATGTTCTGGGAATTATTTATCCATGCCTTGAGCTTCTTCTTTTTATCCACATCACGGACCATTTCCGCCAGGATGTACCCCCTGCCGAATTCGGACAGGGCCTTTTCCTCTTTGGCCGTGGAATAAAGCCCTTGCAGTAAAGAGAAATAACCGGTGGCCGTAATCGCGCCGCTTGCGGCCACCTCAAAAAGGCTCTTGAACTTATCCGATACCGGCAGTTGCGCTTTGTCCTTATAAATACCTTTCACCATTGTCAAGGTTTGAAGAAAGGCCCTGTTGTCATTCCATAGCGCGAAATCCAGATTAAAGGGAAGGGGGGGGATTTCGATGATGCCATCGCTCTCTTCATAGAGATAGACCATCCGCATATCCTCACCGCAAAGCCCCATGAGGGTGAGGTAGGGGATTATTCCCTTATACCCTCCCGTGACATTGAGCGTTATCCTGTAAGCCTTATTGGAGTTGATCAGTCCAGCCATTTCCTCCGCCAAATTGGGCAGGCCTGTGCTCTGAAATTTCTTCGCGTCTTCCGACTGGAGACCGGCTATCTTTTTCCTGCAGACAGCACTGACTATCTTATTCTTAATATACTGCTCCAGGACCACGGAGCAGAAGACCCCTTCCGGCGTGTCGGAGTAGAGCAGGACAACCTTGTCATTATCTTTATTTGGGGCAAGTTTCGACAGGCTGGCGATTTCAGCGGGGAGGGCGATGGGATAATTCAACAAACTCTTTAACTTATTTACAACACCTGTTACGTCGCTACACTCTGCCGTATATGTCGTTTCCGCATCTGCAGTCTTGTTTTTACTGCAATAATCCTCTATGTTGTTGTAAAGGTTGCTATCAAAAAAAGCGTTAGCTTCTAAGGCGCCTTTTACCTTTATTTTTTCACGGCCTAGCTTTTCCAGAAGGGAAGTTCCGACGGTTGTGATGAGAAGTGTGTTCTTCATTATGGAGTTCCTTTCATTTCATGAGACTGCTCTTCGCTACATCCGCCGGGACGGGAAGCGGCGCTTTTCCATTGGAGTTAAACCAATTGTTCCTCGGATATTCCACTTTTCCTATAGCGGGATATTTAAGAATGGCCTTCAATTCCTCCCAGCCTGCTTTAAAAAAATGAACATTTTCATCTGATTTAAGTTGATCAATAAAACCTTTGATAGCGTCCGCCGGCGCATTGTCCTTGACCTCCACCATCTTGCTCCCTTTTTTCTTATACCGGTCCGGCGAAAATTCTTCCAATTTTTCGATTGTGATCCTCGCGCTTCCAAGGCCGAGGGGTTTCCCCTGGCCGATTTTGTGGGCGCAACCATCGTCCAATTTCAGGGCAAGCAGGAGCAGGCCCAGTTCCTGCGGAGAGAGATTCCGGTACTCAACGGTGAACTCAAAAACAACCTGGGACTTTATTAATTGGATTTTATCCTGATTTTGCCCTCTATTTGGAAGCTTATCCCGATCATGATGGTAGTAAAACTTTCTTCCCTTGATACGGTTATTATTATTCAAATAGAACGGTTCGTGATGGGGTTTGGGAGTGGAGAGGGCGTGGGCGGACTTATAAGCGTCCTCGAACAAGTTGTTCCCATTGGCGGGTATTATCGCGCCATTTTTAGCGCGAACCCCGATTACCGGAGCGTCGCCTATGACAACCTTCCCGGCAAAGGATTTTATTTCTTCATTATCCGTGGAGTTTCCGAATAACCGGCAGCATGCGCACAGCCCTGAGTTGCCGCTGAGTCCGCATTTTGTCTTTAAGTAAAATTTGTCGATGCATGAGGTGTGATCAGCAGTCTTATAACAGTCTTTTTTAACCTTATACGTGTAGTTCCCGGAAAACATGGAAAAACAACTGCTGGAAAGAGCCTCGGCCACGGAACGAATTACTCCCTTCAATGAAGAGCCTTGGATTCCAGGTTTGGTTCCGGCGGCCAGGCGGTTAAAGGTGTTCCTTGTCTGCCCGCTGGATCCAACAAAAAGCCGCGAGAGGGTTTCGATTCGGCACGTAAGGCGGCCGGAATTTCCGGTAAAGCGGTCATGGCCCAGGATGGAGAAATCTCTCTGGCTTTTTATCCTCTTCTCATCCGGATCATAGGCAACAAAGTTATAAGGATTAATAAAGGGCGTCGGCATAGGGCCTTCATTTCCTCAAAAAAGTTTCACAAAACGGTGGAAGCTCTCTTCCCTCACTTGGTTCCCTTCCCAATAGAGGCGGCTGTATTCCTTGATTTGGAGGCGGGGAGAGGGGGATTTTTCAGAATCAAGCGGATAGTGAAGGGCTTTGGGAATACTCCCTTCTTCCCAACATTTCAGTTCCTTGTTGTAACCACCCCAGAGGAAGAACTCCCTTGTTTCGCTTTCAAAATCCGAAAGGTCCCTTACTTCCCACCCCTCCGGGAAGAGTTGATCCGGTTCCGTCAGGAAAAGTGTGTTGTAATAAGGCTCTCCTGTCCTCTCCCAACGGACCTCCCGTTCCGGTCCAAAGGCGGCCCCCCTGTGCCAATTATTCAGGGAGGATACCGTCCCTTCGCGCAAGGTAAATCCGCTGCCGTCAAACTGAAAATGCTCCAGCCTGGCCTCCTCCACGCACTCCAGGTAGAGAAATTCAAATTTAAAACCGGAGAGAAGTTCGGTAAGCTCATTTTCGGTCAGCTTTTTTTGACCTGCTTTACCCATGATCATTTTCCTCTTCCACCGGAGATTCCTCTTTTTTCTTGGCTTCTTCGAGGGCCTCTCCCTTGATGTTTTCCAGGGCGCTCTTTCTCATCTCCAACGGTATTCTGTAAAGATTGCCGTTCAGGTAGCCCGTATCCGAACCGTTACTGAAGGTTTCACAGCAGGAGGCGAGAAACTTCTCCGCCTGTTTATTGTTAAAGGAGCAGATGCGCCGATACCCCTCGGAAGCCGGTGTTGTGAGTGCAGGAAGGTCTACCTCTCCTCCCGTCATCTCCTTTTCCTCTTTCGTGTAATACTCGCTCTTTCTTAGAAAGTGGAAAATGCCGCTTATTTTCCCTTCGGATGGTTTTCTCTGTCCGTAATGGATGACCTTCATCCCCTCAACGGAACCGCTCACCGTCCCCAGCCCCCTGGATTTCCCAAAGCCGATCTTGATCAACAGTTCCTTGAAATCCTGAAATAAATATCCTATAAGGCCAAGCTGCCAGAGGTCGAAGTTCTTGATTACAATGTCGTTGAACCGGAAAACGGCGTTTTCCTCCACCTCGAAATCAAATTTCACGCCAGAGACATTCCCTCCGGTATAACGGTCGATTCCCACGCCGTCCCGTTTGGATAATCGAATGTTTTGGGGCTTAGAATTTTTTATGATGGATGCCTGTGCATCATGGTAGACGTGGTTATATCCGTCCGGGATAAGGAGTCTGGACTGGAGAAACCCGTTCCCGAAGAGCTTGCACACGGGGCAGGAGGAGCGATAGACATCTTCCCCGTTGAGCGGGAACCCCTTTCCATAATCTTTATAAAGCTGAAACTTGGAGGAGCAGGCCAAGTCCTGAGCGATCTCTTCTCCTTTTTGAAGACCCCCGGATTGAAAGATGTCGCAGCATCCCAGAGTCGACTCATCCGTGCCGGAAGAAGGCATGAGGGTCCTTGCGATTCGCTCCGCGTGGCTCCGCATGACCCCTTTCAAGGAGCTGCCGGGCACGTAGGGGACAAGTCGGCCTTGGCGCAGTGTTCGGACGAAAAAGGCATCAGGCAGCCGGTCATTTTGTCCCAGGCCAAAAATGTTTTGGTAATACCGCTTCTCATCCTCGGTGCACTCATTCTTGTTGATCGGTTTTTTAATCAGGACCGGACCTTCCGTTTTGAGGGAAAAGGTGATCCGGCATTCGTTAATCATTTCCTTCAGCATGGCTTCGCCTCCTTTTCCCCTGTTTCCGGGAAAGCCGCCAGGATTCTTTCCTTAATAAAGGTTTCGCCCTTGATGGCTCCCGGCGGCAACTTTCCCGTGGCCAGGTAAGCCCAGAACTTTTTCTTGCCCTCCTCGGTTTCCAGCAAGAACTCAGTAATTTCCAGGCCTTCAATTTTGCAGGAACCGAGCCCTCTGGAAGTCATCCCCCCCATCCTTATCCCTTCCGTCAATTCCCGCAGACCGACCGCCAAAAGGAGGATGTCCTCGTCCTCGGCGTTTTCCATCCGCGCCCGGAGGCTGAATTTTATTCCCTGGGGAACAACCTCATAGTCATACTTCACACCTTCCACCGCGGTTCCCGTGTCCCGGTCTATGCCCACCCCATCCCGAACTTCATAACGAAGATTCCCTACGCTGTTATCCGCTTGTAAATCATCAAAATAAATCCTGGAGGCCATGTAAGGGGAGCCGAAAAGGCGGCAGGTGCGGCACAATCCCCGGTTCTTCCTGGCTTCCTCAAGCAGGTATTTCATATAGACCTCCTCTCCGTCAGGCAAATTTTCAACCATTTTTTTCAAATCGGAGTTTCCCTCGATTTCCTCTCTAATGACTTTCCCGCATTCAGAACCGGAGTAAAGGAGACAAGAGTCCAGGCCCAAAACCGGCGCTATTCTTTCCAAGGTGCCGCGCAACACGCCCTTGAAGGAAGAGCCTGGTATGTAGGGTTCTCCATTGAAATATTTGACCACAAGGGAGTCGGTCCGGGTTCCGCTCTCTCCGCTTCCAATGTGTAAGGGGGTTTTAAAAACAATATTCCCCTGAATGACATATCTGTTTTTTAGGACTCCAAACATGGCCCCCCCTTTTTTTTAGCCTAAAAGTTTCTCTGCCTGAATATCGGCCCAACCGGAAAGGTATTCCATAAACTCCCTTGTCAGAATAATTCCGGCCTCCTCCTTAATTTTTGCAAGTTCCTGGTTTTCAACTGGTAAATCCTGGCTTAGGGTATTGATTGCGTCGGCATCGGAGCGGACCTGGCGATCGATGAACTCGCGGATCGATTGTGCCAACGATTTACCTGGACACTCTTTACTCCAACCCTTTCCCGATTCCGATCGTTTCTCTTTCCGTTCCAAATAGGGAAAGAGGTCATCAATTCTGGAAAGGGAATGGGCGGTTCGAGTCAGTCCCTTTATTTGACTCGTGGAAAGCTCATCGGAAATGCGATAATCGTTGGCGATCCGCTCTGCTTCGTCCATATAGGTTTTCTTTCTTCTCATGAGGATTTCCCTGAAGTATATCTCTCTGATTAAGCCCGGAGTCATGTGATCTCCCCCTAGTGAAAGGGATCGCAGATCATGACCTTCCCGAATCCTTCGTTCCTTCTGGAGCCGACACCTCTCGTTTCCAATAGAGACAACTCCTTTATCAGTTGATTGATCTCAGCGGCCTGCAAATTTTCACTTGATTCGAAAAGGAAGACCGAGCCCTTTGCCAAAGCCAGTTCATCTCTTTTGGGAAGGCTCCATGCCTGGTTCCAACCAGAGACTTTAGTGAGGGAGCAGCAGGAAAAAACCAAGCTGACCTTTCCGGCCAGTGCAGGCAATATCATTTCAGGTTCCAAGCGGCTCACAAACCTTCCATAGTTGTCCTTTAAAAGGGCATCCGAGGCAAAAGTTATGGAAAATGACTGGGATGGGGCGGAGATATTGTGGGAATCAAAAAAGTCTCTTATTTTTTTGTTTAAACCACTAAACCTCTCTTCCACGGAAGGCAGCGTCCATAGGCGGCTTGAAAGATCCTCTTGGATGACCCTGGCCCTGCCCAAACCCCTTGTTTTTCCCAGGCCAAAATAGAGTATACATTACTCTTGATATATTTTTTTAACTCTTCATCGAGGGTATGATCCAATACTTTAATAGAGCCGTCGAATACACTCTCCTCGTTAATTACCTCGACCGTAAACAGAACTCCAGGCAAGGCGGTCTGGGTAGCGGGGTGAATCCCGGTCCGGGTTATTTCCCGGCGGGGAACCGGGGTCTGAAAAAAATAGCCATCCCTGGAGTTGTATCCATAGTAGCCGGAAAAGCGCTCCATGGGAAGACGGCATATATAACATTCATCCGATAAAACGCCTGAATTTTCAGACTTGCCATAAGCATAAAGAGGCAGCAGGTAATCCTTTACTCCATGGTTTTCTTTACGCCTCCGGTTGCCAGTACAAGCGAATCCTCCATAGCCTTTGCAGGCGCGCGCGGTTTTGGGGACGGGAAGAGAGCCATCGATATAAAAGTTCTCGAAAATAATTTCCTCTTTTAAAAATAGACGTTGGAACAATTCCTTGGCTTTTGGCTGGGAGAGGTCATTATTATCGAGAAAAGAGGAGGCCAGGGCTCCCCTGAGCGCCGACCCTGGCAAAAAATCCAGAGTACGGTTGATGTTTCCCGATGGAGAGGCGGAAAGGGCAAGGGGAGATTCCAACTTCAGCCTCATTGTTCGTCCTCCTTGGTTTCAGGTAAGAATGTGATTTCCACGGCGCCCAGACCTCTTGATTTTCCTCCGCCTATTTTATCCATTCTCTTTAAGACCATCAAAAAAAAATTGAATTCCTTTTCTTTCAAAAAAAGACGCCCGGCGATCTCCGTTTCGTATGGCAACTGGGGAGAAGAGACCTCCATGGAGAAAAGTTTTTTTTCCTCCGCCACTCTCCTTCGCCGGCTGATTTTTACCCCCATTCGAATGGATGGAGAAAAGGGAGGATAAGTCTTCATAAATTCCACCCGTCTTGAAGGAATTCCTTTGAATTGGGGTTTTGTCTGAAGGGCGTCCTTAAACACCAAGCCGCCTCGATGCGCCCTGGAACCGAATATCCGGCATACGGAGCAGCAACTCCGGACATCCGGAATCGCGCAACAAGCAGCATAATCGATGCATATTGGGTCCGAATGAAACAAAGGGTAAAGCCGGGTGTAGTGGTATTTGATCCGCCCCTTCAGAGTTGATCCGGGTATGTATGGGAGACCTGATGCATCCTTGAGCATCGCCTTGTCGATGATCCCGCTCACCCCCAATCCAGAGCCGATATGAAAGGGGGTGCGGGGCGTTATTTGAATTTTCAAAAAAACATTCTTTATCTCTGTCATTTGCCGGCTTTTCTTCTCCTGTATAAAATCGTAAAGCTCCACAATATCCGAGATGGGGTTTTTGTATACCTGCTCTGCATTCTCGCTTGTTTCCACCCAAAAATTTTTCATAGAAAGTTTTTCAATTACAGAATTATTGAAGACCTTTCTCTCTTTTTCCTTGAGACGGGCCGTAAGGCGCAACAGGTCGTAAAGGAGCTGATCTTTGTCCCCAGAAAGAAGGGCCTTGTAGTACTGATTAAGCCTGGATTTGGGAAATTTCTCTTTTTGAAGGGTTTCGATGGAGGAGATGAGGTCCATCAATTCGCTTGGGTTGTTTTTTGAGTCGAAGACCCTGTACGGACGCCGGTGCGTTTTGAAGTTTTGGTTCGGAGGCTGAAAGGAGTATTCCTTCTCCCTAATCTCTTGTATTCCTGAGGAAGACGCAGTGGAAATAACGGCGAAATCAAGACAGCCTGCCTCTATCTTCTCTTCTGTTTTGTATTGATTACTTAACCTTTTCGCGGATTTCAGGAGATCTTCCCCAATTTTGTGGAGACGGGAGATGGGAAATTTGGAGCGGGCAATGGCCACGCCTGACGAAATTGAGAGTTCCGAGCCGGCTTCTCTGGTTTTCTCCTGAAAGATGCGGCATACATCCTGGGCGACTCTGATGGCCCGGTTTGTGGGAAGCACAAGAACAAGATCGTCTCCTCCCACTAAAACGAATTCGACCGGAACAAAGCCTGATGCATCGGGCGTCAATCCCCTGGCAATGGCCTCGAACAAAGACTCGCGCAAGGATTCTTTAATTAAGCGGCTTAGTTCTTTAAACTTTTCCTGATTTTGTACGGTTTTTAACTTTTCTCCCATTCTGTTTCCGTCACTAACAATCAATCCTACATAGCCGTCCGATTTATCGCCGATGTGAGAGAGGTCCCTCTCTTCCATTATCGAAGATTTATAATAATTATCAAGATCGGACGGGTTCCACGCTCCCATGGGCTCCTTTGCCAGCTTTATTTTGAGCCACTCGCAGAACTGCTTAAAGATTCGGCTTCGAGAGCTTGCCGCTCGTTTCAAGAAGCAGCCGCGACAAAGCAAAGTGTTGCTATCAGCTCCATCCCTTTTTTCGGCAGGATATTTCCGGCAGGAAACACAGACTTTGATGAGGGGAGAATGGAAGAAATCCAGGGCAAGCCATTTAGATTCCTTGCAGCGGGCAAGATGCCTTTCCGCTCTTAGGACTAATTCCACAAATTTTTCTTTTATTTCGTCTTCCGATGTCTTTTCAACAATTCCCGTCAGGGTAGCTATGCTGGTCGTTTTTTTTATTTCCGCCATCTCCGAAAGGATGAAGTTTTTTGCTCTCCCCTCCCCATCAACTCCCGAAAATAGGGCCATTACGTTACCGCCCCCGGAGTATAAAAGTTCGCCACAAAATGGCGCTAATCTCCTTTCAACCTCGCCGAAATCATTGAAATCGGAGAGGATGGCGCTGGCCCCCCGGATTTCCTTCAGCTTACCCGTGGCAAAGATATAATCCTGTATCTTGTCCACATCTATTATGACGAGGTATTTGCTATCCATAAATTCTCTTGCTATAGAAGCGTTCAAGGACTATTGGATTTCTTACTGAATCTCAACCCCCTGTTTCAATATTTCCCTTGCGAAAAGGTTGTCTTCCGTGAAATCCTCGGGCGTGAAGGGGGCGGATTTCAATGCGCGTGTCCGTTTTTCATTCAACACAGCCGGAAAGTTCTTCTTCAATAACTTTTTCTATCTCCGTGATAAAGTCTTGCGCCAATTCAAGCCATTGCCGAACTCTCTCCTCCTCGAATTTAACGAAATCGCCGTAATCACTCTTCTGGCGGAATAAAACCTCTTGCCGTCAAAAAGTATCCTTGCGTCCTCGATGGCCTCCCTTGCCCGTCCCCTCCTGTACGCGATAAGCTCCTCCCTATAATTCATACGCGCGCGCCTTCTCTTTTTATGTTTTTATAGAGGGGCATATAACTTGCGGCCCGCGAATTCCAAAAATCCCTTGAATACACGACTATTCCGAATACAACATTGCATTGAAGCTCCACATCATAGGCAAGGTCGAATACCTCTTCCTCAATCGAATTATTCACTTCCCCGTCTATGAGGACAAGGAGGTCTATGTCGGAAGACCGCGCAAAATCCCCCCGCGCGACAGAACCGAAAAGATAAACCTCCGTATTGGCTCCTAATTTGTCTATCAGCCTTTTTTTTAATTCTTCTATCGCTATTTTGATATTTAGTTCATCCATGTTTTTACTCAATTTCAACCCCCTGTTTTCAATATTTCCCTTGCGAAAAGGTTGTCTTCCGTGAAATCCTCGGGCTTGAAGGGGTGTATTTCAATGCGCGTGTCCGTTTTCAGTATAAAGGGGTTGATTCTTTGCCTGCCATAAAAGCTAACCAAAAATATTTGAAATTTTTTAACCACAAAGCCACAAAAAAACTTTCTGAACCACGAATTAACACGAATTGACACGAATTTTATAAAACTACTAAAAATAATTAGTGTTCATTCGTGTCCATTCGTGGTTCCATGTCTTTGATTTTTTAAGAGATTCTTAAATTGTGAGAAGCTTGGCTTTTAATTTCGAAATATTCTCTTCTTCCGCGATTTCCATGTTCTCAACGGATTCAACAATATCATTGTATTCCTCAACGGTTTCCGCAAAATCAGGCTCTGTCATTTACCAATAAGGATATGAAGTTTCTCGATTTTTTTATTTAACTCATTTAAAATTTTTTCCGTATGCGCCCACTCTATCCAGTCGTCGTGTCCCTGTAAGGTATCCGGCACATTTTGAGAAAATTCTTCATAAGGCTTGTTATACTTTTTCTTATATTCATCGGATTTTGCCTGCAAATCATTCAAGCGGTTTTGAGTGTAGGCAATGCGTTTCCTGGCAACCTCCATCAAAGCTTCAACATAAATTGTCTCACTTGTGCCGGAAACAATATCTTTTATGTCATCCGGGACCCTTACCGTTACATTTGTCATTTTTCTTTCCTTCAGCAGCCAATGTTTTTTTGATGAAAGTTTTTGACTTTTTCCCGACTCAGCCCTCATTGCCATAAAGAATACTCAATCTCAACCCCCTGTTTCAATATTTCCCTTGCGAAAAGGTTGTCTTCCGTGAAATCCTCGGGTGTGAAGGGGTGTATTTCAATGCGCGTGTCTACCTTTAATAAAAGAGGTATAAGCTTTTTATTGTCATAAAAGGCTATCCCTGAAAAATCCGGAGAAACGATAGCAACGTCTATATCGCTCCATTCCCCGGCAGTTCCATTCACATAGGAACCGAATAATATTGCCTTATCAATTTTTATACCCGCCTTCTTGACCGCCCGTAAAAATCTTTCCACTACTTCTACGGCTTCATCCGTAACAGCAGCCATTGATACATCTCCTTTATCTTTTTAAAATATTCCTCGGTGAACTCTTCCGTGCATACTTTGTAAAAACTGTGCAGAGTATCCGGGTATCTCGTCTCAATATTAAAACGGTTTACCTCGCCTAAAAATTGTTTTTGAATATCCGAAAAAAGAAGGCCAGTCCTTTCCGCCAATCTTAACAGGTTATGAATCTTGGGAGGAATCTCATTATTATCCTTCACGTAAAAAGCCTTTAAAACCTTTTCAATAACCAAATGGCCGATGAATAGACACCAGTCGTATTTCTGATTCTGAAAGAGCGACTCCGCGGCTTCCAAATCGTGAGCGGCGGATTTCAGCCAATAATCCACTTGCTGATTTATATCCATGAGCGCCCTCTATTCCTTCTCCAAGTTATCCTTGTCCATCAAAATCACCTGGCCCGATTTTACCGCTTTCGCATGGCTCATTACCACCACCGCCGCCGGCCTCCCATCCCTCCCATGCCTGTCATCCCTTGTGGCGGCCCACGCCGCCGGATGGTAGTGATGGAGCAAACAGCCGTAAAGCCAAACAGGTCCCCGCCCTGAAAGAACAACCCCCTTGGAGGAATCAACCTTGGGCGGCTGGAGATTCTCCAGATCGCCGGGGGAGCAAACTCCGCCTTCTATCTCGAAATGAATCAGGGTATAGGTATCAGCCGTCGTGGCATTGAAGGTAATCATGGATGTTTAAAATCCTCCACCACAAGGTAATTCCTCCCATCCAATCTGGCCCTCTGGCATGCATGGCGCATCCGGTTTTCCAGCTCCCTGAAATTTCCTTCTTTGTATTGATCCTCAAGCAAAAACTTAAAAGCCTTGTCGCCCACTTCCTCGATTGCTCCATCCGTATTGACCCCTCCGTTCTGGAGCAGGCAATCCAGCAGCATGTGGAAATTGGCCTTGCGGTCCCTGAGGGGAGGGATGGTTTTGACGTGGGTAAAGCGTTGCAAGAGATCGTTCCGGTATTTTTCCTTGTCTTTGTCCATGGGTTGATTGGTGGCGCCGACTATCAATACCGGACAATAAAAAGGCTCGCCGTTCCATCCCCTGGGCCGCACCCGGTAGTCATCCAGAAAGGCCAGCAATTTTTGCTGAATTTTTGGGGACGCCTCGCCAAGTTCATCCAGGAAAACCACTCCGCCCAGGTTATTTAGCAAAATTCCTGGGCTCCCGTCCGGATTCGCGCCGCTATAGGCATGGGCGGTGTAACCGAAGAGATCGTATTCAAACATGTCCTCCTTTGCCAGATACTCAGGTATGGAAATCCTGACCATCTTTTCAACTCCGGATAAATATCTGGCGAAAAGAGTTTTTCCCACGCCCGTTTCGCCCAAAAGAAGGACTCGCGGCAGATGGTCTAACAGGTTTTCAACGCCCAAAGGCGAGGACACGGAATTTTTTTGCTTCGGGTCCTTAAGCGCTTGGGCTATGGATTTAAGATATTTTTCTCTACCCGCATCCTTAAATTGGCAGGCCTTGCTGAAATCCTTCCGCACCCAGTCCAGATAGGAAAGAAGTTCGCCGGTGCTGCCCACCATCAGGGAAAGAAGGGAGGGGTCTCCCTTTTGAGCTTTTTTTCCCGGGAATGAAATCCATTCCCCTTTTTTTACACCAGGCTCTTCCCTGCTTTTTTGGCTAAGGGACAGCCAAGGTTTCAGGCTGTTTTCAAGAAATGTTTTTACATCGCCGCTAGTAAAAATTTCAGCTTTGATATCCATCGCCCCTTTGCCGATGGCCCATTCCCGCCATGCCTTGAGAATGTCCGGATTCAACGGCTTTGCCTCGAAAACCAGGAGGATTCGCGGGATATTCAAAGCTGTTGTGGAGGGGAAGTTAAATTGAGGAAATGAGGGCTTTGCCTCAGAGCCGCAAATCCATACGGTCCAAAAGCTGGTTGGGAGGGATAAAGGCGTTATAGATGAAAACGAATTTTCAATTTCTTTTTTTCTACTCTCATTATTGCAATAAAGAACCGGCGTTGTTTTCTGCTTGTCCATAGGTTTTTCCCTATTGCGTTAAATAGTTGTTGTATTTATCAAATACATTGGGCCACGAAGTTCCCGCGGACAGATTCGCGAAAATAATAAATTGGCCTATAGAGCCTACGCATAAATAAGAAAAAGTCTTTTAAATCAACAAGGTATTCTTTTTTATTGGATAAAAAAATTGTAAAAATTTCACCTTCCATGCTTATGCTCATTTACAGGCATGGCTATTTTACAGGCCGTTATG
>JACRGO010000026.1 GCA_016212295.1 Nitrospinota bacterium | reverse complement strand
TATCTGTATTGCGTGGGGTCAAACCCATATTGCCCTCCTTTTTATGGTTTTATAGTTTGTGGTGAACTATTTTATTACCATAAATGGAGGGCTTTTGCTTCCTTTATAACTCAGGTCTCCTTTTTTCTACACTACCAATAATTTTGATCGAGTCTGCTTAATAAATAAGGGGACAGGCAAGAGGCGGGAAATAGCAGGCGGAAGGAAAAAGGCAGTGGGTAGCTTCAAATAAGCCCTGAAGGGGCGAAAAAAAATCGTCCAATTTAGATTTGTGATTCTTGTGGTTAATTCCTGTTTTTCACGCCGCGCCGGCCTGGGGGCGGGTCTGGACCACATGGAATTTTCCCTTGGCGTAGGCGCCCTCGATGTCCTGGGGAACGCCGCCCATGGCCTTTTCCACCAGCGTCCCGATCTTCGTGACGCCCGCCAAAAACTCGTTCCTGAAACCTTCGTCCCAAACCAGCCGCTCTTCGGAATAATCCATGGCCCTTTCGCAAGGCGGCTCCAGCAGGACGCTGTCGTACAGCCCTGCCCCGGCGTAACCCGCCAGGTCTTCTCCGTTGGAATCCGAGCGGAAGATAAGCCCCTTGCCGTAGAGGCCGAGGCTTTTTCCCGGAAAGGCCAGAAGGCGCGGCTTAGGGGCGGTTTTGGAGGCGACGAAACTCAAGGCCCTGCCTGGATAGTTCCCTACAAGGGTCTCCCCAAGCCCCAGCACCACCTCGGCGTACAACTCCTTCTTGTCCCCGCTGAAGGGATTGGCGGAGTGGACGACAAAGGCGTACTCCGCTTCCACCACCTGCTGAATGAGCACCGCCATGAAGAGGCCTTCATTGGGAATGCCCATTGCCTTGCGGCTTAGGTATGCCCTGTCGTTCCACTTCGAGGCCCACACATGAGTGATGCGCTCCCAAGCCTTGTCCCAGTCCTTATGGCAATCAAGGCCGGTCTCCTTCATCTGCTTGAGGATGGCTGCCCCCACCTCATCCGGCGGCCTGAGCGAGGAAATTGTCTTGCGGATATCGGCCAGGTTCTCCTGGGAACCCACGCCATCGCATAAAAGAAGCCCTTCGTATTTTTCCGCTATGTCCTTGTTGACCGGGTGGGCAAGGACTTTTTCCAGGACTCCGAAGGGCAGGGCCATGGACAAGGGGAGGCCGACCGATTCGGGCAGCCGCTCCCGCAGTATTCTCAAGGTGTTTGATTTGCCGCCCACCAGCCCTTCCCGGAAATTTTCCATTGGAACCGCGTATGAGAGAAGCTCCGGCGGGGTGAAAGGGGCGAGCGTTATTTTTTTCGGGACCGGCGCTGAAGGCGCCCCGCCCTCCGCGTCCTCCTTCGCGATTACATCGCCCGCGGCATTTACTTCCAGGCGTAGAAAACGTCCGTGAAAGGATTTCAGATTCTGGAATTTTTCCGGATCATAACAAGTGGCGAATAACTGCCGGGCGTTTCTGGCCCGCACCGCAACATGGGACACGATGTCAGTGGAGTCCGGAGTGATCACCGCAGTCACCTCCCTTGGAATCTCCTCGTCGCCGCCTACCTTGTCCGCCATTATAACCACAGGACCGTTGAAGCTTGCTCCCTGGACGGATTTCAAATGCTCCACCGCCTCCACGCGGCCTATTCCTCCGCCGGGACTGATTATCTGCCAATCGCCGAGGCTGGCGGCCTTGCGCAGAAAGGGATCGAGGCGGCGCAAAAGCATGGAGAGCACAAAGGGGAGCCGTCCGCGCGCCACTTCTTCCGTGAAAAGATTCACGGACCATGGCTCAGCCTTGAAGGCCCTGCCTAAATACTCCGCCTTGGATTGAAAGATACGGTAATAGCGGTCAATGAAGGAGCCCAAGCCCCGCCCAAGCCTGTCCATGATGGATTTCGCGTGAAGGGCCCAGTCCGGGCTGAACCTTGGAGTTGTCTTGCGGAGGCGTTCCCAGTGCATTGAGACCAGGGAAAGCTCCTGGGTGTCGTGTGAGAGGCGGATGCTTTCCAGGGCCAGCCCCACCAGCTCCGCAAGCGCGTCCTTGTCCAGACGCGAAGGGGCTGCGCGTTCAACAGCCATGCGGCTGAATTCCTCCAGTCCGAGATCCAGGTAAAGCAGGTCGCGCGTCCTTCCGCTGTCCTTTTCGTCCTTAAGCCTATGCCGGACCCACTTCCGCGCGCTTAAAGTCTTGCCAACGACCTCCACAACTGAAATGCCATGGTCGTTGCGGCGCCAGAACAGGAAATCCGCCAGCCCGCGCATCTCTCCGTCAAACATATACCCGGCCATTTTGATGGAGGTCTCAAGGTCCGTGCCTGAATGCACGGACCTTAGAAGCCTCAGATAGTTTTCAAAATCGTGGATCAAGCCGTCCTTGATGTAATGGACAAAATCAGGGCCGGTGGCTATGGGCCGGTCGAAACTCCTAAGGCGTTCCCTGGTGACGCCTCCGGCTTCGAGGGTCTTGTAAAAGCGGGAAAGGTCCCCATTGCTCCGCAGGAATTCAAGGTACGCCTCGCAGATGACAACATCGTCCGGCGTTGTGTTGTTGTGGAGCTTCTGGTGCCACTCCTCCATGAAATGGCCTGAGACCTCCTTTATCCTGTGCCTGTGCATGATGTTCAGGATCTCGTCGCGGATTTTCTGGCCTTCCCCGCCGCGTCCAAGGGTCTCCAGGACCAGACGGACCATTTCCCTGCCGTCCTCGTCCGCGTTCACGTAGGCCCCGGCAAGTTTCAGCGTCAACCGCTCCTGGGCGTGGCTCAATTCCTTGGGCTTGGTGTTGAAGTTCCGCTGCCACGTAAGCTGCCGGATGGCGGAAAAACGCATCCACACGAACAGGAAGGCGAGCCCGTCCTCTCCCAGCGCCTCATCCAGAAGATCATGGCACAGATTGAAGCGGTGCATAAGGGTCCACGAGTTTCTTTCCGTTTCCGCGTGGATTATCTCGTCAGACATGCCGGAAAGAGGTCCCATGCCCTTTTGAGAAAGGGCGCCGATAGGTATGAAGAAATGCCTGCCGTTTTTCTTCCACCACTTGCCGGCCTCTTCCTGCTTTAATACGAAGGGGACGCCCAGTGGCGCGTCAGCCTCTTCTATTTTCAGCGCCAGGCGGTTCAGGCCGTCCACGGAGACAAAGGGGGTTTGCGCCGCGGTGTTTTCAAATATCGAGGTTTGCGGCGGGAAAAGGGACTGGGGCGGCGCGAGCCACTCGGAGCGGTTGGCCTTGGCCACTCCCCAATGGAGAACCAGCGGACCGTCAAGATCGGAAAAAATAACCGCGTTGTGCCTGCCTCCCTCTTTCCAAACAGCGAAGGCCAGCCGGCATTCCCCGCCCAAATTTGAGACCTCCTGAAAAGACGGCTCTATTCCTCGCAATTCGTTCTCAAGGGCCTTGGCCGGGGAGGGGCCTTTTTTTTCAGGTTGAGGGAGTTGGACTATATAGTTCCTGCCACGGTTGTTGTCCCACCGGTTTTCCCTGGGGAAGAAGAGGACAAAGTTCAAGGCGGAAAACTTCCACGCGCGGTCCAGCCGGAAAGTTATTCGTCCTTCTACACCGCCGGCAATGAAGGGGGAATGAACCGCTGATTTTCCAACTGCCTCCGACCCTTCGGGCCAGGAGGATTGAGGCGGAATCTCCCAGGCGGAGCTTGCGCGGCGGGAAAGTCCCCAGTGCAGAAGGCAATCAGCCGAACCGTTGATGCGGAAGGTGACTTCAATGAGTTTGTCCCCCGCCTGCTTTTCAACAAGCAGCGTCAAGCCCTTTTCGGCGATAATGGTTTCGGTCGTGCCAGGCATGTTTTTTTTCAAAATTGCCTTAAAAAGCTAGCAAAAAATATTTTAAATTTTTCACCACAGAGAGCACAAAGAAAAAATTGTAACCGTTCACGGGGTGCCAAGGAAAACGGTGTCACGCTCAATTGCAGGGGAAAACCACATCCCCCTTGGTCCCCCTTTGGTAAGGGGGAATAGGGAAAATGCCCCTAAAATGGGATCTGTTTTAATTCCCCCTTACCAAAGGGGGACCAAGGGGGATGTAAAAACTAGCTAATGAGGCCTTCGCCAGTTTCTCATGGCAACCCCGTGAACGGTTACAAAAAATTTTAAGATTGTTTTTTTAAGCCTTTCTCTGTGTTCTCTGTTGTTAAATTTGTTTTGTAGTTGATTTTAAAGACTTTTAAAAATTGTGAGAGATAAACTCTCAGAGGTTATGTGTAAGTATCTATTGAGGGGAAATTAATTCCACGGTAGGGAAATAAGATTTAAACCTCAAAAATATCCAATATCACGCACGAATCGATTAACACGCCTCTCATTTAGCTCCCCTGTTGAGAGCCATGATTTCATCAGTAGTCATCCTGATGGTGGCAACGCCCCGGAAGCGCCGGAATTTGCTTTTTCGGGTTAAGCCTTTGTCCTTTTTGGTGGCCTTGACTAGGGATAGTCACCTGTCCTTTTGTCGTAACCCGCATCGGGTTTCCTCCGGAAAAGAAGCAATACCTGTTATAGTATTACCATGCCTTGGGAATGTCAATTTATGCGACGGGAGAATCCTTTCCACGCCGCCCCTATCAAATTTTCAACCGCGACCGGTTGGAGACGCCATGCAGGATGTGTCCTGCTTTAAGGATTTCCTTCCCCCGGGGATCATTATATTGTTGATCAGCCCTTTTTCTCCTGAGATATTTTAAAAAATTTCCAAAGGGATGACGGGAGAGGTTTGCACTAAAATTTGACTTTCAATGTCTTTTTTGCTACAGTTTGACAAAATTTTTGGGGGAACCGGGAAATTACTCCACTTTTTTCCATTTTCATCCGGCTGACAGATTTTTTCTTGGCCTTGCGGGAGCTTCGAAGCCCCCACAAACACCAAAAAGATATCTAAATCAAGCAAACCCTCAAAAGCAAATTCCTATCAAGTTAAGACCGATTGCAACGACTATGATACCAATGTCAATCCAACTGTCGGTGGATGCTAATTTATAGACTTAAGCTGCGTTGGGTTGTCTACTGTTTGACAACCCAACGATCATGGGTAACAGTTTAGCCACGAGTTGATCAATAGTTGATCAAAACATCAGCTTGAGTTCTGATAGGGAGCAGCTTGAGCCTTGGCCGTATCCTCGCTTATGAGAGTTTGCAAAAAATCTCTTGGATGAACGCCCTGTCTTCTGGCGGTCTGTACCGGGCCAGGCAAAATGCTGTGGGTCTTGGTCCCATTTACATGGCCCGGCTTACTTACGACAGGGAAAATCAGGTTGTCTTCTATCGAACGGACAAAGAAACCTTAAGCTTTGATCCCGTGGAGTTTCTGGCAAGGCTCAGCGTCCACGTCCCCAATGCCAGAGAACAAACTGCGCGATACATGGGGTATTACTCCAATAAGTCCAGGGAAAGAATTGGGGTCAAAACCTTGAATTGTGAATAGCGTTATATTTTTTTGGGACTAAACTTTATATTATTACGTTCAGAAATTTATTTTGCTTGCGGCCATGCCGCGCTATGTTGATTTTTTACAAAAGGTTAAACCGTCTTAATACATTTGCCATCTCTTTATTATTTTCAGCCAGCGTCCTCAAGGCATTGATTAAATCCCTTAATTTCCCATCCTTTTCAATCGCGCTGATAGTTTCCTCTTTTGCCTTCCCTATGATGGTCCTTCTATCCCAGTATGCAAATCCAATCACGGAAACGGTCAAAGTTGTAAATATGCCTGTTAATATCCATAAAAATGTAAACATCTGCTCAAACCTCTTGTCCACCTGCTCAAACCTTTTATTCATATCCTCTCTTAATTCTTCAAACCTTTTATCCACTTGCTCAAACCTCTTGTCCACCTGCTCAAATCTTTTATCCACCTGCTCAAATCTCTTATCAATCTGCTCAAATCTTTTATCAATCTCCACCATTTTTACCCTTAGTTCTATCAATAATTCCCTGTCCTTTTGCGTGAAACCATCTTCGGCGCAGGCATGATTGCCTAAGGGGAAGGCAAGAGCCATAATAATGATAAATATTATGGTAAGGCTTAATAATTTTTTCATAGGCGTTTATCCATTAAAGACAGTGACGAGTTAGAACTTAACGCCCTTCGGGCGGACTTTAAAGAATTGAACATCGAACATCCAACATTGAACGTCGAACGTCGTCGCGCCAAGTAAGCTCAGGAAAGGGGGATTGCTTGTCGAAGTATGAAACCTTTCAAAGGAACCTTGTGG
>JACRGO010000235.1 GCA_016212295.1 Nitrospinota bacterium | reverse complement strand
TAACGGCCTGTAAAATAGCCATGCCTGTAAATGAGCATAAGCATGGAAGGTGAAATTTTTACAATTTTTTTATCCAATAAAAAAGAATACCTTGTTGATTTAAAAGACTTTTTCTTATTTATGCGTAGGCTCTATATTCAATGAACTGGCGGAATTTGATAAAACAGAAATGTAAGGCCCACGGAGAAGGCAGGGAAATGGCCAATACGTATTATATACAAGGCATGGCCTGGGGAAATCGTGTAGCTTGGCTAATCCTGGAAAGGCGTTGACGTGATTAAAAGGGAAGTCCCCTGGCTTATGGCGGGAAGATACGAAAGCGGATTGAGGCCAAGGAAGGAAGTCACCCTCTTATAGACAGATAAAGAGAGACTCAAGACATGATAATTATCATAAAATCAATATATACATATATAATAAAAGTATATTAACTTGGCATATTGGAAGGATTGAAGGCTGGACTTATAGGGGGAAGGCATGGCTGGCCCCTGGGGAGGGGGGGGCTCGGCCCCTTCGCGAAAGTCTATATATGCGTCATGGGGTTAAAAATCAAAAAAAGAGGTTAATTCCGCCGTCTTGCGGCCCCATGTCTCTATTTTCTTCCATTGCAAAAGCTCCTTAGAAAGTGGGATAACCCCGGTTGTTGGTAATTGAGCAAAAAAATTTGGTAATATATAAGTGAAAAAGCGAGGGGAATTGGTTGTCCATGTGCTCGGCTTTCGTCATGCGCTCTTACTCCTAAGAATTAATCAATTTGTTGATTGTGGGGATTTTGTGTCATTAGAACGGCAAAAACGGCGGTTTTTAACGGTTTGGGACAACCGGAATCAAACCAATAAGCCCTTATTAATCAATAGGTTATATAAAAAATAACTCTCACCACGGCTTAAAGCGAATTCATGAAAGATAAAATATCCTCTCTTCGGGCGCAATTCGAGGAAGAGCTTTCCATTGCTGCCAGCCTGGAAGTCCTCAATTCGTTGCGAGTCGGTTTTCTCGGCAAGAAAGGGTCCCTGACCTCGCTTCTCAAGGAGTTGGGGAAACTTTCCAACGACGAGCGGCCCGCCATGGGCCAGGAACTTAATTCCCTAAAAGAGTTTATCCTTAGTTCCCTGGCTGAAAAGGCCAAAGGCATAGAGGATGGATTGCTGCGGCGGCACACGGCAAAGGGGGCCTTCGATTTTACCCTTCCTGGAAGGACGCCGCGGGCCGGCGGCAAACATCCCATTACCAAGGTCATGGAAAAAATCGTGTCCATATTCGCGGGACTCGGTTTCAGCATCGCCGAGGGCCCGGAGGTGGAGACGGATTATTACAACTTCGAGGCCCTCAATATTCCAAGGAACCATCCCTCCAGGGACATGCAGGACACCTTTTATGTCTCGGATGAAGTCGTCCTGCGCACCCACACCTCGCCCGTTCAAATCCGGGTAATGGAAAAACAGCCCCCGCCGGTCAGGATCATCGCGCCTGGGAAAGTCTATCGCTGCGACGCTGATGTGACCCATTCCCCAATGTTCCATCAAATCGAGGGCCTCATGGTGGACGAGGGAATAAACTTCAACCACCTGAAGGCCATCCTTGAAATTTTCGTGCATGAATTTTTCGGGCCGAAGGTAGGCATCCGTTTTCGTCCCAGTTACTTCCCTTTCACTGAACCATCCGCCGAGGTGGACATTCAATGCGTCATTTGCAGCGGGTCCGGCTGCAGGGTCTGCTCCCAGACCGGATGGCTTGAGGTCCTTGGCGCCGGCATGGTCGACCCCGCTGTTTTTTCCTTTGTCCATTATGATTCCGAAAAATGGACCGGCTTCGCCTTCGGTATTGGGATCGAGCGCATGGCCATGCTCAAATACGGGATCGACGATATCCGCCTTTTCTATGAAAACGACCTCAGATTTCTCGATCAATTCAAACACGAGGAGATTTAATTCAGTCTCATGAAAATAAGTTTGCGCTGGCTTGAAAAATTCGTGAAGTTCGATCCTGACCCGGAACGGCTGGCCCATTGCCTCACGATGGCAGGCCTGGAAGTGGAAGGCATTGAAAAGGTGAAAGGCCGTGACGGCCTGGAGGACACTGTTTTAGAGGTAGGCCTGACTCCTAACAGGGCCGACTGCCTGAGCGTACTTGGGATTGCCAGGGAGGTATCGGCCCTTACCGGAAAATCCTTGAAGTATCCGCGGTTTCAAATGGAGGAACGAGGGGAATCGATTGAAAATCAGGCGACAGTGGCCCTGGAAGTGCCTGATATGTGCCCAAGATACGCAGCCAGGTTGATAACGGACGTGAAGATCGGCCCTTCCCCTGATTGGCTGGCGGGCTTCCTGGAGGCGATAGGCCAGCGTTCCATCAATAACGTGGTGGACGTCACGAACTACGTGATGTTTGAATTGGGCCAGCCCCTTCATGCTTTTGATTACCATCTCCTGCATGGAAACAGAATTATTGTCAGGAAGGCCAGGCAGGGAGAGAATTTCGAGTCAATTGACCGCACAAAATGCAGGCTTCATGAGGACGTGCTGGTAATCGCTGACGCGGACAGGGCCGTGGCCTTGGCCGGGATCATGGGCGCGGGTAATTCCGAGGTGAATGAGGGAACCAGCGCCATACTCCTGGAGTGCGCCTACTTTCAGCCTGCCCTTATCAGAAAGACCTCAAAGGAATATAAAATACACTCCGAGTCTTCCCACCGTTTTGAAAGGGGAACGGACCCCAACGGACTGCAAGTGGTTGTCGATTACGCGGCATGCCTGATAGCCGAGGTAAGCGGCGGAAAGATCGCCAAGGGACGGATCGATCTATACCCGTCCCCTATCCCCAAGGCCGAGGTAAGCTTGAGGATCGACCGCGCCAATAAGGTGCTAGGCGCTGAACTGAAACCGGAAACCATCAAGACCCATTTGGAGCGGCTTTCCTTCAGCGTTTCCGGCGCTGGAGACGGGACGTTCCTGGTTTCAGTCCCGACCTTTCGCACGGACATAACCAGGGAAATAGATTTAATTGAGGAAATAGCCCGGTTGGAGGGATACAACAATATCCAGCCTTCCATGCCGAAGTGCGCCATTGTCGAGCCGGAGCGGCCCGGCTTGGCCTTTTTCAAGCAAAATATAAAAAACATTTTCGCCGGGTTTGGCTTTCAGGAAATCATCACATATTCCTTTATCAACAAGGAAGCATATGCCCATCTTCAGATACCGGAAGAAAGCCCTCTCAGAAACTGGGTCTCCATCATAAATCCCATAAGCCAGGAGCAGGACGTTTTGCGGACCGTCCTAATACCGTCCATGCTGGAAACCGTGGCAAGAAACATTAACGCTGGCATTGGGGATTTGATGTTCTTCGAGATAGGAAAGGTCTTCCAGAGCAACGGACCGGGAAATTTGCCGGATGAATCGTCACGCCTCATAGCCGCGGTGACCGAGAAAACCACCCCCAACCTTTGGAGTCCGAATAACACGGTAAGGGATTTTTATTCAATCAAGGGCGCGTTCCAGGCGTTTTGCGAGAGGATTCATGCTTATCCCTCTGAAATGGAGCCAAGGAATTATCCTTACTTTCTCCCGGGCAAATCCTTCCGTATTGCGATTGGCAAGGTTAAGATAGGGGAAATGGGAGAAGTCCATCCTCGCGTGATCGAGTCCTTTGGGATAGGGCAAAGGGTTTTTCTCTTCGAGGTATCACTCGACGCCCTGTTTGAAAAAATCCAGCCGGTCCCCAAGCTTCAGGCCCTTCCGCGATTTCCTTCCACATTGAGGGATTTATCCATTGTCGTGAAAAAGACCGTTTTGGCTGAAGAGATCGCGAACGCCATGAAGGAAATAGGGGGAGAAATCCTAAGGGAGGTTTCGCTTTTCGATAAATTCGAGGGGGGCAATATCCCGCAAGGTGAGAGGAGCTTAACCTACTCCATGAGTTTCCGTTCGGACGCGCGGACCCTAACGGATGGGGAAGTTGACCATCTACAGCAAAAGGTTCTGGACGGTTTAGCCGAAAGATTCAGCGCCAGGCTGCGTTGATTTTAAAATTCTTCATAACTATTCAAAGTTCAGGCCGCAATGTTTTTTTGCTTTCCCGCGCGCTACCGGCTATTGCAACACTTGTAGATAGAAAAAGCCACGCGAGGTAAGCTACGTTCTTCGTATTGTGCCACAACACAAGGAGAACGACATGGCTTACACACGCGTGACCAAATAAGAACGCAATCTCATGTACCGCTGGCATCAAGGCGCTATCAGTTTGCGAGAGATAGCCCGGCGCCTTGGCCGGGCAGTCAGCAGCATTTGCCGGGAGTTTGCGCGCAACAAGGGGCAGCGCGGCTATCGGCCTAAACAGG
>JACRGO010000022.1 GCA_016212295.1 Nitrospinota bacterium | reverse complement strand
GAATTTATATATGACGGCGCCTTTTCAACAGGCCATTATATTGTTACGTTCAGAAATTTGAGTTGTCAGCGGCGTCTGAAAATTTGTTTTTAAAAAATTCCCCTCTTGAGAGGGGTGGCCGAAGGCCGGGGTGTGTTAAGGAGCTTCTTATTCATGCCTCGGTATAAACATTTTTTCAAGACAGCTTCTCAGATCAAAAATTTTCCCTGCCGTATACCTCGGCCAATATTTTGTCCCCTCCCCGTTTAAGGATTTTTTCCGCCAAGGCGATTCCAATATCGGGGAAGTTGGGGTCATTCCAATCCACTGAAGCCGATTCCCGCATTATGGTCTTTCCGTCGAGGCTTCCCAAGAGGCCGGAGAATTTAATCGCGCCGTTATCCACCAAGGCGTGGGCCGCTATCGGGACCTGGCATCCGCCCTTGAGCCTCTTCAGAAAGGCGCGCTCCACCAGGGCAGCCGCCTCCGATTCCCTATGGTTCAAGGGTAGTATTAAATCAAGGGCTTCCTTGTCCTCTTTTCTGGCCTCTATGGAGACAATCCCCTGGCCGATCGCGGGCAGCATGAGGTCAACGGAAAGCGCCTCCGAGATACGGTCCGCCATTCCCAGCCTGTTCAATCCGGCTGAGGCCACGATTATCGCATCCATGCTTTCCGTGTCCAGTTTTCGGACCCGCGTGTCGAGGTTTCCTCGAAGGTCCACCATTTCTAGGTCCGGCCTGTGGCGGAGAAGCTGGCACTGCCTTCGAAGGCTGCTGGTCCCTATCACGGCCCCGGACCGCAGGGACTGAAAGGGGACATTTCCCCTGGAGATTAAAGCGTCCCTTGGATCTTCCCGCGAAAGGTAAACCGCGAGGAACAGGCCATCCGGGAACTCGGTCGGCACGTCTTTCAGACTGTGAACGGCAATATCGCACCGCCCATCCAAAAGGGCCTCCTCTATTTCTTTTACAAAAAGGCCCTTGCCTCCCACCTTGGCGAGGGGAACATCCAGGATATTGTCCCCCTTGGTTTTTATTTTCTCCAGGCTTACTTCCACTCCAGGATGAAGGGCAAGGATTTTGTCCCTCACCCAGTTGGCCTGCCAAAGGGCCAACTGGCTTCCCCTGGTGCCTATGACGAGTTTTTTTTTCATGTTTTTATCTGATCAACAATGGATATTTTTAATTTACATGGGACATGGCGTGGCCTCGCCGCAACCAAAACCAAGAACACGAATGTCACGAATAGACGAATTATACGAATTAATTCAAAAAGAATTCTATTCGTGTTAAATGAGCACAAATTGTCTTTAGTAGTTTTATAAAATTCGTGTTCATTCGTGGTTCAGTTAGCCTTTTTTTCAAAGAGCTAAAGCGTTACAAAACAAAAAATTGCTTTTCTAACACAACTTTAGTTCACTTGAAACCTTAGTCACTTTAAACTTAAATAAAGCATTAGTCCAGATTAAATAGGTCCTTGACCACCTTCAGATACCAGTGTCCGTCCTTGCTCTCGGTCTGCTTTTTCAAGCTCACGATCGGGGTATGGAGAAATTTATTGAACATGGCGGCGCTCATGTTGTCGATTGCCAATCTTTCCTTGTCCGTGAGGCCGCTCCATTTGGAAAAGGTCTTTTCCATCTCATCGATACGGATTTTTTCCACTCTTTCCCTCAAGGCGACAATGGTGGGCACTGCGTCAAGGGTGTCCATCCAATGGAGGAATTGGTCCACCTCCTTCTTGACGATGGACATGGCTTTTTGCGCTTCCTTCTCCCGCTCCCGTTTATTCGATTCGATAACGCCTTCAAGGTCGTCGATATCGTATAAGTAGGCGTTTTCGATATCATTCACCGCTGGATCGATGTTTCTAGGCACCGCGATATCTATAAAGAACATAGGCTGGTTTTTCCTGCGATGGAGGGCGGCCTCAACGTCTTCCTTCTTTATAATGAAATGCGGCGCCGCGGTGGAGCATATAACTATGTCCGTCCTCTCAAGTTCGTCTGGAAAATTTTCAAACCTGATGGCGTTCCCCTTGAGTTCCCTGGCCAACTCCACAGCGCGGTCAAAGGTGCGGTTGGAGACCATCACCACCTTGACCCCGTTTGAGACAAGGTGCCTGGCGGCCAGTTCCGACATCTCCCCGGCGCCAACCAGCATGACCGCCTTGTCATCCAAACGGTCGAAAATTTTTTTCGCAAGCTCAACCGCGGCGTAGGAAATGGATACCGCGTTCTCCGCTATGGAGGTTTCCGCCCTGACCTTTTTGGCGGCCGTGAATGCCCGCTCAAAAAGTTGATTAAGGAGCATCCCGGTGGCGCGGAGGGACCTGGCCGTGGAGTAGGCTTCCTTCACCTGGCCTAGGATCTGCGGCTCTCCCACCACCATGGAGTCTAGGCTGGCGGTTACTTTGAAAAGGTGCTCAACCGTTTCTTCATTGGCGTATGAATATAAATATTCATCGACCTGTGTGCGCTCAAGGCCGTGAAAGCCGCAAATGAAGCTCTTGATGTTCTCGATCCCCATTTCCTTGTGGTGGGCGCGCGCGTAAATTTCCACCCTGTTGCAAGTTGACAGGATGACGCTCTCCGAGAGGTGTGTATATTCCACCAGCTTGCGGAGGGAATCCTCTACATGCTTTTCGTTGAAGGCAAGCTTTTCTCGGATTTCCACCGGGGCGGTTTTATGGTTGACGCCTACGACTATAATGTTCATGGTCTATCTAATAAACGTGCAAAAAGTACGTTGCCATTACCGAAAGAAAACCGATAATGGCCCAAACGGCGGCCTTTTTTCTTCTCAATCCAACCGCGATCCTGCCTGTAAAAAGGCCGCCGTAAATGATCCATGTCACCATCAGCGGCAGGGTGGACAATTGCCAGGAAAAAAAAGACCCCTTTCCCTTGAGCGCCAGCATTGAGCCTGTGATGAAGCCTATGCTGAACACCGGGAAACCAAAGGCCACAAGTTTGTGGTTTATGTCGTCAATTACCTCAAGGGAAGGAAGGCGGTAAAAAAGCGGGCCGAATTTTTTTGATTTAAGCTGCCGCTCCTGAAGCAGATACATAATACCTGCCCCGAAGGCCAGGGCAAAGGCGCTGTACCCCAAAAAGGAAAGGGTGCGGTGAAGGGTCAGGGACAACTTGATGGCCGGATTGGCGGCGACCGTCTCCGAGGGCAAGGTGAGGGAATAGACGAGGAGCAGGAAACCCATCGGGACCACGAAGGAGCCGAAGTCCTGGATCCTGTACCTGATTTCCACTATAAGGTACACCAGGATTATGGCCCAGGAGAAAAAGAGGGTGTATTCATAGCCGGACGTGTACGGGCCTTGTCCGGTCTGGATGGAGCGCATGACAAGTCCGGCGGTGTGGACGACAAAGCCCGCCGCCACCGAGCTGTTGGCCACTATGAAAAGCAGTTTCCTCCTGAAGGCGAGATAAAGGAAATATTTCACCGAGGAGATCAGATAGCAAAACAGGGCTATTATGAATAATTTTTCCTGCACCTACATGCCTTTCTATGCCGTAACGGATCAGGTATGAAATTCCAAATCTCAAATCACAAATTTCAAATAAACTCAAAATTCCAATTGCAAAAGGTATAGTAATTCATATTGCAAGCTTAGTGAATCTTCGCGCCTCGGCGGTGAAAAGATTTTAAGTTCAAATATCAATCCATTCCTTTAGCATCTCTTCCGCCCTTCGCCTTGCCTCTTCCCCCTGGCCACGGCGGAACAGATCCAGAAGATCCGAATCAACAAGCGCCTCGAAAAGCCTGCCTCTTTTCTCCATATCCAGGCCGGACCGGACCACCCTCTCCCTCAGTTCCCCCATCATCTTTAAAAAGCCCTCGTATTCCTCCCCGAATTCCTTTTCCAGTTTTTGGCGAAGCCTCTTGGCCAGGGCCGGACTTCTCCCATTGGTGGATATGGCGATGGAAAGGTCCCCCCTCTCCACCAGGGAAGGCACGAAAAAGTTGCATTGGCCGGGATCGTCCACGATGTTGTATAAAATGCCACGGCGCTCCGCTGCGTCCGCCACGCGTTTATTGATGTCCGCCCGGTCAGTAGAGCCGATGACCAGAAAACAGCCGTCCAGAAATTCTTCCTGAAATTCCGAGGTGATGGCGTTGATCTTCCTTTGTCCGGCTAGTTCTTGAAGGGATGGGGTCAGGTCCGGGCTGTTGACGGTCACCAAGGCGTCTGATTTCAAAAGGGAGAGGACCTTGCGTTCAGCTACGTTTCCCCCGCCTATGACCAGGCATTTTTTTCCGGAAAGTTTTAGGAATATTGGATAGAGCAAAACACCCTGCTATTTCATCAGCCTTTTTTTCGCCTCAAGGAGTTCCTGAAGCTCGTTCATGAACTCACTCACGTCCTTGAAGGACCTGTACACGGAGGCAAACCTCACATAGGCCACGTCATCTAAATTAACGAGCTCGGCCATCACCGTCTCTCCGATCTCCCTGTAGGAAATTTCCCTTTCCCCGGCGGCCTGGAATTTCTTTACTATGTTGGAAACCAGCTCTTCCTGGGTCTCCATGCTTACGGGCCTTTTTTGACATGCCTTTTGGACGCCGTCCATGATCTTTTCCCTCTGGAATTGCTCCCTGCGTCCGTCCTTTTTGACCACCATTGGAAGCGTGAACTCAATCCGCTCGTAAGTGGTGAACCGGTCGGAGCATTGAAGACACTCCCTCCGGCGCCGGATCATGTCGCCCTCCCGGCTCATGCGTGAATTGACCACCTTGTTATCTATTTCCCCGCAGGCCGGACACTTCATACTATTCCCTTTTCAATATTGGTGATCATGTCCAGACGTTCCTGGTGCCGCCCGCCCTCGAACGGCGTTTCCAGCCACATCTTCACGACCCCTTCAGCTTCCACTGGATCCAGAATCCGTCCCCCAAGGATCAAAAGATTTGAATCGTTATGCTGCCGGCTCATTTTAGCCGTAAAAAGGTTGTGGCAGAGGGTACCTCTCACCCCTGGGAACTTGTTCGCCACTATGGACATGCCGATTCCTGTCCCGCAGATCAATATGGCCCTCTTAAACTCGCCCTTCGATACCGCCTTAGCTGTTTTAATGCCGTATATGGGATAATGCACTGACTCCCCGCCGTTGCCTGCGCCGAAGTCAACCACCTCGTATCCCTTGTCAGTGAGGAGTTTTTTTATTTCCTCTTTCAAGCGATATCCCCCGTGGTCAGAGGCTATGGCGATTTTTTCTTTGTCAATCATAGCGCGGCATATCCGCAATTAAAATAAATTTCGATGTATTCAAACGTTCGATTATAAAAGGATTTTTTTCTCTTTTCCGTAAAGAGAAGTATATTATAGGGTCCGGAAGGGAGTCAAGAATACCCCTGCTTTATTTCCTGTAAGTTTCCTGTTATAATTTTTTAATTACTCAGGTGTTCAGGCCGAAGGCTGAAGGTTTTGAATGGTTTGATTGAAGCGCTGATAGATATTTGATTTACTCCAGCCTTCAGCCTGAACACCTGAGTGGTTAATAATTTTTCGTCTTTCATTTATAAATAATGGCCCCATCGTCTAGAGGCCTAGGACACCGCCCTCTCACGGCGGAGACGGGGGTTCGAAACCCCCTGGGGCTACCAAATAAATAACCGTTCGCGGTTATCAGTTCAAGGTTTACAGCTTTCTATCCTCAGTAGCCGTTTTCAAATCAATACCAAAGGTCAAAATTTTTGACGTTAAGTCATTTGGATTTTGTTTGAAATTTGGATTTTGCTATTTGGAATTTTTTTCTTTTGGTTGCAGCGAACGACACCATGTTTTATATGCCCATCCAAAAATAAATTCCCACCACGCATGACACAAGGCGGGCGGCATAGTCCTGCCTTTTCAGCAACAGGCCCTGCTATCGTAAACGCAAAAATAAGTAGACATGAACCGTTTCATTGCCACAGCAGCCTTTATAGCAGCATCCGCGGTCTATTTCTCCATGTGGTGGTGGATGGGGCTCCCGGTTGACTTGCCGGACGTTCCTGGCGGACGCTTCGATTGCATGTCCTATTCGCCCTATGACGGAAACACCACGCCGCTTGACAGTAACTACTCGGTCAGCCCTGACAGAATCCGCGCTGACCTCCTTGCCCTCAAGCCTTATACCGGTTGCCTGAGAACCTATTCGTCCAGGGGGCCGCTGACTGACACGGCGCGTATCGCCTCGGAACTAGGCTTTCAGATTTTGCAAGGCATTTGGATAAGCCCCATCGCAAAGGAAAACGACAAGGAGATTGACGCGGCCCTGAAGATCGTCCAGGAAAATCCCCATTCAATCCGGGGCTTGATTGTCGGCAATGAGGTGCTGCTTCGCCGCGATTTGTCAGGACGGGAACTCGCCGGCATCATCCGCTCGGTCAAGGACCGCGCGAAGGTCCCGGTCCTTTACGCCGACATCTTTGAGTTCTGGAAGCGCAACCCGGAAGTTGCGGAGGCGGTTGACACTATTGCCATACACATCCTTCCCTATTGGGATGACCCTGAGCCGTTTTCCATCAATGACGTCCAGGACCACGTGGCGGGAATAGTGGCCGAGGCGCGCGCGGTCTTTCCCGGACGCTCACTCATGATCGGGGAGATTGGCTGGCCAAGCGCCGGGCGCACGCGCGGAGGGGCCGTCCCGACCCTTATAAATGAGGCGAGGTTTTTGCGTGAATTCACGGCCCGCGCAGGCGAATTGAATCTTCCCTACAACATAATCGAGGCCATGGACCAACCCTGGAAGCGCAAGCCGGAAGGCACTGTTGGCGGCTATTGGGGGATTATTGATTTTAACCGGTCGGCCAAATTCCCGCTCACAGGACCGGTCAGCTCGTGGCCGAACTGGCGCATGGCCTTCCTGGCTTCTATCGGTATAGCCTTGCTGCTTTTCGTGGGGGCTGTTATAAGATGGAGGGAGCTTTCCTTCGGGCGCTGGTTAGCCATAGCCGCATGGGTAAATGGAATAGGATCGCTTATCACGCTCCAGGCTGATTTTCTGGCTGAATCCAGCCTGTACGGCCTTGAGTGGGGGGTGGGGATAACGCTAATGGCCGTTGGATTGGCTATGGCTTTAATGGCGCTGCCTGCGCTAGTGCGCGGCGGGCTTCCTGTCCTTCCGGCGCCGTTCTCCGAGGTTGCGGCATGGCTTCGGCGTCCAAAGGGTTTCACTCCTGAACTAAGGCTAGGCTTACTGCATTGCGTGGTGGGCGTCTATGCCGCGATAACCGATGTATGGCTTGCCTTTGATCCCCGCCATCGAGACATCCCCATCGCCCTATTTTTATTACCCGCCGCCGCCATGATGGTCCGTTGGCTGTCTGCCAGCCGCGCCGGCCTGGGGTCAACCAAGGGACGTGAGGAAGCGTGGCTTGCCTTTATAATGCTTGGGCTTGCGCCTTTTACCTTGGATGGATTGCATAACAGGGAAGCCATGGCTTGGGCGGGAACATCGGTGATGCTGGCATTGCCGTGGATCGGAGCGGCGCGTTTGGAATTTTCACGCCTGTTGCGATTCACCCTCGCCCCGGACCAGACGCAATAGCGCCGCAACCATGGCTAAGCCGGAGAAGGTGGCGTCGTAGAGATGAAAGCCGGCCCCGGCCAGGACCACTGCCCAAAACGCGGCGTGGCGCGCCAAAGACCAGGAAAGCCAATATGAGGCAAGAGCCAGGGCCAGGGCCAGGTGTCCGAATCCGACCGCTTGAAGGAACACTATTAATCCCGTTCGCGCGTGGCACCAAGCCGGCGCGTCCGCGCCCCGGCAAATCGCGCCAAGGGCTTCTGGTTCTATTACGTGGTAGCGCACGGCCTTGGCGATGGCCCCGGCCACGCATGCGGCAGCTATGCCCTTAAGCGGTGGAGAGCCGAGCCACAGGCGGCGGAAGACATTCATAAAAGGCGATGAAGCAGCGCTGGGCATTAAAAAGGTTTGGGGAAATTGGGGATTTAAGATTGTGGATTTTTGCGATAGTTCGTCTCTCAAAATTTAGGAAAAGAGAGAGATAGAACACGGCGCGGCTCAACCGCAACCAAAGGGAAAACAAAACCCCAAATGACAAATAGCAAATTACAAATAAATTACAAACTACAATTACCAAATGTCCAAGGCAATTCCTTTTCTTTGTTTGTTCTTTGTGATTTTGGTTATTGAGATTTATTTGTTATTTGACAATTGAGATTTGGAGTTTCATAAAACTTTGTTAGAAAAACAAAGTTTTATGTTATCACAACCGAGTTATCGCAATTCCCCAAGGGACTTCTCACATACTTGTCCGCTCTCCAGTCGTTTTCCCATTTGGACTCGTCGATGAGGTACCTGTACTGGTATTGTCTTCCCGGCGCCAACTCCAGGGTAATGCTGTAATCCCCGTTTTTTTGTTTTTTCATCGGGTTGGCCCGCATGTTCCAGTCGTTGAACTCCCCGACAATGCAAACGCATTTTGCGTTCGGGGCCGCGATGCTAGGCAAGCGGAAGGTAACCATGCATTTATTTTTCGTGGTAAGATAATCCTTTTTGATCCCTGTAGCCGGTGCGTCTGATGCATCTGATTTCTCGGCAAGCGCTTTCGTTTGAGCCGGGGCTATCTCCTTGACCTCCTCTTTTACCGTCTCTTTTTTGGGAGAGGCGGTTTTTTTCACGGCAGCGGTCTTTTTCTCCGGAACTACCGCCGCGGCAGGAGCCGCCACTACCGGGACCGTTTCCTTAACAGCGGGTCTCGAGGGGGCAATTTTACTCACTGTAGTTGGTGTTTCTTTTTTTTTCAACGCCATTTTTTTCTCCTTAAATTTAACATAAGGTGTAATCATACTAAATTTCCACGGGAAAATCCATATTTTTTTTTGAGAATATAAAAACCGGCGAAAATGAGCTATAATGGGTTTAGCGGATTTTAGCCCTTCGCGGCCAGGCAATCCCCTTGTAAAAAGCGGTTTCTTGACTTTTTCCAGACCCAATCTCTATAATTAAAATTTACAAAATATTGATAATATTTAGAAAAAAATTTCATTATTCACCATTTCGAGAGGGCCGGAGATAATTCATGTCAAAGGAAAAAACCAAGCGACGGATGCACATCACCGTTGATCATAATCTAGAGGAAAATTTAAAGAAGAAAATCGCGGTGGATGCCGAAATCGAGGGAATCAAGGGAAAGATCGATTTCGATAAATTAAAAACAGGGGGTTTTATAAAGCAGCGCCAGAAGGACAAATTCACGGTGCGCCTCCGCGTGCCTGGCGGCAGGTTGCCTGTTAAAAAATTAAAAAAAGCCGCTGAAGTGGCGGAAAGGTATGGCGGTGAATACGTGCATTTCTCCTTCCGCCAGTCCCTGGAAATTCCCTTTGTTGACTACCATGATTTTCCAAAAATCATCGAAGAACTGAAGGAAGTGGACCAGTCCATCGCTTCCTGCGGTCCACGGGTCCGCGTTCCCACGGCGTGCAGCGGATGCGAATATAATCCAAACGGGATCACCGACACGCAAAAGATGGCCCAAATGGTCAACGCTGATTTTTTTGGAGAGAGGACCAATCACAAGTTCAAGATATCCTTTTCTGGATGTCCCATTGACTGCGCCAGGACCAATGAGATGGACCTTGGTTTCCAGGGCGCGGTGTTCCCGGAATGGAACGAAGACCCATGCACCGGGTGCACTATTTGCGCATCCGCATGCCTGGAGGACGCCATAAGCCCTGATCCGAAAACAGGAAAGCCTGTTTTCAACGCTGACAAATGCCTGTATTGCAGTGATTGCATTCGAGCCTGCCCCACCAACGCCTGGGTGGAAGGGAAAAAGGGGCACCTCGCCCGCGTGGGCGGAAAACACGGAAGACACCCCTTCAACGGTCCGGTGGTGGCAAGATTTATAAGCGATGAAGATGTCTCCGTGATTATTGAAAAAACAATTGAATGGTACAGAAAAAACGGCGAAGGCAAGGGCCGGACCCGCATCGGGACCATTTTACAGGAAGAGGGCAAGATGGAGGATTACCTGGCCCACCTGCGGAAGGCATTGGGAGACAAGGTGGAGAAGAAGGCCAGAAAACCAGAGGAAATACGGCTGCTATAATGCGACATACCATTTCTATTTTGGTGGAGAACCATTTCGGGGTCCTTGCAAGGGTCGCCGGACTCTTCAGCGGGCGGGGATTCAATATTGAAAGCCTTACCGTGGCTGAGACCATGGACCCGTCCACTTCCCGGATGACCATCGTCACCCGCGGCAATGAACAGATCATTGAGCAGATCACCAAGCAATTGAACAAGCTCGTGGACGTCATCAAGGTTGTGGACCTGACCAACGAAAAGGTGGTAGACCGCGAGTTGATAATCATCAAAATGAACGCCCAGCCGCATAACAGGGCGGAGATACTGCGCATAAGCGAAATCTTCCGCGGCAAGGTTGTGGACGTGAGCCAGGATTCCTATACCATAGAAGTGACCGGCGATGAAGGAAAAATCACCGCTATCCTGGAAATGCTCAAGCCCATGGGAATAAAGGACATAATCCGCACCGGCAGAATCGCCATGCTGAGAGAGGCAGGAACGAACCACAAGGCGTGAGCCACGCAAGAAGGAACCACGAATTAACACGAATGAACACGAATTATTTTTTGGGACTTAGAAATTAAAAATATACCGCGGAGACACAGAGACGCTGAGAAAAACATCTATTGAAATTAAAGAATTTTTTCTCTGCGCCACTGCGTCTCCGCGGTTAATAAAATGGTATTTTAGTATTTGCCAAATCCCTTAAAGGAATAATTTTATAAAATTCGTGTTAATTCGTGGTTAAACTATTTTTTTAAATTTTAAAAGGAGCTTTTGAATCATGATAAAGGTATATTATGACAAGGACGCTGATCTCAAGTTTTTAAAAGGAAAAAAAATCTCCGTAATAGGATATGGAAGCCAGGGCCACGCCCATGCATTGAATTTGAAGGACAGCGGCATGAATGTTGTGGTGGGGCTGCCGGAAGGGAGCAGCTCAAGGGCCAAGGCCGAAGCCGCGGGCCTAAGGGTCATGACGACCGCCGAGGCAGCCAAGGCGGGCGACATTATCATGATATTGATCCCGGACGAGATCCAGGGTGACGTGTATAAAAGGGACATTGCAGGTGGACTTAAAAAAGGCAAGGCCCTTGCCTTCGGCCATGGTTTCAACATCCATTTTAACCAGGTAGTGCCTCCAAAGGACGTTGACGTCTTCATGTCAGCGCCAAAGGGGCCTGGACACCTGGTCCGCAGGGTCTACAAGGAAGGCCAGGGAGTTCCGTGTCTGTTTTGTGTCGAGCAAAACGCGACTGGAAAGGCTAAGGATATCGCCTTGGCATATACAAGAGCGATAGGGGGTACCAGGGCGGGCGCAATTGAAACGACCTTCAGGGAGGAGACGGAAACCGACCTTTTCGGCGAGCAGGTGGTCCTCTGCGGCGGCTTGACCGAACTGATACGCGCGGGCTTCGACACCTTGGTGGATGCCGGGTATCCGCCTGAGCTGGCCTACTTCGAGTGCCTGCACGAGGTGAAATTGATCGTTGACCTCATTTATGAGGGCGGCATCGGGAATATGCGTTATTCCATCTCCAACACCGCCGCTTATGGCGACGTGACCAGGGGCCGGAGGATCGTCACTGACGAGACCCGTAAGGAGATGAAAAAAATCCTGAAGGAAATTCAGAGCGGCGAGTTCGCCAGGGAATGGCTCCTTGAAAACAAGGTCAACCAACCGGTCTTCACCGCCTTGAAGAAAAAAGACGCGGACCATGAAATTGAAAAGGTCGGCGAGAAATTGAGGAAGATGATGAGTTGGGTCGGGGACAAGAAGCTGAAACAATAAGTTAAAAAAAACTTGAATATTGAACGTCCAACATCGAATGAGGAAATATGTCATGTGTCATGAGCCGTGTGGCTTGTGTCTTGAGCGCATGGCGCACTACGCATGACTCATGACTTATTTCGATGTTAATTCTTTAAAGTCCGCAAAGTTCGTCAAAAGGACGTCACGTCTAAATCAGATAGCTTCCCATGGATAATGTCAATATTAAAAAAGGGGTTTTTCTGCTCCCCAGCCTTTTATCATGCATGAATATTTTTTGTGGTTTCTATGCCATCATAGCCTCTTTTAATCACAAATATTATCATGCGGCGATCGCCATTCTGCTGGCTATTTTCTTTGATATCCTGGACGGCAGGGTGGCGAGAATGACCAACACCACCAGCGAGTTCGGCCTGCAACTGGACAGCTTGGCGGACACGGTCTCCTTCTGCATCGCGCCGGGGGTGCTGAGTTACGTCTGGGTCCTGACGCCGTTTGGAAGGATTGGGTGGATGGCGGCCTTTTTATATGTGATCTGCGGCATTCTCCGGCTTGCCCGATTCAATGTTCAATCGCTCCTGGTCCGCGGAAAATATTTTATCGGCCTTCCCACGCCGGCCGCTGCCGGTTTTATCGCCTCCCTGATTATTTTCATGAGGGACGTTTTTTCCTTCGGCAAAATACATCCCATTGTCTTGGTGATCACCGTATATCTTCTGGCCTTTTTGATGGTCAGTAAGATCAAGTATCAAAATTTCAAGCAACTGGACCTGCGGGAGAAGAAGCCCTTCAGCCTGCTGGTCTTCGCTGTCCTGGCCATCTATATAACCGCCACGGTCCCTCAAATAATGTTCTTCTTGTTCGCTTGCGCCTATATTCTGTCCGGACCGGTGGAAAGGTTCGCCTTTTCGAAGAAGTCCAAGGACGCCCTCCCTCTCCAGGAAGCCGGCAAGACGCAACCCTAATGAAAAATTTTAAAAAGTATTCAAGCCTAGCCATTTTGTTGTTCTTACTGGCCCTCGCCACGTCAGTTTTCGTTTTTCCTCCTCTCCCTTCGCCTTGCATGGCGGAAGAAATATCAAACGCCGCTCCACAGGATATGGTCCTGGTCCAGGAAGGAGAGTTCATAATGGGCGCCAACAGCGAGGAAATCAGGAAAATGGCGGTGGCTGCAGGGGCCGCGCCTGAGTGGTTCGCCGATGAGCCTGAATCGAAGAAGGTCTTCGTGAAATCTTTCTATATCGATATTTACGAGGTCGGCAACGAAGAGTATAAAAAATTTGATCCAAGCCACGAATTTCACTCAAGCCTTGGGGACCATCCTGCGTTGTTCATTGATTGGGAAAAGGCCGATTCCTTTTGTAAGTGGAAGGGAAAACGCCTGCCCACGGAAGCGGAATGGGAAAAGGCAGCGCGTGGAACGGATGGCGGGCTGTATCCCTGGGGAAACGAGTTCGATCCCGTGAAGGGAAACTCCCAAAGCTCGGATTCAGGCAGCGAGGCCCGCGTGGGAAAATATAAAATCGCCTCCTCCGGCCTGAAGGAAAAACCAGGCACGGTCCCTGTCACCTCCTTTGCGGAAGGGAAGAGCCGCTATGGGGCTTACAATATGGCCGGAAACGTGTGGGAATGGGTTGACGGCTGGTATGATGAAAAAAAAGGGTTGCGGATGCTGAAAGGCGGATCATGGATGAGCCCCGCCATCAGCCTACGCGCCTCCACGCGCCTCCTGGAAATGCCGAAGACGCAATCCAATGAATACGGTTTCCGTTGCGGCAGGGACGTGAAATTTTAGATTTGGAATTTAGGATTTTAAATTTGATTTTTTTACCGCGAAGGCGCAAAGTCGCGGAGAAAGGTAAGGGCACGATGCATCGTGCCCCAACAACTGTAAAAATTTTATAAAAATCTCCGCGTCTCTGTGTCTCCGCGGTTCCTTGTTTGAATAATTTAATGGATTGCGTGAAATGAATTCCCGGAATGAACGTGCGGGAATTTAAAATCTGGAATCGAAAATCTGAAATTTTTTTATGATTATTCAAACAGTGGAAGAAATCACGCCGCCTAAAAAAGGGTTTTTCTCCAGACTCCGCGAAGGGCTTTCCAAAACCAGCGCCACCATAGCCACCGGACTCCACAACACCCTGCTCTGCACTAGCCAGGACCTTGATGTGGTCCTTGAGGAACTGGAGACAAGCCTCATTCAGGCGGACATCGGGGTCAACACCGTGCACTCCATGCTGGAGGACCTCAGAGTTGACATTCAAAAGGGAAAGGCCAAAATAGGCCCCGATGTAAAAAATTATCTGAAGAATAAAATAGCGGAAATCCTTTCCAGTGGCGCCGGGGCCATGCCAATGGGTTCCGCCGCCCCTTTTGTAATCATGGTGATAGGGGTGAACGGTTCCGGAAAGACCACCACTATCGGGAAATTGGCCGCGCAGTGGAGCAAGGAAGGGAAAAAGGTCCTGCTTGCCGCAGGGGACACCTTCCGCGCCGCGGCCATTGAGCAGTTGGAAATATGGTCGGAGCGCTCCGGGACTGAATTCGTCAAGCATTCCAGCGGGGCCGATCCATCCGCCGTTATTTATGACGCCATCCAGGCGGCCCAATCCAGGAAATGTGATGTGGTCTTGGCCGATACAGCCGGACGGCTCCAAAACAATCCCAATCTGCTGGAGGAGTTGAAAAAGGTAAAAAGGGTCATGGGCAAGGCGTTTCAAGGAGCGCCCCATGAAGTCCTGCTGGTGCTCGATTCCACGAACGGCCAAAACGCCATTTCCCAGGCCAAGCGTTTCACGCGGGAGATAGGGGTGACCGGCTTAGTGGTGACGAAACTGGATGGAACGGCCAAGGGTGGGACAATAGTGCAAATAATTCAGGAGTTGAACCTTCCTGTGCGGTACATTGGCATTGGCGAAAAAACCGAGGACCTGCGCGAGTTCAATCCAGTGGAATACGCGGAAGCGCTTTTTGCGTGAATATATTCACCACAAAGCACACAAAGTAGGCGCAAAGGCCATAAAGCTTCATGAAACTCCAAATCTCAATTGTCAAATAACAAATAAATCTCAATAAGCAAAATTACAAAGAACAAACAAGGAAAAGAAAATGGAATTGCTTTGGACATTTTGGTTGCGGGCCATAGGCCGCGCCATGTTCCATTTAAATTTCAAATATTTTTTGGCTGGAATTTGTCATTTGAAATCCTAAAACTTATTTAATTCCCAATGTCTCAGGATAAACCGGAATTCACATCTAAAATACCCTTGCTCTACAGGCTTAGGGCAAGGATGCAGGTCTACCTCGCCAATAGACTGGTAAGGTCATCCTTCCAGGGAAAAGAATTCTCCATGCCTATATTCGGCGGGGTTTTCATATTCCTGGCCCTTGCCACTGTAATTTCCGGCGCCTGGTTTTTTCAAAATTACAGAATCACCATTACTAGGATTAACCTGGAGGAAAGGAAGCCGGAAATTTTACAAACTCCACCTTCCATGCCTCCTTCCATCGCTGAGGTCAAGACACCGCCTGAGAAAACCACCGCGATAGCGGAAAATGAGGAAGTTAAGGAAATAAAGGAGGAGGCGAAACCGCCGGCGCAGCCTGCCCAAAGCGAAGCAGGCTCAGCTCAACAAGCCGTGGAAAAAAGCGAGACAGTCCCCGCTCCACCACCGGTCCCCCAGGCGGTTGAAGCAGTCGAGAAAAAACCGGCGGAGCAGCCAGGATATATGAAAACCAAGGCCGACTTCGTGAATGTCAGAAAAGACTCCTTCCTGGAATCCGAAATAATCGCCAGACTGGACGCCAAGTATGTGGTCAGGATACTGGACCGCGACGGCGATTGGATGAAGGTGGACGCCGGGAACGGTTTAACAGGGTGGATATACATAGACCTTCTGGAGGGGGCGGACGAGGAGGAATATCAATCATGGATAAGCAATCCACGCATGGCCTCAGCCAAGCATGTTATAAAACACGAATTGGCGGCCGAGGCCATTGACCTTACGGCGGAAAGGGAAAAAGTAAAAGAGATCCTTGGCGCATGGAAAAAGGCATGGGAGGCTAAAGATATCGCCAGGTATATCAGCTTTTACTCTCCCTCCTTCGCCACCTCCGAGCATACGCTGGAGCGATATAAGGCTTATAAAGATTCCATTTTCAAGAAAACCGGTAGCATTTCAGTGGAAATATCGGATGTGAGCGTCAAATCGTCAAACCATGTTCTCGTGGCCTCTTTTACACAGAAGTACCAGTCGAACACTGTCAATTCCACCATAAGGAAAGTCATGCACTTTCAGCAAGAGAGAGCGGAGTGGAAGATATTAAAGGAGGCCGTGGCCTCTGAGGGAGGAACTCCATGACTATAGCCATTGCCTGTACATTAAGGCGAGTATATTCTTACGTTCAGAAATTTGCGTTGTCCGCGCAAGTTTTTAAGCCCGCGCTACGAACCCCCAAATCACAATTGTCAAATAACAAATAAATCTCAATAACCAAAATTACAAATGACAAACAAGGAAATGGAATTGTTTCGTACATTCGGTAATTGTAATTTGTAATTTATTTGTTATTTGCCATTTGAGATTTTATTTTCCCTTTGGCAGCGGCCATGGCCGCTACGGATCAGGACTATTTGATATTGTACGCCTCCATCTTCTTATAAAGAAGGCTGCGGTGGATGCCAAGGATTTTGGCCGCTTTCACTTTATTGTTTTTCGCGTCCCTTAGGGCCTTTTCAATCAACTGCTTCTCTGCCCCCCTTTCCGCGTCCTTCAAGGCTGGAATTCCGGTCAGGAAAGCATCGGTCTGCTGGAAGGAGGTTTCAATTTTCTTTTCCAGTTTGTTTTTCGGGAGCCGGAAATGTTTCGGGAGGATCATATCTATATCGCCGTAAATGTAGCAGCTTTCTATAACGTTCCTCAACTCCCTCACGTTGCCCGGCCACTCGTAAGCCAGAAAAGATGAAAGGGTCTCCTCGGACATACCCTTTACATGCCTTTTAAATTTTGCGTTGAACTCTTCCATGAATTTTTGCGCCATGACGGGAATGTCCTCCTTGCGGTCGCGCAAGGGGGGGACCTTGATGAAGATTACATTAAGCCTATAGTATAGGTCTTCCCTCAGTTTTCCATCCTTGACCGCCTTCTCAGGGTCTCTGTTGGAGGCGGAAATGACCCGGACGTCCACGGGGATTTCCTCGGTCCCGCCCACCGGCCGTATCACCCCTTCCTGCAAGACCCTCAGTAATTTTGCCTGGACCCCTATGGGCATTTCGGTTATTTCATCCAGGAAGAGGGTCCCGTGGTTGGCCGCTTGAAACAGGCCCTTTGTCTCCACTATGGCGCCGGTGAAGGCCCCTTTCTTGTGTCCGAATAGTTCGCTTTCTATCAGCTCGCCGGGCAATGACGCGCAGTTGACCGGGATGAAAGGTTTATCGGCCAACAAACCGCTGTAATGTATTCCCCTGGCAACTAGTTCCTTTCCTGTTCCGCTTTCCCCGGCAATTAAAACTGAACTTGTGATTTTAGACGCCCCGTCCATGATCTCGAACACTTCCTCCATGGCGTGGGAATCGCCGATGATATTGTCATAATGGTATTTACCCTTTAACTCCGATGAAAGCCGCACCACTTCCCTGTCGCAAACGAAGAGGGCCTGCTGGAGCTTTTTAATGCGAAGCATGGCCCTGACCCTGGCCAATAGTTCGTCCCCGTCAAAGGGTTTTACTATATAATCGTCCGCCCCGATGTCGAAGCCTTTTATCAGACTTTCCTTGTCGCCCCTGGCGGTCACAAGAATAACCGGGAGGAAACCTTCGCCAACGCCGCCTTTTATTTTGCCGCATACCTCGAAGCCGTCCATTTCCGGCATGTTGACGTCCAGCAGGACAAGGTCTGGCTTGTCTTTAGCGACCGACTCCAGGGCCTCCTTGCCTGAGCACGCGGTAATGGTTTTGAACCCTTTTCTTGAAAGGCGGGATTTCAGCGCTAGCCGGTTGTTCTCTTCATCATCGACGATCAGGATGCAATTTTCTTCCGGTATTACCTTTGGTATCAAGCTGGTGTTTTCGTTCATTTATAGTAAGCCTTTATAATAGTTCAACCACGAATTTACACGAATTATAATTTTTTTAAAAAAATATTAGAAGCTAATCTTTATCCTGAAGAACAAACATGCTGCTGGAATAAGAAGCCCGCTACACACCCCGGCCTTCGCCCACCCCTCTCAAGAGGGGAATTAAATTTTCATCGCCAGCGATATAATTTCCAGCGGCTTGCCGCGACGCTTCATTCATTAATCCATTTATTGAAAGGGCGCCATCACCTATAAATTCCCCTCTTGAGAGGGGTGGCCGGAGGCCGGGGTGTGTTTGAGTAAAGTTCAAAGTGAGCTAAAGTTGTGGTAGAAAGGCAATTTTTTATAATGCCTATCCAGTTAGCTCTTAATACAATTTTTCTGATCCCGTGCTTGAAAAGGGTCCATTCCCTGCTCGGATTATCCAGGGTGACACCTGATTTTTTTGGGAAAAGTTTTCTTGGAAGGCTGAAAACCAGCAAAAAAG
>JACRGO010000231.1 GCA_016212295.1 Nitrospinota bacterium | reverse complement strand
CGGAGAAAAAAATATTAAAATTAAAGGGCTTTTCTCCGCGCCTCAGCGTCTCCGCGGTTCATTTTTGGGTTTTGATTTAACAAACTTGAATGGATTGCGCGAGATGAATTCCCGGATAACACGAATTTACAAGAATAAAAAAAATGTTTTTATAGATCCGTACAAATCCGCGTCTTCCGCGTTCTATCTCTTCCTTTTTTTCCTGGCGTTGTTCCTCCCCGGCTGCAGACAGGCGGTTAGTCCCCAATACATGAAGGAGGGAAAGGAATACGGGACCACGCGCGGACTCTTCCGCGACCGGTGGTGGAATTATTACGAGCGGGGCTGCTCCTTTCTGGCGGGAGGATTTTTGGAGGAGGCGGAACGGGACCTGCGCCAGGCCATAGCCTTGCGCGATAAAGACGCGCGCATGGCAAGGACCTACGGGCTTCATTTCATCGATTATTTCCCGCATCGCGATCTCGCGGTGGTTTTATATCACCAGGGGAGATTCGAGGAGGGAGAAAAGGAAATCCTTCTGTCCCTGGCCCAGGCTGAAAGCGGCAAGGCCAAATTTTACGCCAACCTCATGCGGAAGGCCCTCATCGCCAGGAATGAAAAGGACACGACGTCCCCGGCGATTCATATCGCGGCCAAGGAAACCCGCTCGCTCACCAATAATCCCGTTTTCCAACTAAACGGCGCAGTGGAAGACGCCGGGTACGTGTCCGGCGTCCGGATAAACGGGGAGCGGGTCTTCATGGAGCTCGCGGAAAAGAGCTATTCTTTCCAAAAATCGCTTTTTCTCGTGAAGGGCAATAACCGGATCAGCATTGAAGTAGAAGACCTGTCCGGGAACAAGGCCGAAAAGAGCCTGGATGTTTTCCTGGACAGGGAAGGCCCGGTTGTGAGCATCGTGGACCAGGAGGAAGGGGAAGAGCCAGGCGGCAAGATACTGACAATCCGGCTGGCGGACTCATCCCCTGTCGTGTTTGTCTCAGGCTTGGAAACGGACGGAAAGAGCAGGGAATTGATTTTCAAAAAACAGCTCAGGCAAAATGAGGCCCTTGAGATAAAGGCGCGGGACATTCTTGGCAATGAAAGCCGGGCAGAGGTCCGCCCGCTCCTTGCCGGCCTGGCTGAACCAGCGCTCCTGGCAATGAACATGGAACCGGCTCCGGGCATGCTCGCCGGGCTATTTTCCACTGAGGACACTGCGCCTCCAAGGATCAGGCTGGAGGGAATGGAAGAGAATGTGCCGGTGTACGCCGAGGATTATTATTTACAGGGGAGCGTCGCTGATTCCGGCAAGGTGAAGTTCGTGGAAATCAACGGGGAATCCCTGAACGTCAAACCCGCGCTTGAACTGTTTTTTAATTACATAGTCCGCCTCAAGGAAGGGGAAAACAGGATCAGCGTCAAGGCCGGGGACGCCCTTGGGAATGTCGTTGAAAAGGAATTCATCGTCACCAGGAATCCCCAAAAGGCCAGGTCCGTTGGCTCGCGCCTGGCCCTGTCCGTTCTGCCCTTTCAGGAAAAGAGCGGCCAGGCGGAATTGTCTCCACGGTCTTATGACATGATGCTGAACGCCCTGATGGACTCCAGGCGGTTCAAAATAGTCAGCCGGGGAAAGGAGTTGGATGCGGTCCTGAAGGAAGTGGGCCTTTCCAGGACGGACCTTGTGGACCCCGACTCAGCGGTGCGAATAGGCAAGATCACGGCTGCGGAGGCCATCCTTGCAGGCGCCATTTCGGAGTCTCCGGAATCCGTCGAGATATTCGCGCGGATTATTGACACTGAAACCTCGGAGGTCCTTGCCGCGGAGGACGTATTCACCACCGACAAGTCCATGAAGGGCCTTGATTATATATGCCGCGGGCTGGCGGCGAAGTTCATGGAAAAGATTCCCTTGGCCGAGGGGATGGTGGTGCGGGCCAATGGAAAAGAGCTGACCCTCGACCTGGGCCTCAGGAGCAATATCCGGGAAAACAGCAGGGCGCTGATCTACAGGGAGGGAGAGCCGGTTATCCAGCCGCTGACCGGGAAAAAGCTTGGCGCTGACGCGGTTATCCTGGCCGAGGGCAAGATCACCGGCGTTCTGGAGGCTTACTCCAAGGGCGAAATTGTCAAGCATCTGAAGAGCGGGGAGATAAAGGCCGGCGATTTGGTGATAATGAAATGAGAAGGGCGAAAGGCGAAGGATAAAAGGCACAAAGGCACAGAGGCATGGCGCGGCTTCGCCGCAACTTTAGTCACTTTAAACTTGAAATCTGAAATCTAAAATCGCAAATCTAAAATTAATTTCAGTGGTTTTGCTCATTTACTTTTGCCTCTCTTGGTTGTAATATAGCGCTAAAAATTGAAGGATTTATATCACACAAAGGCGCTGAGACCACAAAGAAAAAAACCTTTGTGCCTTTGTGCCTTCGTGTGAGGCAAATAATCTTTTTTGGATTTTAAATCCGCATTACGAAATCCAAAATAAAAAAGGCGTTCAATGTTCGACGTTCGATGTTCAATGTTCGATGTTCATTCTTTAATAATCCGTTTCTCCTGGCTGTGTCTTTTTCCGTTCCTGTCCTCTCTTTCCAACGCGGCTTACGCCTTCAGCGACGCCACCATCTTTCAGCAGGTGCGGATCGCGTCTTCCCCTAATCCCGTGGGGTCCGGCGCCAGGGCCATGGGAATGGGAGGCGCCTTTATCGCCGTGGCGGACGACGCCACCGCCGCGTCGTGGAACCCTGGTGGACTGATCCAGTTGGAAACCGCGGAGGCGTCAATGGTCCTTTCCCGCAACAGGCTTGGCGCCTGGTTCTCCTCCCCGGCGCACCCGGAGGCGCAAGGGGGAAATCCTGTGTCCACTTCGGAAATAAATTATTTCAGCCTTGCCCTGCCCTTCCGGTTTCTGGAAAAAAACATGGCCTTTTCCCTCAACCACCAGAATCTGTACAGCCTTGATTCCAATATTAATTTTGATTACAACTTAAGGCAATCCCTCGCGCCTGGATTCGATTTCAACTTTGACAGAAACATCGATTTCAAGCAGCATGGAAGCATAAATTCCCTGTCCCCCGCCTTTTGCCTTCAACTGGCCCCGGAAATTTCCCTTGGCTTTACGCTGAATCTCTATCCACGCCAGGCAGGGGTCAACAGGGGATGGGAAAACCGGTATGAATCCACCGGAACAGGAAGCCTCGCGGGCGATCCATTCAGCAGCCGCGCCGCCATCAAGAACCGCTACCATGATCTTTGGGGCCAGAACCTTAACGCGGGGTTTTTATGGAATATCACGGACAGAATCACCATAGGCGCTGTATACAAGACAGCCTTTAAGCTGAAAGGGAGGCACGATTTTTTTTATGAAAGCCGCGTGGAATATCCTGATTCGCCCTGGCTGGACACACAGGGCCAGGCCTCATTTGACGAAAGTTTTTCCCTCCGGTTCCCGGATTCCTACGGCCTTGGCGCCGCCTGCCGTTTTTCCGATGAGTTAACGGTCTCCTTCGACGCGTACCGCACCGAGTGGAAGAAATTCGCAATGCGGGACGGGCAAGGCAATGTTACCAGTCCGGTGAACGGCGGGGAGCTGGGAGGCTCCGGCATATCAGCCACGAACCAGTTCCGGTTCGGAGCGGAATATTTATGGATTAAATACAGGACAATCATCCCTTTCCGCGGAGGATTTTTTATTGACCCGGAGCCTGCCACGAATTCAAACGAGGCCTTTTATGGGGTCGGCCTGGGCACAGGCTGGATGTTCGGGAATGTAGTGGTGGACGCAGCCTGGCAGTTCCGCTTCGGGAACCGCGTGGAAAAGGACAATATAGAGGTGGAGAACGCCTCGGCGGACGTCCGGCAGCATATCTTCCTGCTTTCCGCCATTGTACATTTTTAAACAATGAAATTTTCCAAAAAATTTCTTGATTTCCCATCATAATAAGATTATGTTAAGTTCATAAACCCACTTTTGAGAAAACCCATGAATGCCGGAAAAACAAGCGCGTTTCTTCTCCTTCTTGGCGGCTTCCTGCTTTATTCATTTTTCCCCGCCTTCAGCCGCTATGCCGCTGGCGGTCCGGCGAGCTACCCTGTCGTTAAGTTCAACGGCGTTGCCGCCGAGGTCCTATCCAGTTCAGATTCCGAGGTCAAGGCCAGGGTCCCTTTGGGCGCAAGCACTGGCCCCATATCAGTTGAAACGGAAGGCGGGACTGTCCAATTCAGCGAGGAGGATTTCGAGGTGGAATCCCAAAGCCCCGCGCCAACCGGCGTCACCGCGAAGGCCTCCGTGGAGAACATCGAGATTTCGTGGAGTCCGCCGATAGCGGAGGATTTGACAGGATATAACATCTACCGCTCCGCGAGTGAAAACGGGACCTATGCCCAAATCAAGTCCGGCGTGACGGAGACATTTTATCTGGACGAATCGAAGGACCTTGCGTCCGGCGAGACTTATTTTTACAAAGTCGGCGCGGTTTACGCCAAGGGCAAGGAAAGCGGCCAATCCGAGGCCGCTTCCGCTGTTTTCGGGACCATATCCCTATGGATTCCCAACGTGAACGGCGCGCAAGAGAAAAAGGACTCCAAGGCCCTGAGCTCCAAATCCAATCTCCTGGTCCCTGTCAACGTGGAGAACGCCGACAAACTCACAATGGGCGAGGTGGAGTTGTATATCGACTACGACGCCTCTTTTTTAAAACCCTCCAGCGTGGAAAAGACGATCCTTTCAGTGGAATACGATTGGCAAATCGCCGTGGCGTCCCCCGGAACCGTTAAAATATATATCAAGCAGGCGGTGAATAAGCCCCTTAGAGGCGTGGGCGCCCTCTTTAATATCGTCTTTGAAGTCCTGGACGCGGCGAAGGAAGGGCAAACGGTGAATTTCGCCTTCCATGACAAAAATCATTCCCTCCCTTCTTTCATCAAGTCTCCGGAGGGAAGGGAAATTCCCTTGAATCTGAGCAACGGGGCGTTGACTATCCAGTTACAATACCGCAAAGGGGACGTAAACGGGGACGCGAAGGTGCGGTCCAATGACTCCTCATCCGCCTTTGTCTATGCGGCGGGAATCATAGAGCCGGCGGCGGGTCCCTTGGCAGGCGGGGATATTGATGGAGACAAATCCATAATGACCAACGATTCCGGCCTTATTCTATATTATGTGGTAAACAACGGCTGGCCGTCCCTGGAAAATATCGACGTTTATCAAAAGGAACGGACCGTGGATATGGGGACAAAGACGCTTGTTTCAAAACTAAGTAGTCATTGGTCATTGGTCAATGGTCAATTGGAGCAGGGGGCAGGGGACAGGGGGCAGGGAGAAGAGAACGAAGGACGAAAGACGAAGGACGGAAATAACTTGTCAATCGTCAATCGCCAATCATCAATTGTAAATCGTCAATTCCTGGAAGTTCCACTGTATATCAGCACGCTGAATGACATGAATTCAGGGGAATTCGGAGTTGTCTATCCCTTAAGTATATTAAAGGCGGTAAAATTCACGCCGGACAAGGGCATCAAAAAATTGTTCGACGCGCGAACGGAATTCCGGAGAAATGGCCTGGCCGTGGTTTCACTGGTGTACAAGAAGAAGGGCCGGGCCTCCGCCGGCTTCAAGCGCACAGCCTTTGGAACGTTGAAATTCGAGGTTCTGGCGAACAAAACGGCAAAAGGCGAGGTAGGTTTTTCCAGTATCAATCTCTATGACCGGTTCGGGCGGGACTTCGTCCGTTCGGACCTGAATATGAGCATTGTGAAAAAGGGCGCCAAGTTCACGATAAAGGCCGGGACAGGCAAGGCTTTTGATGCGGCCTCCCTGGCGTCCACCGTCACCTTTTCCCCTAAAAAGGGAAATGTGGGGGATGTAATTACAATACAGGGGAATTTCGCGGCGGATACAACCGCGCCGAAAAACACAACATCCACCAACTTTATCAACGGCGGCGCGTCAAGCACAACATCAGCGAATGTTACCCTGTCCCTATCGGCGACTGATGACGCAGGGGTTACCGGATATTACGCGTCGGAAACGCCGACAACGCCGGCGGCAGGAGCTTCGGGATGGGAACCTGTTGCATCCGAGGCGAGCTATTCGGCAAGCGTATCATTTACCTTGAGCAGCGGACAGGGAGTGAAGACGGTTTATGTGTGGTTCAGGGACGCGGCGGGGAATGTGTCGCCGGCGGCAAGCGGTTCGATAAATTTTAAAACAGGGGGAGGAGGCGCAACGGCGCCAAATGTAAGCTCGGTAAGCCCCGCCCTTGGGGCGACAGGCGTTGGAACCAATACCGCTGTCACCGCTACATTTTCAAAAACAATGGACCCAAAGACCATCACCGCCGCCACGTTCACGGTAAGCGGAGGAGTAACCGGCTCGGTGGCGTACTCCGGCGTGACCGCTAAATTCAAGCCATCAGCGCCCCTATCGCCGAATACAACCTACACCGCGACAATAACCACCGGGGTAAAGGACACGGCGGGAAACGCGATGGCAAGCAGCTACTTATGGAGTTTTAAAACAGGGGCAGGGGCCGACTCCACGGCGCCCGCTGTAAGCTCGGTAAGTCCCGCCAATGGGGCAACTGGCGTGCCAAGCGGCGGCGCCAGCGGCATCATCACGATCATATTCTCCGAGGCAATGGACCCTACAAGCATCACCACTTCCACTATCACCTCAAGCCCTGGTCCGGGCATGTCCATTAATTACTCAGGCACAACCGCAACCCTTACGCCGACAACCGGTTTCTTCGCCAACACTGTTTATACCATTACAGTCACGACAGGGGTAAGGGATTCCGCAGGAAATCCATTGCCAAACAGCTACTCATGGAATTTTAAAACCGCGGGAGGAGGCGATACCACGGCGCCCAATGTAAGTTCGGTAAGTCCCGCCCTTGGAGCGGCAGGCGTTGGAACCAACACATCAATCACAGCAACATTCTCCGAGTCAATGGACTCCGCGACAATTACCGCATCAACATTCACGATAAGCGGAGGAGTAACCGGCTCGGTGGCATACTCCGGCAAGACCGCCACCTTCACGCCCTCATCAAATCTTTCACCGAATACAACCTACACCGCGACAATCACCACCGGGGTGAAGGACGCGGCTGGTAACGCAATGGCAAGCAGCTACTCATGGAGTTTTACCACAGCGGGAGGAACCGACACGACCGCGCCCACTGTAAGCTCGGTAAGTCCCGCCTCCGGGGCAACGGGCGTGCCTAGCGGATCTTCCAGCGGCATCATCACCATCATATTCTCCGAGGCAATGGACCCGGCAAGCATCACCACTTCCACGATCACCTCAAGCCCAGGCCCAGGCATGTCTATTAATTACTCAGGCACAACCGCGACCCTTACGCCGACAACCGGCTTTTTCGCCGGCACTACTTACACAATCACTGTCACAACAGGGGTAAAGGATTCGGCCGGGAACGCAATGGCAAGCAGCTACTCATGGAGTTTTACGACAGCGGGAGGAGGCGACACCACGGCGCCCAATGTAAACTCGGTAAGTCCCGCCCTTGGGGCAACAGGCGTTGGAACCAATACATCAATCACAGCGACATTCTCCGAGACAATGGACTCCTCTACCATTACCACATCCACATTCACGGTAAGTGGCGGAGTAACCGGCTCGGTGGCATACTCCGGCGCGACCGCCACCTTCACGCCCTCATCCAATCTTTCGCCGAATACAACCTACACCGCGACAATCACCACCGGGGTGAAGGACGCGGCCGGGAACGCAATGGCAAGCAGTTACGCATGGAGTTTTACAACCTCCGCCACCTCTGACGCCATTCCGCCGACTGTAAGTTCGGTAAGTCCCGCCAATGGGGCAACTGGCGTGCCAAGCGGCGGCGCCAGCGGCATCATTACAATAATATTCTCAGAGGCAATGGACCCGGCAAGCATTACCACTTCCACTATTACCTCAAGTCCAGGTCCAGGCATGTCCATTAATTACTCAGGCACAACCGCGACCCTTACGCCGACAACCGGCTTTTTCGCCAACACTGCTTACACAATCACGGTCACAACAGGGGTAAAGGATTTGGCCGGGAACGCGATGGCAAGCAGCTATGCATGGAGTTTTACGACAGGCCCGTAGTAATTCATCAACTAAATTCCTACAAAAATAATGCGCATCAGATGCAGTGAAAAACTTGGAAAGTTGATATTGGTCCCTGCCATTTTCATGGCCTTACTATGCCTTTGGGGGATCGGGGCTGGAAATCTTTTGCTCGCCGGACCAATTGAACCAACCAGACCAATCAAACTAAAAAACTCTTCCTCCTTAACCACTTATCCCATTGTGAAGTTCAACGGCGTTGCCGCGGAGGTGGCGTCGAGTTCCACTTCTGAAATCAAGGCCAAGGTCCCGGTGGGAGCGACCACTGGCCCAATATCGGTCGAGACCTCGGACGGCAGTCTCAGGCTGAGCGCCGCGGACTTCGAGGTCATCACACCCACTCCCGCCCCCTTTGACGTGAAGGCGCGGTCCTCCGTGGGAAATATCGAGGTCTCCTGGACACCCCCCATAGCGGAAGGGATTTCCGGCTGCAATATTTACCGGGCCTCCAGCGAAGGCGGCACGTATTCCCTTATTCAATCCGGCGTCACCGACGCCTTTTATCTGGACGAGTCCGCAAGCCTTGTTATCGGCACAACCTATTATTACAAGGTGAGCGCCGCATACGGCGGCAAGGAAAGCGACAAGTCCGAGTCCGCCTCCGCCATGTTCGGGACCATCTCCCTGTGGATACCAAACGTGAACGGGGCGCAGGAAAAGGGAACAGGCAAGGCCCTGGGCGCCACGGCCTCGCTCCAGGTCCCGGTGAACATAGAGAACGCCGACAAACTCACAATGGGAGCGGTGCAGATTTATATCGATTATGATTCCACCATACTAAAACCCTCCTCAGTGGACAAAACCATCCTGTCCTATGAGTACGAATGGGAATTCTCCGAGCCGTCGGCAGGCACGGTGAAGATATCCGTCAAGAACGCGGTAAATAAGCCCCTGCGGGGAGTCGGGACCCTGTTCAACGTCGTCTTCGAGATACTGGACTCCGCCTCGGACGGCAAGACCACTGACTTCAAATTCCACGGCCAGGCCCATGCCACGCTCCCGTCCTCGGTCAAGACCCCTGAGGGCAAGGCCATCTCCCTTAACACCTCGGACGGCGCGCTCAAGATCCAACTCAAGTACCGCAAAGGGGACGTGACCGGAGACGCGAAGGTCCAGGCCAATGATTCCTCTAATGCCTTCGTGTACTCCACGGGTTTTGCCGAACCGGGGGAAGGTCCTCTTGCTGGAGGCGACATCGACGGTGACAGCGTCATCATGGCCAACGACGCGGGCCTGATCCTTTATTACGTGGTGAACAAGGATTGGCCTTCCTTAAAGGACATTAAAGTGTTTCAGAAGACCAGGATCGTGGATTTGGGAACGGAAGCCAATTTTCAATTGTCAATTGACAATTTTCAATTGGAGCAGAGGACGGAAGACGGAGGACGGACGGCGGAAGACAATTCTCAATCGTCAATCGTCAATGGTCAATTAGAAACGGCCACGCAATCCGCGAAATCGGCGAAACGCTATATAGAGGTTCCTCTGTACGTCAGCACGCTTAACGATATGAACTCATCGGAATTCAGCCTTGTGTATCCGGCCAGGATATTGAAGGCGTCCAAATTCACCCTGGACAAGAAATTGAAAAAGGACTTTGACGCGCGCGCGGAATTTCGCAAGAAGGGCTTGGCGGTGGTCTCACTGGCCTACAAGAAAAAGGGGAAGGCCCCGGTGAACAATAAGCGCACCCAGATAGGCGTGTTGAAATTCGAGGTTGTAGCAAGCAAGGCCGCGGATGGAGAGATCAACTTCTCCAAGGTCAATCTCTATGACCGGTTCGGCCGCGATTTCGTACGCTCCGACTTGAAGATGAAGATTGAGAGAAAGGGAATCAAGTTCACGGTAAAGGGCAAGAAAGGGAAGGCCCTGTCCGCCCTGGCAAGTTCCTCCATAACCTTTTCACCTAAATCCGGAAAGCCTGGGGACGTGGTGACGATCACCGGAGATTTCGGCGTGGCGGCGGGTACGGACGCGTTTGATATGGGAGATATCACCTGGACCACAACGGCGTCTGCGTATAGCGCAAATAATGGAAACAAGTATTCCGGCGTTTGCCCTCCTAAAGGCGCTGCTTCCACTTTTTGGGGGACCGACACCTACACTTCCGATTCTTCCCTATGCAGCGCTGCCGTCCATATGGGCCTTATCACCTACGCCGATGGAGGAAGGATAACTATTGTTGTAAAGGAAGGGATGAGCTCCTATGCTTCAACAACCAGGAACGGCGTAACGAGCAATTCTTATGGAACATGGGGCGCAAGCTTTACCTTCACGGACCCCGCGGTGAATAAGGTGACCGTAACCCAGTTGGGCCTGATAAGCTGGAGTTCCAGCGCCGCATCCTATCGAGGAAGAAACGGGGATAAATTCTGGGGAATCTGTCCTGAGAACGGAACAGCGTGGACCGTATGGGGAATCGGCCCTTATACGGATGATTCATCCGTTTGCACAGCCGCTGTCCACGCGGGAAGAATAACCATGGCGGCAGGGGGAAATGTGGTCTATGAAATTCAGGGTGGCCTCCCTTCCTATGGAACCTCCACTCAAAACGGGATATCAACGCTGTCTTATGGAAGCTGGTCCGGGAGCTACATATTCGTGGATTTGCCTTAAGCTTTTTTAGATACTTACTCGCGCCTATAGGGTTTAAGATTCCCTTTTTTATGGGAGAAGAACATAGAGGTTCTCTTTCATCCATGCCTGGATGCCTATGGTTACCGTATTATAAACGTTGGTGTCAATGCCGTTTACCGTTTTGCCGCCGCCAATTGTGCCCCCTCCCCCGCCTGAAGGAGACTTTTTATAAGTCGCTGCCGCTGCTGTTTTTTTCCTGCCCGTTAGCCAGTAGCTAACGCAACACTTACTACTGGCGAAAGGTGACGTCTTCATGAATGCCTATTGAATGGGAGTAGAATATCGTGTCAAAAAAGGATAATCAAGTAAAACCGTCATTCAGAGACAGAGCTCCAGT
>JACRGO010000023.1 GCA_016212295.1 Nitrospinota bacterium | reverse complement strand
TTCTCGTGCGGATCATGCGGCGCCCAGTCTCCAAAATGGATGGGGAGATGCCCGGACTGCGGGGAATGGAACACCTTCGTGGAGGAAAGAATCGTTCCGGAAAAGACCGGCGCTGAAAGGCTCGTCTATTATCCAGGACCGGCCAAGGGGCCGGCTTCCATCGCGGAGGTCGAAACTGGCCAGGAGGCCAGAATTTTTTCCGGCATCCAGGAATTCGACCGGGTCCTGGGCGGAGGCATTGTCCCGGGCTCAGTGGTCCTTGTGGGAGGGGACCCCGGGATCGGGAAATCCACTTTGCTTTTGCAGGCATTCGGCTTTCTTGCCAAAAGGGGAATGGAGGTGATTTACGTGACCGGGGAGGAATCAGCGGCCCAAACCTCCATGCGCGGACGCCGCCTCGGATGCATTCAAAAAAAACTGCTGGTCCTTCCTGAAACCTGCCTGGAGGAAATTATCCCCCACATGGAAAAGATCAATCCTCCATCGGTGGTAATCGACTCCATACAAACCATATTCACGAATCAAATAGGCTCCGCCCCGGGAAGCGTGAGCCAGGTCAGGGAAGTCTCGGCCAATCTGATGCGGTACGCCAAGAAAAAAGGCACAGCCATATTCCTTATAGGCCATGTCACAAAGGACGGGGCCATAGCCGGCCCAAGGGTCCTTGAGCACATGGCGGACACGGTCCTGTACTTCGAAGGGGACAGGGGACACAACTACCGCATCCTCCGCGCCCATAAGAACCGGTTCGGGTCCACCAACGAAATAGGCATATTCGAGATGAGAAAGGAGGGCCTGCGGGAAGTGTCAAATCCCTCTGAGTTGTTCCTGTCCGACCGGACCTTCCAATCATCCGGCGCGGCAGTGGTCTCGTGCATGGAAGGGACAAGGCCGATACTGGTGGAATTGCAGGCCCTGGTTTCCCACTCCAATAACCCCGGGATGCCGAGGAGAATGTCATCCGGGGTGGACCACAACCGCCTCTCCATGCTCATAGCCTTGCTGGAAAAAAGGATGGGCTTGCAGCTCCAGGGCCAGGATATCTTCGTGAACGTGGCCGGGGGCCTAAGGATCAACGAACCATCCGTGGACCTCGGAATCGTGGCCACAATCGCTTCCAGCTTCCTGGACAAACCAGTGGACCCCAGAATGGTGGTCATGGGAGAGGTTGGACTGGACGGCGAAATCCGCCCTATTCCGCAGTTGGAGATCCGCATCGCCGAGGCCGAAAAATTAGGCTTCACTCAATGTCTCGTGCCCAAGGCAAAGAATTTAAAAAACCTCTCGGATGGAAAAATCAAATTAATAGGGCTTGCCTCCCTGAGCGAGGCCTTTGAGGCGTTATTTTCCATCGGGGCATAGGAAATAGGGGGCAGGATTCAGGGATCAGGTGTCAGGGGGAGGGTACAGGGAATGCTCGACTTTACCTGATCCGGACGCGCCGGGGCCAAAAGGATTTTAGGAACGAAATTCCAAATTTCAAATAACAAACTTTCCCGGCAACTGGCAACTGAAAACCGCCCCCTGACACCTGCCCCCTCCTTGCTTTTAATGATAAGAGGCCGATTGCATTATCTTTCCTCCACCAACTACAATGGCAATACGCGCTATCAAAAGATATTTGAAATTTCAGATTTAAGATTTTAGATTGGAAGAATATAAAAAAAATCGTAACCGTGAACGGTTACAAAAAATCAACCACAAATCTGAAATCTAAAATCGCAAATCTAAAATTAATATCGTCGGCTTTTAAAAGGAAACTCATGCCCAAAAAAGCAGGCAAACCAGCTACGCCGCCGGAAATAAAGACAGACCGCCATTACCTGGAAGTCCTCAGGTCCCTCTCAATGGAGGCCGTTGTGGGGTCAACCTCCACCAAGCGCCTGGCCCACTTGGTTAAAATTGTCGCCACCGAACTGGACTGGGACGTCTGCTCCATCTACATCCTGGAACCGGAAAGCAACGAACTGGTCCTTGCGGCCACGCACGGCCTCTCCTCCAAATCGGTCGGCAAGGTGCGGCTCCCTATATCCCAAGGACTGGTCGGGAGCGCCTTCAGCGAGGAGGGATCGATCTTTCTCGAAAACGCGGCCCAGGACCCGCGATTCAAATATTTCCCGGAAACCAGGGAGGAAAAATTCCATTCCCTGGGCGCGGTCCCTCTTTCCAGGGCCGGGAAGGTCATAGGCGTTCTCACCGTGCAAACGGTCGGGGCCTACAAATTTTCAACCGCTGACACTCATTTTCTCGAGATCCTGGCCAGCCAGATCGGGCAGGCAGTGGACATCGCGCTATCGCTTAGGTCCATAGGCAAGGCCCAGCCTGTCATCCTCGTGGGCGTGCCGGTCTCCCCTGGAGTCGGGGAGGCAAGGGTCCACCTCCTGGCCGCTTCTCCTGACCAGGTCGAGTATCTCGCGCGCGGGTTCCGGGGACTGAAATTCGAGCAGGACCTCTTCAACAAGGCGCTGGACCTGGCCATTCAGGAAATGGACAATCTGGCTGGAATGCTGGATAAATCATCAACGCCCGCAGCGAACATCTTCCTTGCCCACAAGATGATCCTTAAAGACCAGGAGTTCCTTCGCAAGGTGCGAGAGGGCATGAAAGCCAGGGAAGAAAGCGCGCCCAGGGTAGTGGCCTCCGTTATGGGCGAATATATCGAAAAGTTTTCCTCCTACGAGAGCAAGACCATGCGGGAGAAGGCCCAGGACTTAAAGGACCTCCGGGACACCCTTCTCAGGTTGATGGGGGAAAAGGTAACGCAGCTAGAGCCGAAATTCGAGGAGGACCAGATGGTGCTCGTGGCCAGGGAATTGACCCCCCAGCAGACGGTCCGGTTGAACACAACCAAGGTCTCCGGCATCGTCACTGAATTGGGAGGAGAATATTCCCACGCAGCCATCCTCGCCAGGGCCTTGAATCTGCCGGCTGTCCTCGGCGTTTCCGGCATAACGGACACGGTAAGGCCCGGTGACAAGATGCTGGTGGACGGCAACAGCGGGTTCGTCTATATAAACCCGGACGCCAGGATCAAGGGCAAGAGCCTGGAAAAATCCAAGGCATTGAAAAAACGAGCCGACTCCATCCGGAGCGCCATGTCAGAGCCGGTTGGAACCGCCCCGTCCCTCTATAAGAACGTGACAGTTGACGCCAACATAGGCATCCCCTTTGAGATAGATCAGGCTATCAGGGAAGAGTTCGGCTCGGTCGGCCTCTTCCGCACCGAGTTTTATTACATGAGCCAGACCAGTTGGCCGGACGAAGAGGCCCAATCCAATTTCTATGAACGCCTCCTGCGCTTTTTCCCCAACGGTTCCGTCACCATCCGCTTGATCGATATCGGGGGGGACAAATTCCTGAGTTACATGCCGGAGCTGAAGGTGGAAAATTCCGCAATGGGATTCCGGTCCGTGCGCCTGCTCCTCGACCATCCGGAAATCCTCCGCAGCCAATTGAAGGCCATACACCGGGCCTCGGAGGCGTCCGGCCTGGTCCCGCGAATCCTTGTCCCGATGGTCACCCACACCTGGGAGATAACCGCGGTGCGGGAGACCCTGCTGGAGGTGACCGGCGGCAAGGACTATCCCCTTGGGATAATGGTGGAGACCCCGGCGGTCCTGTTCGAGATCGAGGAGCTTCTGGCCGAGGCCGATTTCCTGAGCGTCGGCACGAACGATCTGGCGCAGTATCTCCTGGCGGTGGACAGGAACGACCCGCGCGTGAACCACCTCTACCACCCGCTCCACATGGCCCTTCTCAGGGCGCTGGACCATCTTTTCAAATCAATGGCGGTCTTTTCCAAGCCCTTCTCTGTATGCGGCGAAATGGCGGGCGATCCCCTGACCGTCCTTGCGCTTCTTGTGCTCGGATACCGGCGCTTCAGCCTTTCCCCCTCGCGCGCGCCTGAAATAAAATACCTGTTGCGGAAAATCCCGGAGAGCGTCTTGTTCAAGCTGCGCGCCCCTCTCTTGCGCGCCTCCGACCCCAAGGACTCCGAAAAACAGCTCAGGGCAGTCATCCGTAAACATGCGCCGTTATTGGCCTGAAAATCCCAAATGGCTCAGCGACTCCCCCCGTTTGACACGACACTCTACTCCCATACAATAGGCATTCACGAAGACGTCACCACTCGCCAGTAGAAAGTGTTGCGCTAGCTACTTGCTCGCGGGAGGCTCTAATGGTCCCGGACCGCAAGATAATAAGCGGCTTCCTTTAGCCACCTTGCCCGGTCCCCGAAAATTTGCAATGACAGTACCGCGTGTCCGGTGAGTTCCCTGACGATTTCCGACGCCTTGTCCACTCCGCAAAAGGAGACGAAATTGCTCCTTCTCTTGTCCATCTTTCCCTCTTTTCCCATGGATTGGAGGTCCCCGGTCTCGTCCAGGATATCGTCTTGAATCTGAAAGGCGAGTCCTAAATTCTTCGCGAAGTTGGTGGCCGCCCTGAGTTCCTGTTCGGACGCCCCGCCGATAATGGCCCCGATCCTGATGCTCCCTATGAACAGCGAGCCGGTTTTCCTGCTGTGAATATATTCCAGGGCCTCGAAGTCCAGCGCCTTACCTTCCGAGGCCAGGTCCGCTATCTGGCCCCCGATAATCCCGGCCGGCCCCACCAGTTCCGGTATTTCCTTCAGGACTTGCAGCTTAAGCCGCTCCCCCTTTTTGCCGGACGCGTCCCACTCGGCCAGCACACGGTATGCCTTGTTCAAGAGGGCCATTGATGCAAGGATGGCGGTTGATTCGCCGAATTTCCTGTGGCAGGTCTCGATTCCCCTCCGGTAGGAGGCGTTATCCATGCACGGGAGGTCGTCCAGTATAAGGGACGCGGTGTGGATCATCTCCATTGCGCAAGCCGCTGGAAGGGTCTCTTCCTCGGACCCTCCCACTGCCTCGCTTGTGAGCAGGGCCAATATGGGACGGATTCTTTTCCCGTTTGAAAAGAGGCTGTATCCCATGGCCTCGTGTATTTCAGCCGGACCGTCGCCGCTGCAAGAAGAATAAATTCCAAGCGCGCCTTCAACAGCCGCTTTCTTTGTGTCCAGAACGGATTTCAGGTTTGATTGCATGTGAGTTTTTATTTTTCTAATAGAACGCGGATGACGCGGATTACACAGATTTTTAAAAAATTTAATCTGTACAACAAATACATAAAATTTTTGTAACTATTCAGTGTGTTTTTATTTTTGTTCTCCTTAAAACTGAATTTTTATAGTTAAAGGGAGCCTGCGGTCTTTTTACATCCCCCTGGCCCCCTTTTCCAAGGGGGAATTAGGCGATGTCTGGGCGATGGACGGCACAACCCATTCCCCCTTAACAAAGGGGGATTAAGGGGGATGTAAAGATGCATTTAACGGCGACTATCGGGGTTATATAATATTTCGCTGAGTAGTTACAAATTTTTTGATTATAAACCAATTTCAGCAAGTTTTATGAAACTCCAAATCTCAATTGTCAAATAACAAATAAATCTCAATAACCAAAATTACAAATGACAAACAAGGAAATGTAGTTGTTTTGGACATTCAGTAATTGTAATTTGTAGTTTATTTGTAATTTGCTATTTGTCATTTGGGATTTTGTTTTCCCTTTGGTTGCGGCGAAGCCGCGCCGCGATAATATATGTTATCCGCGTTCAATGCTCTTCGAGTATCTCAAAAACCTTTTCTTCATCCTGTAATCCAGGTCCGTGTCCACATCCGAAAAACCGGATTTAATCATGCGGGCATTCAGGCAAGTCCTGTTCTTCAGGTACATATAAAACAGGACGCCGTTGTCCTCGCCATTCCGCTTTGGATCGGACCTCAGAAATACCCTTTGCCCCTTGGTTTTTTCCTGGAGAAACCGCACCGCCTCCTCCAGCGTTCCAGGGCTTTGCTTCACCCCCAGCAGCTTGACCGTCCTGCCGTCGCTCAGAACCAGGGTCGCGGCGTCAAGGACTTCCCTTACGGAAAAGTATGTCTCCCGCATTGAACGGGTCGCGTCTATCCTAGAGCCGAACCGGAATTTTTTCGGGTCCGCCTTTTTATCAAAAATCACCTTGTCCTTGAATATATAAGGAAGTTTTTCGATTTCCCTTGCAAAGTGTCCCTTGGGCGGCTTTTTTTGCCTGATTATCCGGAAATCGGCCTCATCGAACATTGATGTCTGATTACACCCTATTTTTTCCTCTATAATTGGGAGAAATTCCTCGTTGATTTCATATCCCACGGAATTCCGGCCAAGGTTTTTAGCGGCAAGGGAGGTGGTCCCGCTCCCAAGAAAGGGGTCTAACACTGTGTCACCCACGAAGCTGAACATTTTAATGAGCCGCCTAGGCAGCTCTTCCGGAAACATGGCTATATGGCGGCCTTGCTTCTCACCGGTAAAGTTCCAATGTCCGGCGAAGAATTGGTTCCATTCCTCCGTGGACATTTTGGATTGCTCTTTTATTTCCTGTGATACTGGAGGCGGGTCGCCGGGTTTCTTGAAAAGCAGGATGAATTCGTAATCAAGTTTGAGGATCCCGTTCCTAGGATAGGGAAAGGAACCCATGATGGTTGCTCCGCCGCTTGTGTTTGTGGTGGTGACCTTTTGCCATATCACCGCGCCCATGTAATCAAAACCCGCGGCCTCGCAGAATTTGATGATCTCCGTCCTGATGGGGATAACCTTGTATCTGCCGTAATAAACTGAGCGCGCGAACTGGTCTCCGATGTTTACGCATAAGCGGCAGGCCTTGTGCAATACCCTGTGGCATTCCTTCCATACCAGGTTCAGGTTGTTGATGTACTCCTCGTAGGTATTGTTGTAGCCTATCTGCTCCCCGCCGCCATAGTCCTTCAACTGCCAATACGGGGGGGAGGTGATGACAAGGTGGACTGATTCGTCCCCGGTTTCCTTCATTTGCCTGGAATCGCCGGAGATGATCCTGTGGGAGGTTTTCATTTCAAGTAATAGTTTACAGGTGTCAGGGATCAGGAGTCAGGAAAAACAAACGAAATCTATTCCCGTCAATATTTGCCCTTTACTGCTCGTTACAGGTTTGCAACCTGTAACGCATCTTCCGCCAGGATTTGTAATCCACGACGAGCGGAAATAAAAATAACTATATTTTTTCACCTGAGAAGTGATTTCTCTTTTTCTCCTGGTTTCATGCATTCCTTATAAATAATTAGTATATTAGGAAGCCAGGAAGGCAGGAAAAAGATTTTTAAATGAAAAATTTAGGTTCAATAACGGCTTAGAACATCCACCAGCCGGTCCATGTCTTCCTTGCGGACCATTTCCGTGGCGCAAAAAAGCATGGCGTTGCCAAGTTCCGGGTAAAATTTTCCAAGATCAAGGCCTCCTATAATCCCTTCCTTTTCCAGGGCTTCGTTGATCTCTTCAGGAGGGACAGGCGTTCCGGCAACGAACTCGTTAAAAACCGGAGCGGAAAACAAGGCCCGGTATCCTGGAAGGGAAGAAATCTTTTTCCGCATGTACGCGGCCTTCCTCATGTTCATCAAGGCCAGGCCGCGGACGCCCTTTTTGCCGAGCGTGGATAAATAGATGGCGCTCCTTATGGCGCAAAGGGACTGGTTGCTGCAAATGTTGGAAGTGGCGCGGTCCCTTCTTATATGCTGCTCCCTTGTGGAAAGGGTCAGCACGTATCCCCTCTTTCCTTTTTTGTCCAGGGTCTCCCCAACCAACCGGCCGGGCATGTTCCTGATGAAATCCTTCCTGGCCGCGAAAAGCCCTACATAAGGCCCACCGAAGGAAAGAGGGTTCCCGAAGGATTGCCCCTCACCCGCGAATATGTCGGCCCCGCATTCTCCTGGCGATTTAAGGATGGCCAGGGAGAGGGCCTCGACCGTGGTCTGGATCAGAAGGGTGCAGTTTTCCCGGAGGGATTGGGAAATGGCCTCAGGCGTTTCCACGCATCCGAAAAAATTGGGGTTCTGAACAACCAGGGCCGCTGTTTTATCGTTTAATGACTTTTTAACCGCGTCATAATCAATCCGCCCGTCTTCCAGGAAAGGGGCTTCCACAATCTTCATATCGAGATCGCGTATATAGGTTTCTATAACCTGCCTGTACTCCGGGTGCGCGTTCCTTGGAATGATCACCTCATCCCTTTTTGTTACCCTCTTAGCCATGAGGACGGCCTCTGCCGCCGCCGAGGGACCGTCGTACATCGAGGCGTTGGCAACGTCCAGGCCTGCCAGCAAAGTGATGTAGGACTGGAATTCGAATATGGCTTGAAGTATCCCCTGGCTGACCTCCGGCTGGTAAGGCGTGTAAGCGGTGTAGAATCCCGGCTGCGAGGCAAGATGGTTCACCGCCGAGGGGATGTAGTGGTTATAAGCGCCGGCCCCAAGGAAGGAGGGGAAACGCCCCACGTCGGAGTTTTGTCCGCTCATGTTTTTCAAATGGCGGAGCAGGTCGGGCTCCGGCAAGGCGGAAGGAAGGCGGAGCCTGGACTTAAGCCTCAGATCTTCGGGGATGGTCTTCCAGAGGTCCTCAATGGAACCCACCCCGATGGCTTCCAGCATTTCCGAGCGGTCCTCCGGCGTGTTGGGGATGTATCGGTTCGTCATTGTCCGGCCTCTTCCTCCACGTATTTCCTGTATGCCTCGGCGGAGAGAAGTCCGGCCAATTCGCCCTGGTCTCCTATGCGAATCTCGATCATCCACCCCTTTTCGTACGGAGACTGGTTGACCAATTCCGGGGCCGCCTCCAATCCGGCATTCACGCTCAAGACCTCTCCTCCAACCGGGGAGTAGATATCGGACACGGTCTTAACGGACTCCACGACGCCGAAGGTCTCCTGTTTTTTAAGGCGCCGGCCCGCTTCCGGGACCTCCACGAAGACAATGTCGCCAAGCTGGCTTTGGGCGTAATCGGTGACGCCTATCCTGGCCTTGCCGCCATCGACGCTGATCCATTCATGTTCCTTTGTGTATAAGAGATTGCTTGGGAAATTCATAAGGTACTCTCCTTTTTAAATTTTTTTAACCGCAAAGCCCCGGTCCCCAATACTTGTGAACTTCAATTGGCGCCCCAATAATTTCACGTGAAATTTTATCTTCCTTGGTCGTACTTTGCGTCTTTGCGGTTCTATTATTTTTTCACCTTGCTCTTACAAAACGGCGTCTTAACCACCACGCATGGGGCGGTATTGGAACGGATGCCGATTTCCAGCTCTCCCCCCGGCGCCGCATACTCTGTTCTGACATATCCCATGCCTATACCCTTGTTAAGGGAAGGCGAAAAGGAACCACTCGTCACCTTGCCGATTACCTCTCCGTTCTTCAGAATAGGGTATTCAGCCCTGGGAATTCCTCGCCCTGGGATTTCAAATCCTATTAACCGCTCTCCAGGCCCTTGCTCCTTCTGCCTCAACAGGGCGTCCCTTCCAATGAAATTCCCGCTAAAATTGCTTTCCTTGTCCATTTTAACTATCCATCCAAGGCCAGCGCACAGAGGGCCGTGGTCCTGGTCCAATTCATGCCCATAAAGCGGGTATCCCATTTCCAGGCGCAAGGTGTCCCTGGCGCCGAGTCCAACTGGAAGAAGACCCTCCTCCTTCCCAGCCTCGGAGATTTCTCTCCATAAATCAGCGGCTTTTCCGGCAGGGAGGAAGATTTCAAATCCGTCCTCGCCTGTGTACCCGGTCCTGGCGATAATGGACTCTATTCCGTGAATTTTTCCGCGCTGGAAGTGGTAATAACGGATTGAGGAAAGGTCGGTCTCCGTTAGCTTTTGCATGACAAACTCTGATCGAGGCCCCTGTATGGCAAGTTGCGCGGTTTGGGGGCTGAGGTCCGTGACCTCCGCCGGGGTCTTGTTATTTTCCAATATCCACTGAAAGTCCTTTTCAATATTTGAGGCGTTCACGCAGAGCAGGTAATGGTCCTGGGAGTGGCGATATATGAGAAGGTCGTCCACTGTCCCGCCGTTGGGATAGCACATCACGGTGTATTGAGCGCCTGAATCCGGGATTTTGGAGACGTCGTTGGTTGCCAGGGATTGAAGGAGCGCCAAGGCGTCCCTGCCCTTCACCTCGATTTCCCCCATGTGGCTCACGTCGAACAGGCCGGCGGCGTTCCGGACAGCCCTGTGCTCTTCCAGGACGCTTGAGTATTGAACCGGCATTCCCCATCCACCGAAATCTATGATTTTGGCGTTCAGGGCCTGGTGTGTTTCAAAAAGAGGGGTTTTTTTCATGCCAGCCATGTAATCTTTTTGTTAAAAAAAAGGGGGGCCGGGCGGCCCCCCCTTTTCGGTTTAGCGTTTTTAATCAATAATGCCTGGGGTCACATGGTGAACGTCCCCGATGAGGCAAAGTAGAATGTCGTGGATTTAGACACCTCCTTGTTTAATGCCTTATCTATACTGTAATAGGTCAAGGTGACGGTCCCGGAGGATTTCGGCTTAGGCCCAAGCGTGATCCCTTTTGTGGAGTCATAGGTTTGCTCGGCGCTGGTGACTCCCTTCTCCGTGGTCTGGTAATAGGTGGCCTTGCATCCCACGGGCGTGAATCCCGTTCCCGCCGTGTCCGTGCATCCAAGGGTTATCAAGGTCGTTGCCCCTGAAGCCACAGTGTATTTTGTAGTTCCCCACGTGGCATTGGTGGCCTTTGAAACAGCAGTGATAGGCGCGATTTTATCCACTATTTTCACTGTGTAGTCAACGGTATTGGCCTTTTCCGCGTTCCCAGCGTAATCCACGCTGAAAAACTTCAGCGTCTTGGAGGTGGTAAGAGTGAGCTTATCCGTATAAACAGTGGAGGTGTTGGTTGGCTCTTTCCCATTGTCGGTGTAATAAGTGAATTCGCAGCCGGAGGTGACCCTTTTTCCTACCCTGGGATCCGCGCATGTTAACCCAACATCCACCGGGAGGTTGTATACCTCGCCCTTCTTTGGGGTCGGATCAGCCTTGGTGGTTGGAGCGGTCGCATCTATTTCGTTTGCATTGAGCTTTCTATATTGGGCCTTTACATTGGCGGTCTTTTTCGCCAGGATGGGAATTTCCCTTACTCCCTTTGGAGGAGAAATGATCGTGTAACCGTCCAGGTAGCCAAAGCTTACAACATATTTTTGTTTTCTGGCCTCGAGATCGATGGATACTTTTCCGGTCCCTATAAAGGCGCCATCTATGCTGATAGGCGCTTTCACTTGGTCCTTACCGGCCACTGTCTGAGCGTTCAGCGTCCCTTTTTGCGCCGCGGTCAGGGCGCCGGCTTTATATTTCCCTATGACGCTCTTGCTTTTCCCTGGCTGCAAGTTGACCACTGTCTCCCCGCCTTCAGGGTCATGCACCTCATATCCTTTAAGATAACCGAAATTGACCCGGTAATTTCCGGCGTCGAGTCCCGGCAAGGTCACGCTTCCCTTCCCCTTAAGCTCCTCATTTACGTAGATGGGGGCCGCCTTTAGAGCGGTCAATCTGCCATTGCTGTCTTCAAGTTTGGCGTATATTACCAATTTTGCGGGTCTCGTCTTTTTCGTTACCGCGGCGAATGTCCTTTCATCCAACACCATGAAGGTGAAAAACGCCGCTAAAACTACCACGAGAAGTACGGTTTTTCTCATTTCCTTAAATCCCATTTTTCCCCCTTTTATATTTTATAAAAGTTCCACCGCCTGGAACGGGCAAGCCCTGAATCAGGCCCTATTCTAGCTTTAAACATGATGAATTGTCAATCCCTTTTCACGGCACAAAATTTGCCCGATTTTCCTGGATGTGTTATTATTTTAATGAAAATCAGCCACGAATGAACACGAATTCACACGAATTACAATTCCTCAAAAATAATATTAGCGTGAATTCGTGTTCATTCGTGGCTAAAAAAGATGGTAACCGTTCACGGTAGGCCTGTTGGTTAAACTGCTTAGCAGTGCTTAATGAAAATCCGCATTGGTAAGCGGTTTTTTGAGATAAGCGTTGATACAGGGTTTCCTAAAACTTGGAACCCTGAACCGTGAACGGTTACAAAAGATGTTATCTATTTTTATTAGAGGCGGATTATCATGGAAATGGATGCAGGTAAAAATCCGGGACTTTTAAAGCTCGACCTTTATTGCAAGGGAATCCGGATAGAAGAAGGGGCCTTGGAAGGCGGGGAAGGGAGGGGAATTATACGGACCCGCGCCGGCCTTGGGAGCGGCTTGGAAGTGATCCTTCCCGGCGGGCTATGGACCAATATTCCCGTGGTGGAGGATTTCGCCAGGAACTCCCCCTATACCTTTCACAGGGAAAACGGGAACTATTTGATCAAGCTGAGAGGCAGGGAGGTGGCAAAGGTAAAACTGTCCCCCAAGCCGGCTTGGTATGACAAGGACACAAGGTCGGGCAAAAAAATGCGCAGAATCGGTTCCCTTCAAGGAACATACCTCGCCATATATCCCTCCAAGGTTTGTGAGTATTGGACCAGGGAGCCGAAAAGGGAAAACTGCCAATTCTGCTCCGTGGGTTTGAACCTGGGACAAGACGACGCGGATGAAAAGAGCGTGGACGAGGTCCTTGACGTGGTCCATGCCGCCCTCCAGGAATCCAAAATCACATACGTTGATTTCAACACCGGGCATTATCCAGGGGAGACTTATCTGGATATACTGGAGCCATATATTAAACGAATCAAGAAAGAGACCGGCCTTTTAATAGGCATTCAGACGCCTCCACACGCCGATCTCAAGCGTTATGACGCCTTGAAAAAAATGGGGGTAAACCGCGTCTCTTTCTGTTTCGAGATTTATAACCAGGATAAATTCATCGAGGTTTGTCCTGGAAAGCATAAACAATATGGTTTGAAAAGGTATCTCGACACAATGGACTATTGCGCGAGGCTCTCAAAGGGAGGGGCCATGTTTGAACCCTGGGTCAGCAACGGGGAGATAGTTGTCGGCCTGGAACCGCCGGAGAGCTCCATCGCCGCCATTGACAGGATCACCTCCGTGGGGGCAATTCCTACTGTCTGCGTGTTCAGGCCTCTCAAGGGAACCGACTCGGAAAACATCCCCCCCCCGAATACGGAAGACATTATTCCAGTATTCAGGCGTATGTACGAGGCCTGCATGGAAAGAAATCTTCCAATAGGCGTGGCCCCCAATGTGAAGGTTTCCCTGGTGCTCCTGCCGGAGGAAGGGCGTTATTTTCTTGATAATCCGAACAAATACCGGATGAAGGAAATAAAACTTAAATTGATGAGTAAAATCTTTTCCTATAAGTTCTATAAAGACCTGGAAAAAAAGAAGCAAAATTCAAAATAGTTCACCGCAAAGACGCAAAAAGCGCAAAGTGGATTTTGTGGATAAAAAAAATTAAGAAAATGGTCGAAAAATTTTAGAAACCCATGATAAAAATTTCTTTTTTGTTTTTTCTTGCCAAGCTTTTCTTTGCGAACTTTGCGTCTTTGCGGTTAATTCTTATCTTTCTGAATTGCCATGTTTAAAAAATACCTTATACCCGTCAATTTCGTTCTTTCCATAATCGCTGGGATGCTTTTGTTTTTCTCGGTGAAAATATGGTTTTCACAGGGAAGCGCTTTAATGGGTAATGACGGTAAGGACTCATCCAGTGAGAAAGAGACAAACCTGCGTCTAAAAAGGGAGCCTCAATCCATGGAAGCCTTTAACGTTATATCGGAGAAAAATCTTTTCCGTCCGGAAAGGAAAGAGTGGACTCCTCCGCCCCCTCCGCCCCCTCCACCCCCGCCGCCTGCCCCGGAAGCGGAAAAGGAAAAACTGCCAGGTCTTGACCTGACCGGGGTAATTTATTCCGAAGGGACCCAGAAATTCGCCTTTCTCAATGATCCAGCGGAAAAAACCATTATGGAAACAGTGGAAATATCAGGGGTCACAAAGACGGTTTCCAGGAAGGTGGAAGGGGAGAAAAATGCCTTGAAATTGGGCAATAAAAAATTTTACAGGATCAACGAAAGGGTGGCCGACTTCTATACCTTGTCGGAGATACACAAAAACCGCGTGATCCTCACAACCGATAGCGGCGAGAAGGTGGAAGTCAGCATGGGCATTAAAAAAATAGGTTCATCATCCGGGTCCGGCGCCATCACCCTTGAAACGCCAGGCTTGCAATCACCTTCCGTTCCCAATATCTGCGGTTCCCGGCCTCCGGCCTCGGCGCCAGGGCCCAAAATATCCGGTTCATAAAAAATGAAACATTCATGAACTAAAATTCACGAAGGAAAATGAAAATCCCCCTTTTCCAAAGGGGGATTTTCCCAGTCTCCTTATTTTAAAGAGTAATTCCCCCTTTAAAAAAGGGGGGCAGGGGGGATTTTAAAAGGATTTTTGAATGAAAAATCTGGAATCCATGGAAGAAATCCTTCTCAAGGAAGGCAAGGTCTCGCAAAAGCAAATCGAGGAGGCTGTTTCCCTGCCGGCCAGGGGAGGCTCCAGGGGAAAACAACTCGTGGAGCTGGGTTTTGTGAGCGAGGATGATTTTCTCGGCATTGCCTCCAAGCGGATGGGTCTGCCTTTTATAAAAATTCCGGATGTCCCGGAGGAATCCATTCCCAACCTCGGAGAAAAACTGCAAGCCAAATATCTGAAGGAATTCAAGATTTTTCCATTGAACCTGCAAGACAATGCATTGACGATTGCCGCGGCTGATCCTTTTGACGCCTTTGTGGCGGATGACCTGAGCCTGACGCTCGGTTATGAAATCAAGGTCTGCCTTGCCAGGGAAGCGGAAATCACCGAGGCCATAGAAAAATTCTATGGCACCGGCGCTTCAGCCATGCAGCAGATAGTGGGCGATATGGCGGAAGGGGAAATAGAGGTCATGGGCAAGGAGGAGGAAGAGAACCTGGACAGCCTCAAGGACATGGCCTCCGAGGCCCCGGTCATCAAGCTTGTCAATCTTATAGTCAGCAGGGCGATAAAGGAAGGGGCAAGCGACGTCCATATAGAACCATTCGAGGGGAGCCTTGTAGTGCGTTACCGTGTGGATGGGATACTTCACAACGAGGAGTCACCCCCAAAACAGTTTCAGGCCGCCGTCATATCCAGAATAAAAATCATGGCCAAACTGAATATAGCGGAGAGGCGCCTGCCCCAGGACGGCAGGATCAGATTAAAAATCCTTGGAAAAGATATAGACCTCCGCGTTTCCACCCTCCCGACCCTTTACGGAGAGAGCGTGGTCATGAGAATATTGGACCGCGGGACCATTGTTTTTTCCCTGGAAAAAATAGGTTTTCCGCCAAAGGAGCTGGCTGGATTTTCCAAAATCATAACCATGCCTTACGGGATGTTCCTGGTCACTGGTCCAACCGGCAGCGGTAAAACAACCACCTTGTACGCCGCTTTGACCAAAATCAACTCACCGGACAAAAAAATCATAACCATCGAGGACCCGGTGGAATATCAACTGCACGGAGTGAATCAAATCCACGTGAAGTCGAGCATAGGCCTCACCTTCGCCAACGGGCTCCGCTCAATAGTAAGGCAAGACCCGGACGTCATAATGGTCGGAGAGATACGGGACTCGGAAACGGCCGATGTGGCCATCCAGGCGGCCCTGACCGGGCACATGGTCTTCAGCACAGTCCATACCAACGATTCAGCCGGCGCTGTGACGCGGTTGCTGGACATGGGGATTGAAAATTATCTGATATCATCCTCCCTGCTGGGCGTCCTGGCGCAAAGACTCGTCAGGATAATTTGCAGGAATTGCCGGGAACCATACAGGCCGGACGAAAAACTCTTGAAGGAGATAATGGCGGGCGGAAGCGAAGGGGTGGACGTCATATACAAAAGCGTTGGATGCCCGGAATGCAATAATACCGGCTATAAAGGCAGGGTTGGAATTTTTGAGTTTCTGGTGGTTAATGATGAAATAAGAAAGCTGATTCTGGAAAAGTCCAGCGCCAACATTATCAAGGAAGCCGCCAGGCGTGGAGGCGGGATGTCCACTCTCCGGGAAGACGGATGGAAAAAGGTCAGGGCCGGGACCACCACCGTCTCTGAAATTTATCGAGTCACACTTGAGGAAGACGTTTACTGAAATGCCCACCTTCGTTTATTCAGCCACGGATAGATCAGGGAAAAAGATAGAAGGGTCTTTGGACGCCAGGGATGAAGCCGGCGCCTTGAGCAGGGTCAGGGGTATGAATTATTTCCCCATCAAGATAGCCGTTAAAAAGGAGCCGGGCGCATTCGATTTCAAAATCAATCTTTTTAACAAGGTCGGCGAAAAGGAAGTCCTGATCTTCACCCAGGAGTTGGCGACCCTTATAAAGGCCGGCCTGCCCATAGACAGACGTTTCTCCATTCTGGGAGAGTTGGCCAAAAATAAAAAGATAGGAAAGCTGGTGGATGAAATACAAAAGAGCGTTCATGCCGGGAGTTCCTTTGCCGACGCCCTGGCCAAATATCCAGATACTTTTTCAAAACTGTACGTGAACATGGTAAAGGCCGGGGAAACCGGGGGGGTGCTGGATACGGTCCTGCTCCGCCTGGAGAGTTTTCTGGAGCAATCCCAAAGGCTAAGGGACGATGTGCGGGCCGCCATGGTGTATCCCATACTGCTGACCTTTGCCGGCGGCGCGGCCATAGCGGTTTTGTTGACCTTCGTGATTCCACGTTTCGCGGAGATTTTCAAGGAAACCGGGCAGACCTTGCCTGTCTCCACCGAGATTTTGCTTGCCGTGAGTTTTTTCGTGAAGAGCTATTGGTGGGCCATGATATTGGGATCAGCGGCGTCATTTGTGCTGTTCAAGGCATTTATCTCAAAGGGAAAAGGGAAAGAAAAATGGGACATGTTCAAGCTCGGAATTCCTGTCTTCGGGACCCTTATCCGCAAAATCGAGGTGTCCAGGTTCGCCAGGATGCTTGGCACCCTTTTAAAAAGTGGCGTACCCATACTGAATTCCCTTAACATAGTGAAGGAGACCGCCACCAATTCCGTGGTTGGGGCCGCGGTGGTGGAACTTTACAAGGGGGTCAAGGAAGGCGGGGGAATTTCCGCTCCCTTGAGGCGGACGGGTGTGTTTCCTCCTCTGGCGGTCCACATGATTACCGTTGGAGAGGAGACCGGAAAGATGGAAGACATGCTCTACAAGGTGGCAGAGACCTTTGACGAGGAAATCACGCGTTCCGTGAAAAGCCTCACGTCGCTCTTGGAGCCGCTTATGATCCTTTTCATGGGAATGGTCGTCGGATTCATAGTGATTTCCATGCTTCTTGCGATTTTCAGCATGAATGAAATACCGATATGATGGAAGACCTTTAAAGTTGAAAGTTAGAAGTGACTAAAGTGCCTAAAGTTACAGGTAATAGTCATTGGTCATTGATAAGCAGGAAGACGTTCTAATGACCAATGACTAATGACCAGTGACCAATGACCAATGACTTCGCCCGAAGGGCGTTAATTTACTTTTAAAAGGAGGATTTAACCAATGAAAAACAGGAAACCGCTAAGGAGCTTGCTTGCTGAGAGGGCGGGTTTCAGCTTGATAGAACTGCTGGTGGTTATGGTCATCATAGGGCTGTTGGCCGCGTTGGTCAGCCCCAAGCTGTTCAAGAACGTGGACAAATCCTATGTGACGGCGGCCAAGGCCCAGATCAAGAATTTCGAAAGCGCCCTGCAGCAATACAGGCTGGACACGCATAAATATCCCACCACGGAAGAAGGGCTCAATGTGCTCAAGCCGGATTATATGAAGGAGATTCCCAAGGACCCCTGGGGCCATCCTTATGTCTACCGGTATCCCGGCGAGCACGGCTCGGAATTTGACCTGCTCTCCCTTGGTAAAGACGGCGCTCAAGGCGGGGAGGATTTCAATAAGGACATCGTGAATTGGGAAGAATCCGAGTAAATGGAAAGGACTATGGATTTGGGATTTAAATCCGAAATCCGAAATCCGAAATCTAAAATTCAAAATAAACCCCGAAGGGCCGAAAGCGGTTTCTCCCTAATCGAGTTGATCGTGGTCCTGGTCATCGTCGGGATAGCTATGGCCATTACCGCTCCTTTTATTTTCTGGACCCTTGAACGTGTCCAGATAAGGGCCGCCGTTAAGGAAATCGCCTCAAGCCTCCGCTACGGCAGAAGCATGGCCATTTCCCAAAAGAAAGAGGTGCGCTTTTATATCGACCTCGATGAGCAGCAATTTTGGATAATCACTGCTAAAGAGGACCGGGATCTGAAAGGCATTGAAGAAAGCGGTTTGCTTGAGGAAGAGGGTATACAAGAGGACACAGAGAAAGCCTTGGTTCCCAAAAAGACAGTGGAGTTAAAGAAACATTCCATTAGTCAACTGGTCAGGTTGGATATTTTTACAGGAGGAGGCGAGGAGATCGATTTCGGGACCGTGAAGATCGCTTTTACCCCCTTTGGGAATTGCACCGGCGGCTTGATCCATATTATAACCGCCCAGGAAACCAAACGTCCCCTTTTTTTTGAAATAGAAGTGGACCCGGTAACAGGCCGGGTGAAAACAAAAGAGATGGAAGAAGAGCAATAATTGTAATAGTTCAGCTCCACCGCAAAGGCGCAAAGAACGCAATGGAAAAATTATTAAACGCAAAGGAAAAATTATTAGAAGCTGTCTTGAAAAAAAAGTTTGCCCCGAAAGGCAAACATGCGATTGGTATAAAAAGCCCGCTGACACACCCCGGCCTTCGGCCACCCCTCTCAAGAGGGGAATTCATAGGCGGTGGCGTCCTTTCAATAGGATAT
>JACRGO010000227.1 GCA_016212295.1 Nitrospinota bacterium | reverse complement strand
TTACTTGATTATCCTTTTTTGACACGATATTCTACTCCCATTCAATAGGCATTCATGAAGACGTCACCTTTCGCCAGTAGTAAGTGTTGCGTTAGCTACTGGCTAACGGGAGATATTTTCAAATCAATTCGCGAAGCTATTTTCTTTTTACCGTAAAGGAACCCCTTGCAATTTGAAAAATATCTCACCATTCACGGCCATTTTTACCAGCCTCCGAGGGAAAACCCCTGGCTGGGAGTAATTGAGCGGCAGGACAGCGCCACCCCCTTCCACAATTGGAATGAACGCATAACCGCCGAGTGCTATAAGGCGAACACGCTTTCCAGGACCCTGGACTCCAAGGGAAGGATACTGGACATAGTTAGCAACTATAAATACCTTAGCTTCAATATCGGCCCGACCCTTATAAACTGGCTCCAGGAGTACCACCCAGCCACTTATGAGGCAATTATAGAGTCCGACCTCGCGAGCCGCGCCCTGAACGGCGGACACGGCAACGCAATGGCCCAGGTATACAACCACGTGATCATGCCCCTGGCTGGCAGAAGGGAGCAGGAACTCCAGATAATATTGGGGAAAAGGGATTTCGTAAGACATTTCGGCAGGGAACCGGAGGCGATGTGGCTTGCCGAGACCGCGATCAACAGGACCACCGCCGAACTTCTAATGGACCACGGCATCCGCTTCACCATTCTCTCCCCCTTCCAGGCGCGCCGTATAAGGAAAATAGGCGAGGACCACTGGACCGACGTCCGGAACGGCGCAATTGACACCACCATGCCGTACCGCATCTTTTCCAATGGGAAACACCTGGATGTGTTCTTCTTCAATAAAGGTGTTTCCACTTCCGTGGCCTTCGAGCATTTACTTCGGGACGCCAACCGCTTCGGCGAGAGGCTCTCCTCCGCCTGGGGTAAAGAGGCGGGCAGGCCGAAATTAATCAATATCTGCACCGACGGCGAGTCTTACGGACACCATGAACCCTTCGGGGACATGTGCCTTTCCGCCTTCTTTTCCTCCATAGCCCAGAAGTTCCGGTTCAGAGTCACCAACTACGGATATTTCCTTGAGCGGTTTTCTCCTTTCATGGAAGTGGAACTGGAACAAGGCGGGGAAGGCAAGGGGACCTCCTGGAGCTGTTCCCACGGCGTGGACCGTTGGAGGAAGAACTGCGGCTGTTCCGCTGGGAGCCGCGCCGGATGGAACCAGGAATGGAGGACGCCGCTGCGTGAAGGCTTGAATAAAGTGAAGGAGGAGTTGGACAAGACCTTTGAGCAAGCCGTGAGGGAATATTTGCCCGACCCCTGGGCTGCCTTCATTGATTTCGTTGATCTGCGAAGAGAGCGCTCCCAGGAAAAGACTGACGGCTTTTTCGCGAAACACGCGGGCAAGAACGTGGAAGACCGGGAAAGAGCGAAGCTGTTGCAACTCATGGAGTCTCAGTTGAATTCCCTTTTGATGTTCACCAGTTGCGCCTGGTTCTTTGACGATATCTCCGGCTTGGAGCCCTTGCAGAATATGAGGTACGCGGCCCGCGCCATTGAGATGTCCGGCAGGCCTGAACTTCATGAGGTCCTTTTGAGGGAACTGGAAAAGGCCAGGAGCAACGCGGGAGGCGAAACAGGGAAAAGCCTTTACGAAAAACATGTGCGTCCAATGCTGGGGACCCCGCCTCTGATCGCCAATCAGGCGGCCATGGAGTGGGCGCTTCTTGGAAAGGAAAACGGCGGATATTTTTTCTATGAAATCGCGTTGAGCGGGAGGGAGCGTTTCGAGAACCATGGGCTTGCCTTGGGTGACTTGGAGGTCCGCGACCCATTCCTCGGCCTCAGGAAGAAATATTTCTTTTTTTGCGCGGAAACAGAGGACGCCTTCCTGAAGACATGGCTGGGGGAAGACCTTTCCCATGACGCGAGGTCCGCCCTGGTTGGCAAATTGACCAGGCTGGCCAGGGGAGAGTTGTCCTTCATTTCCCCGTCCGAGATAGGAAATGAGTCCGGCCTGGCATGTTACACCTTGTCAGATCTGCTGGAGCACCATCGCGAAGAGATACTTGTAAGGGCCATGTCTCAGGCATTCGATGGACTCAAGAAAACGGCCTTGAACTTCTTCCTCAAGAACGAGGAGATGATCAAGCGCATGGTCAAGTTCGGCGTTGACCTCCCTTCAGAGGTCCGGTTGACGGTGAGTTACGCCCTGCATCATAAACTCCAATGCGAAATGGAATATCTGCATGGGGAGACCGACCCTAGGAAGTTCGGGAACGCGGTAGAATTGATCCAACTTGCCTCGCGGCTTCAAATTCCGGTAAAGACCACGGACTTTGAAAAAAAGGTGCTGCTGAAAACGCTTTACATGAAGCTCAATTCCCTTTTCAGGAAACCGGACGCCGGCACCCTCCAGGAGGTCCGGAGCATAACCGAGATCATATCCGCCCTTGGCCTTAAGGTGGACCTGGCCCCGGCGCAAAATGTCCTTTTCAATTTCCTGAAAGGCCCTTTCACTGAACTGTGGGGCAAGAGGGAGGGAAGGGAGATCGGGCAGGAGGCTTACCGGTTCGCGGAAATGGCGCTGGACCTGGCGGACGGGGTTTTCGGGATCAACGTGGACAGGTTCAGGGCGTTATTGAAATAAAAGGTCAGGCCGTGACGTTTACAGCCGTTCCCTTGCTGGTTTCGGAGGTGGAATTGTTTCTGGCCGCCATGAATCCGGCGTTTCCGCCGCCGGCAGGGGGCTCGGATTGCGCAGGAGAAGAATTTCCGGATTGGACCGGAGCGGAGGATTGGTTGAGGGCTCGCAGGACATTCTTTCCTTCCGTTGGCCTGATCTCGCCGGACTTGGTCTTCATGTATGAGGCAAAGGCGAAATCCGCAGGCTCACGGCTGAACCCCATCCTGGGCGCCCCGTTTTCCTGGTACGCCGCCGTGGGCGAGAGGTTGGCATTATTGACCTGCCTCCCTTCCTCCGTGAGGACGTCCGTGCTTTTGGAATGCCTTAAATAGAGTTTAGCGTTGAGCGCTATGGAAGGAGCCGGCTGCATGGTCTTTTATTCCTCCAAGTCTTTTAAACACTTATAAAATATAATCTTTTGAAGTTTTTGTCAATAAGGAAATCATATCGTGGCATGGCTGCAACCAAAGGGAAAGCAAAATTCCAGATGTCCAGAACAATTCCTTTTCCTTGTTTGTTACTTGGAATTTTGGTTATTGAGATTTATTTGTTATTTGACAATTGTGATTTGGAGCTTTTTACTTACGAATCCTGAATTCTTACTTCTGGCTCCTGCGTATGCATTTTTTCCTTGGCTCTTTTGGTTCGCCTTAGCTTTTGCTTCCTCATTTTTTTTATTCGTTTCGCCTCCTCGCTCTCCTCTCCACTTAGCATGGCCTCAATTTTTTGGCACAAGGCCGCTCTGGCGTGGTAGCGATTCAAGGCCTGGGAACGGTCCTTTTGGCATTTGACCTCCATCCCGGTGGGCAGGTGCTTAAGATAAACGCAAGTGGAGGTCTTATTCACCTTTTGGCCGCCTTTCCCGCCGGAACGGACAAAGGACTCGGCCAAGTCTTCCTCCCTGATGCCCAGGGAGGCCATTTTTTTCTTCAAGAGATTTTCTTTTTCAGGTTTGACTGGGAACAATATTATAAGCCGCGGTAAGCAAGAAAAAGGATGCAAGGAGGGGATTTAGACTTGTAGGGGCACGAAGCGTCGTGCCCCTACTTGGAATCAAAAGAGAAACATCTATTCCTCCAGCTTCCCCTTCCTGTACTGGAGGTAGAGGTCCCGCACGCTCAGGTAGGAATCTATGGCCATATCGTCGATTTCTTCCTTTACGTCCAGACTGGTGGCGGTCTCGTTTATTTTTTTCATGGCGCCAACGCCGAAATCAGCCCCCACTCCGGGGCCGAGAAGCCACATGGGATTCATCAACCCGTCAACAATCGAGCCGACCGTTGCCCTGGCTGTGGAGGGTCCTATAAAGGGCCACACTATATACGGCCCGGTTTTCACCCCGTTGGATCCAAGGGCCTGGTCAAAATCCTCCTCAACCTCGTCAATATGGAATTCCGTCTTGGCCACATCCACCAATCCCCCGCAAAAGGCCGTGTTTATGACAAACCGTTCCAAGGTCCTGATGGCCTTTTCTCCGTCTCCCTGCAACACGCTGCTTACCAGTCTGATGGGCATTTTGACGTGGTTGAAGAAGTTTTTCACGACTGTGCGGAAATCTTTTTCCGTAACATCGTAATAAACCGTGGACACCGGCTCCATGATTTCCTCGTATAAAAAATCATTAAATCTGAACATGGTCCTGTTAAAATTTTCATAAGGATCCGGGGTTTCCACCAGGTACTCGTCCTCTTCCTTGAATTCTTCCTGGAATTCTCCCGCATCGTCCTTGGCTTCCTTTATTTCCAGCTTCGTGACCCCGGCCATTCTTTTTTCCTTTTTTTCATTTTTCGCGGCGCTATCATTTTCCGGAGAACCTGGCTTTATGCCGAATATCAGGGTCCCGTCCGCTGGAGAGGTTTCATTTGCCTGTTGGATTTCAGCGGCCTGGAGACGTCCGTAAAAAGGAGAGAAGGCCAAGGCAAGGCATACGAAGAAAGAGAAAAGAGATTTTTTCAACATAGACGCGTTTCCTTTACATTAGGGAGAATTTTTTATACACGAAGGTGCAAATTTTAACATAACTAAATTAAATTAGTAAAGTGGCCTTTAAAAAAAATAGAAAATTCGTGGTTTCCTGAAAAGCCTAACCAAAAATATTTGAAATTTTTTATCACCGCAAAGACGCAAAGTTAATAAACGTATAAAAATCTAAAGCGTTTCCTTAGCCAGGCGTTGAAAAGCCTTGGGAATGGCGCGGATCACGTCGCCGGCCATCAAGGACCGCTCCCCGAGATCCCCTGCCGCGATGTCCCCGGCCAACCCGTGGAGGAAGACTCCGATTTTCGCCGAGTTTTCCAGTCCATGGCCCTGGGCCAGGAAACCCCCTATAATTCCAGTGAGCACGTCCCCGGTCCCGGCCGTAGCCATTCCTGGATTTCCGGTGGTATTAATGAATGCCCTGCCATCGGGCAAGGCGATAACTGTCCCGGCCCCCTTCAGCACCACCACGCATCCAATTTTTTCCGCCAGTTCCAGGGCCGCTTCCAGTCTTCGCTCCTGGACTTCCTGGGCGGTTGTATCCGTAAGCCTCGCCATTTCCCCGGGATGGGGGGTCAAGACGGCGCGGCCCTTCAGTCCGGTTAAAATGTCCTTTTCCTTGGCCAGGATGTTCAATCCGTCAGCGTCTATCACTAATGGACACGTAACGTTTCCCACTATTTCCCTGAAGAACCTCCCGGTCGCGGGATTGGTCCTTATGCCGGGTCCAAGGGCCACGGCATTCTTGTCCTTAAGAAAAGGGACTAGTTTCTTGGCCGCGCCCTCCGCTATGGAGTTGTCCTCGGTTTCCTGAAGCGGAAAGGACATCACCTCCGGCAATCCGGTTTCTATTGACTGGTGTATTTTCCGCGGGACAGCCAGCGTGACGAGTCCGGCCCCGGACCGCAAGCCGGAGAGGGCCGCCATTGCGGGCGCCCCCCCTTTTCCCTCCGAGCCCCCGACCACCACCAAGTGGCCGAAATTCCCCTTGTGGGAATCCTGGGGCAGAGGACGCAGAAGGGACGCTATTTCCTCCCTTTCCATGGCCTCCACGCGGGTATCGAGTTTTTCAATGAGTCTGGCCGGGATGCTGATGTCCACCACCTCCAGGCGTCCCACGAAATTGGAGGCAGGGGTCAGGAAGTGGGCGCGTTTGGGCAGGCCGAAGGTTACGGTTATATTGGCGTGGACGCAGGGGCCGTCGACCCTTCCAGTGTCGGAGTTCAGGCCGGAAGGGATATCAACGGACAGGACCTGGTTCGGCAGTGCGTTGATGAACTCAATGGCGTCCTTGAAAAGTCCGGTTGGGGCATTGGCCAGGCCGGTCCCGAAAATGGCGTCGATCACCAACCCGCTCCCAGATATGCGGCCTGCAAGGGCGAGGAGCTTTTCCGGGCCGGTCGCGGCATGGATGGGAATGCCAAGTTTCTGGACGATATTTAAATTTATGGCCGCGTCGCCCTGGATGCTTCCAGGCTCCGCGAGGAGGATTATTTCCACACCGCGCCCTGAGTTGGCAAGATGCCGGGCAATGGCCAAGCCGTCCCCGCCGTTGTTCCCCTTGCCGCAGAAGATGAAGACCTTCCCCTCCAGGAGGCGGCCATATTTTTCCCGGAGGACTTTAACGGTCTGAAATGCGGCGTTCTCCATGAGGACCATGCCCGGGACGCCGTATTCCCCGATGGACCGCTGGTCCAGGGTCCGCATTTCCTGAGATGTGGTTAGTTTCATGGTTGCCTCGATAATTGATAATTTACAATCGCCATCTGACATCATAGCACGGCCATGCGCGCTTCAGGAAACGATTGAAAAATTTACGCGGAAAACGTAACTTTCTGAAAGTAATAATATACAATAGTCATTGGTAAATAGTCATTATCAATCAAACGTAATTTTGATTGTCTTGTAAATGAAATTCTTGAACTTTTGGAACTTCAAGGTCTCCTCCCTGTTATTCCCCTTTATTGAGGAGCAGACTTTAAGCTTCAAGGCCAGGTTTGGAATCCCGTTTCCGAATTCCTCTTTTCCCATTTCAATGACCTCCTTGACCGTCTGCCTTGTCATGGCCTTTTTGGAATAGGGCCTGTAAACCGCTTCCCAGAAATCCGATTCCCCGTTTTTTATCGCGTCGATTATGTCCCTGGCCTGGGCCGCGGAGGAAAAGCCGTCATTGTTTTTTATTTCCCCCTCAGATATGGCCATCTTGACGTCCCTGGCAGTGATGCGGTTCCCCTTCCTGAATAAAAGGGCCCGAAGAAGCATGCTCCGCAGTTCCCGGACATTTCCCTTGAACGGGTATTGGGCCAGGAATTTTTTTGCCCCCTCGTCCAGTTGCGGCGGGGAGGAGGGTTCGTCTTTCTTCTTACAGGTCAAATAGAGCTTGCCCAGGAAATGGGTCGCGAGGTCCGGGACGTCCTCCCGCCTCTCCGTGAGTGAGGGAATGCGCAGGGTCAATTCGCTTAGCCTGTGGTAGAGGTCCTCGCGGAATTTTCCCTTGCGGATTTCCTCTTTCAGGTCCTTGTTGGTGGCCGCGACCAGCACCACCCGTGAATGCCTGGACTTGCTCTCACCCAGGCGCATGGAAACCCCGTTGTCCAGGAACCTGAGCAATTGCACTTGCGTCTTATGGTCGGCGTCGCCTATCTCATCCAGGAAAACGATTCCCCCGTCAGCTTCCTCAAGGATGCCCTTCCGGTCTGAGTCCGCTCCTGTATAAGCCCCTTTTTTATGTCCAAAGAGTTCGCTGTATGTAAGCTCCCCGCTGTAGGCGGCTATATTGGTTTTCCTTAAGGGGAGCTCGACTTCCCTTCCACTTTCACGCTTGATTATTTCCTGGAGCATTGAATAAATATTGTTGAAAAAAAACTCCTTTCCAGAACCGGTATTCCCCATGATGAGAATAGAGGGGACGCCGGTTGCCATTTCCCCCGGCGGGCCTTTTTGCCATTGCAGCAGCAGGCCCGCGAGGTATTCCGAGACCACCCGGATATTTTCCACTATCTCCCGCACCTTGGGGCTTTTGCCTATGATGTTGCCGAAACTATAGGACGAGACCTTCGGGTCGCGGTAATGAAGCTCCTTTTGAAGGAAGCGGATCTCTTCCTGCAAGGTCTCGATTTTCACCCACATCCTCACCCTTTCCGCTATGAGCCTGGAGATGATTGAGAGGATGCGCTGATGCTCGATGGTGAAGTATTCCCCGATAAAGGAGTCGAGGCTTATGACCCCTATCACCTCTTCCCCGGATAGAATGGGGATGGCCAATTCCGACTTCACCAGGGTGGAAACCTCAAGGTAGAACCCGTCTTCCCTGGCCTCGGCCCCAACGTCATTGCACATGATGGGTCTTTTGGTGTGGGCGGCGAGACCGGTGAGGGAGCGCTGGCCCTTGGGGATTTCATGTCCTCCAACCCTTAGCGGCGGGATAAGGCGCTTCTGCCATTCCCTGGCCTTGGCGCCGATGGTTTTTCCGTCCGCGTCCTCCACCACAAGCCAGGGCGTCCCGTTGATGTTTTTCAGCAAGGAGATTGTGCCCGTGTCCGCGCCGATCAATTCCGAGGCCATGGACAGGACTCGCTTGAGAAAGTGCGCAAGGTCGGCGTCTTTTTCCTGGCGCAGCGCTTCTATCTCGCTCAGGATTTTAATCTCTATGTGCTCCCGGCCCACGTCCTGGATCATGCGCTCCAGCATCTTGGCGTGGTCGTTCAGCAGTTCCCTCTCGAAATCCGAAAAGGAATACGGCTCCTTGGTGAAGTAGTTGACTATGCAAACAAGCTGGCCGGTCTCCGGCCCGAACCTTGGAACCATGTACAGGGTCCTCAAGCCGAGTTTTTTCACCGCCGCCTTTGGCGAAAAATCCTCTTCCAAAAGGTCCATGAAAAAAAGCGGGAGGACCTTTTTGTCCTTGCCCACAAGACCCTTATGCGGATGGATATAAGCCAGCCGGTCGAGGATGGGTCCCATTTTTATGATGGCGCTGTAATTGGGATTATCGTGGATTTCCCGTTCGAGGATATCAACGGCATACACGGCCAGGATATCGGCGCAATCGGAAACCCGCGCCGGGCCGGAGGATGGAGAGGCCCTTTTAGCGGTCCCCTCGGGTCCTGACTGGGGAATGATGACCGAGGCAAGGGCCAGTTTTTCCATGAGCTTGACGGAAGAGCTCAGCATGATCGTTGCCGCGTTTTTTTTTCTTATGGCGTCCACCTGCCTGGAAAAGTTGATTTCCTGGTAATACCTGGAGGCTTGCTGTATGAGGGAGGAGATGGCGCCGAAAAATTTTTCCAGGGAGGCCATGTTAGCGGCAGTGCAAAGTTCAGGCTTCCTGGAATAGTCCAGGCACACAACGCCTATGGACTTTTGGCCGTCCACGATCGGGACCGCCGCGGAATTTTGTATTCCGAGTTTTTTCTCGAATTCCCCTATAACAAAGGGTTTCCCTTCCTTCTTTTCCCAGGACATGATGATTTCCCTGGTGACAAAGGCCTTGGAAACAATGGACTCCTCGTTGGAGATGAAACAGCTCGTGCCTCGCGCCTTTTCATATTTTTCCGAGAGCGCGTATCGGCAGATAAGGAGTCCTTCAGCCAGGTCCTCCAGGAAAATTCTTATTCCATGGCAGGCAAAAATTTCCAGCAGCCCGGTGGAGGTGAAGTGCAGGATATCGTAAAGATTTTCCTTCCCGTATTGGAGGATCTTTTCCTCAAGCGCGGGCAGGGCGGTCTTGATTTTTTCGTTTTCCATGTATTATTTTCCCGAGGACCCGAAGCCATTGGCGTCTCTGTCCGTGTCTTTTAAACCAGAGGTCTCCATGACTGTCCAATCAGTCACCTGAACCGGGACCATCTGGGCGATCTTGTCCCCGCGGCGGATTTTATATGTGACTTGGGATTCGTTTCTAAGGAGCGCCTTGATTTCCCCCCTGTAGCCCTGGTCGATGACCCCCGCTGAAATATAAATCCGCTTCAGGGCCATTGAGGAGCGGTCCTTCAGTATCCCTCCCCATCCCTCAGGCATTTCCACCGTTATGCCGGTTCCAACGGCGGCCTGCTCCGAGGGAGGAATCTCGCAATCCACGGATGCATAAAGATCAAAGCCGAGATCGCCAGGGTATGCCTTTGAAGGCATGCGGGCGTCCGGCGAAAGTTTAATTACTTTAAGGACCATGTCGTGGAAGGAAAAAAAGGACAACTATTCACGGGACGCCATGTAAAATGACGCCAAGCTCAATTGCCGAGGGAGTCAAATCCCCCTTGGTCCCCCTTTAAAGGGGGAATCCTGTCGCGCCCATAAAAAAGGTGGCGCTCCCAAAAGAGGTTCTGTTTAAGTTCCCCCTTAGCAAGGGGGATTAAGGGGGATGCAAAAATCAACTAATGAGGCTTTCCATTATTTTTCATGGCAACCCCGTGAGTTACAAAAGCGTGGCCGAGGTGAAGCCAACGCAAAAAAAAGAACGGCACGCCATGAATTCATGGCGATTGCCGTTCTCGTGAAATTTTATATAATTCAAAAAAATTATTTTTTGGCTGAGGAAGACGCTGAAGCAATAAGAAACACTCCCCCGAACAGCACGACAAGATAGAGCAAGATATCAACCCCTGTATATTCACTCATGATTATTTGCACCCCCCTTCGGATTTTTATTGTTTTTTGCTTTCCCAATTTTCCCAAAAGCATTATAGCATACGGCACAGGGAATGCAAGTGCTTTCTCTATTAATTTTTTACCGTCATTTTATTTACAGGTTTGACTTTTACAGGGTAATTTGATAAGACAGTAAGGCATTTACTTATTATAATAGCTCACGGGTGTCAGGGATCAGGAGTCAATGGTTGATGGTTCGTGAACTATTGCTATTTATTTTAAAGGGGTGACATGAAACTTCCAAACAAGGGGCGAATAAGGATTTTACTTCTTTTGGCTGGATCATTGCTTTCTCCTCTTGGAGATTTCAAGGCCCACGCGTCATTGGGCGGCCAGGGGGAAAATAAGCAGATATCCAGCCATTTCAGGGTCCCGCCGGAGCTGCAAACCAAGGTGGATTTCTGGAAAAAGATTTATTCCGAATATACAACCAGCCAGGTTGTCATTCATGATGACGAAAACCTTGACGTCATTTATGAGGTAGTGAATTTAAATGAACTGCCTCCGAGGACCCGTGAAATGTCCGTTAGGAAGGCCAAGGACAAGTACAGAAACATACTCAGAAGATTGGCAGGATCGCACGGCGATGGAGGCCTTTCGCAGGAAGAGACAAGGGTCAGGAATTTGGCGAAGGGGGATTTTTCAAGGGCAAGCGACAGGGTGCGCGGACAATTGGGGCAGGCGGACCGTTTCCGCGAGGGAATGGTCCGGTCGGGAAGATACATGGACCAAATGGAGGCGATCTTCAACAAATACAACCTCCCCCTGGAGCTGACCGCCCTGCCCCACGTGGAGTCTTCCTTTCAGATCGGCGCTTATTCCAAGCTGGGGGCGGTGGGGATATGGCAATTCACTCATTCCACCGGCAAGATCTTCATGAACATCAATTACGAAGTGGATGAACGGCGGGACCCCCTCATGGCCACCGACGCCGCCGCCAGGCTGTTAAGAAAAAATTACCAGGAAACCGGAAGCTGGCCTCTTGCCATCACCGCATATAACCACGGCCTGAATGGAATGATGCGGGCCAAGCAGCAGTTCGGGGACGATATCGTTAAAATCATAGATAAATACCAGAGCAAGGCTTTCGGGTTCGCTTCAAGGAATTTTTATTGTGAATTCCTAGCGGCCCTGCATGTGTCAAGAAACAAGGAAAAATATGCTCCCAATTTGAAGTTTGATCCGCCATTTGTTTACGACACCCTCACCCTGGACCATTATTACGATTTCAGGCAGTTGGCCTCCAATGCGGGCCTGACCCCGGCGGAGTTGGCGGAATTCAACCCCGGCCTTCGCCTTCCGGTCGTGCGCGGCGAAAAAAGGGTCCCAAAGGGGACCGTATTGAAATTGCCCAGGAACAAGGGAAAGGAACTCGCGCCGGCATTGGCTGAGGCCAAGGAAGGCGTCAGGTTCTCGGAACAAAAGCGCTCTAAGTGGTATGAGGTGAAACGCGGCGACACAATGGGCCGAATCGCGCAGCGCTTTGGGACCTCCGCTTCAACGCTCGCGCAGCTCAATCATATGCATTCCGGGAGCAGGCTTTCTCCCGGGCAGGTTCTTCATCTCCCGCAGGACCCCGGCTTAAAGGACCAGGAGGTCCAGAAATCTTCCGACGCCGTGGCTGATCCTAAGCCGGACGCGCTGTTAGCAGCGGCCGCCGCGGAACCGGCGGCGGGCGTCTACACGGTCAAGGAGAAAGACACAATTAATAGTCTTGCCAGAAGGCATGGAATAAAAGTAGAAAACCTCCTGGCGTGGAACAGGTTGAAAAAAACAAGTCTGTTGCGGCCCGGACAGACTTTGCTCTTAAAAGGTCCTGAGCCGGAAAAGGCGCAAAGACCAGATAAACAGGAAAAAGCGTTGGGACCGGATAAACCGGAAAAGAAGGAAGTATCCGGTAAGCCGGAAGGGCCTGAGAAAATGGAAGCTCCAGCGGCATCGGCGGAGAAGGCAAAACCAGCGGATAGCGCGGTCAATACGGAGACCCTCGCGAAAAACGAGACGCCGGCTCCTGCGGCACAGGAATCAGGCGCAAAGCCGGACGCGGTGAAGGTCTCCTCCCTATCCGGAGTTGAGGTTTTAAAAAGCGCCAAACAGGGAAACCCCCTGGGGGTTATGGTCACTGTGGAAAACAACGAAACCCTGGGCCATTATTCAGAATGGTCGGAGCTTACCATTGCGGACATAAGGAAGAACAACAGTCTGCGCAAAAAGTCCATAAAGGTAGGCGACAGGATAAAATTGGTTTTTAAAAAGGTGACCCCGGAGGAGTTCGTGGAAAGGCGCAGGGAATTCCACGATAGTTTCAGGGAGGATTTTTATTCCAATTTTGACGTCACCAGGGTGGATATCATTAAAGTGAAGCCAGGGCAAAGCCTTTGGGAGATCTGCAACGCGGTTTATGAAATCCCATACTGGCTGCTGAAGGACTATAACCCGGAAACTGATATCACGAAGCTTAAACCCGGCCAGGACCTTAACATTCCCATAGTCAATTCCAAAAACCCCAAGAACACCACGACCTGATTTTTCACCGCGACTTTAGCTCACTTTAAACTTTAGTCACTTTTAACTTAAACAGGCATTATTCCAAAAACCTCCTGACCCGCGGCGCAAGGTCTTCCCGTGTTATGGGCTTGGCGATAAAATCATTCGCGCCCATGCGGAATGCCTTGTCGCGGACCTCGGCATGCTGGTCGGAGGTCACCACGATCACTGGGACCTTTCTGACATTAGTATTTTGCCGCACTTTTTCCAGGAACGCGAAGCCGTCCATTCCCGGCATAACCAGGTCCGTGATAATGATGTGAGGAACGGTCCGCTCCATTGCCTCCAACGCCTTTTCCCCGTCCCCTGCCTCCACCACGGCCACGTCCATCTCCTCGATAACGGCCCGGATGATCCCACGCGCCAGTGGATCGTCTGTTCTGGATCTGAAGACTCGTCGTTTATAAGGCCAAGGTAGCCCAGCAGGGTGGCAAGGGGCCCCCGCAGATCATGGGCCACCAGGGACACGAATTTGTCCTTGAGTTTCGTGGCCTCCTCGGCCTGCTCCTTGGCGATGCGAAGTTCTTCCTCGGCGCGCTTGCGGTCCGAGATGTCCGTGGCCGTGCCTACCATCCTCAGCGGTTTTCCATCGGGCCCCCGGCTTATGACCATGCCGCGATCCAGGTTCCACCTGTACTCCCCGGACTTTTTCCGCAACCGGTTTTCAACTTGGTAAATTGGGACGCGACCCTCGAAGTGGTCGGTCAGTTTTTGCATTACGCCGGGCATATCGTCTGGATGAACGATGTTCTCCCAGAACCTTACATGGGGTTCCACGTCCTCCCTTTCATACCCAAGGGATTGAATCCATTTGTCGCTGTAATGAACCGTCCCCGCGGGGATATCCCAGTCCCAGCCGCCGTCGCTTGCGGCGTCCAGCGTAAGACGAAGGATCTTTTCATTCGCGCGCAATTCCGCCTGGTTTTTCATGAGGCGCTTTTCCGCGCGGTGCCTGTATATGGCCATCTGAATGGCTATATACAGTTCCCTTTCCTCAAAGGGCTTGAGCACATAGCCGAAGGGGCCGGTGGCCTTGGCCCGTTGCAGGATATTTTCGTCCGCGTGCGCGGTCATGTAAACAACGGGGATTTTAAAGCGCGACATGATCAGCTCCGCCGCTTCCACACCGTCCATTTCTCCCTCCAGCCGGATGTCCATGAGCGCCAGGTCCGGGGAGTCCTCTTCCGCCCTGCGCACTGCGGCCTCTCCGGTCGCCACTATGGAAGTCACGGAGTAGCCGAGTTTTTCGAGACAGTCTTTTATGTCCCGCGCTATGAGCTTTTCGTCCTCCACCACCATGATTCGTTCCTTGTTCATGTCTTTTCCATTCCTGAGATTATTTCATCCGTATTTTAAAATTCAGAATATTTTTTACCGTTGAGACACAGAGGCGCGGAGGAAAAATTTTGTAACTATTCAGCGAAATATTATATAACCCCGATAGTCGCCGTTAAATGCATCTTTACATCCCCCTTAATCCCCCTTTGTTAAGGGGGAATGGGTTGTGCCGTCCATCGCCCGGCCCTGCCTTCCGGAAAGGCGTACTTCAAGGCGTTAGTAATGAGTTCATTAAGTATGAGGCCGCAAGGGATGGCGGCTTCGATCCCCAGGAAAACGCCATCCTCCAATTCCGTCCTGAACGCGACACGGCCATGGGCGCCGGCGTAGGACCTGAATAAACCGCTTGAAATGCTTCTTATGTATTCATTGAAATCAATCCGGGCGAGGTCGCCGTGCGCGTACAGCTTCTCGTGCACCATTGCCATGCTCTTTATCCTGTTCCGGCAGTCCTCGAAAATTCCCTTCAATCTCCCGTCGGAAATGGCGCGCGATTGCATGTTCAGCAGGCTTGAGATGATTTGCATGTTGTTTTTCACGCGATGGTGTATCTCGCGCAGGAGGAGTTCCTTTTCCGCAAGGGCCTCCAGGAGTTTTGCATTCGCCGTTTTTAATTCAAGCGTCCGCTCCTCCACCATTTTTTCGAGATTTTCCCGGTAAACCCGTAATTTTTCCTCCGCTTGTTTCCGCGCGGTGATATCATGCATGGAGACAACCGCCCCCAGGCCCTCTCCATTGCCGTCAATCAAGGCGCGTCCAGTGGCCAGAAGCGTCCGCTGAGCCCCTTCCTTTGGGGCGATGACCATTTCCACGTTGTCCACCGCCTCCCCCTTCAAGGTCCGGAATAAGGGCACGTCTTCCCTTTTCATGGGGGTCTTCTCGTCCGCGAGATAAAGGTCGTAATGGTCCGCCCACTTCTCCGCCGGAAGAGGTTCCTGGGGCAGGCCGTGAAACTCACGGGTGGCCCGGTTGAAGAGGGTCAGGACCGCGTTGTTGTCGCATGCCACTATGCCGTCCTCCACGCAATCCAGTATCGCTTCCAGGAATTTCTTCTGCCTTTCCAATTCCTCATTGGCCATGCTCAGTTCATGGGTCCGCTCCTGTATCCGGCGCTCCAACTCTCCATGCCAATTCTGAATCCGCTGGGCCATGGAATTGAAGGCTAGGGCCAGAACCGCCGCTTCATAGGGACCGGTTGCCGGCGCCCTGGCGCTTAAGTCGCCGGATTCCACCAGACGGACGGCCCGGCTCAACAAGTGGATGGGGCGGGAAAGCCCGGTGGCGATCCAATAAGTCAAAACCACCAGAGCTGTAATAGCCGCGGCGAAGATAAGGAAAAAATATGAAATACTCTTATTCAGATTGGCCAGGACCTCGGAGCGGTCCTGCTTGACCACCATGCCCCATGATGTCTCAGGGGAGATTTGAATGGAGCGAAAGGCGGCCAGGACCGGGACGCCTCGATAATCATCAGCGGCAATGATTCCTTCCTTGCCCTGGGACGCAAGCGCCGCGGGTTTTGCCTGAATCCGGTATTCCAGGGGAGCGGGCCTTGTCCCGTCCTGCAAGGGATATTTGAGCGGAACAAGGATTTCGGCCTCCGGGTTGACAAGCACGACCTCGCCTGTTTGGCCCAGGCCGGTCCCGGTATGGAGCATGGACTTAAAAACATCATCGGTGTCGACGCGCATAATCAGGACCGCTGCGGGCTTGGCCTCCTGGCCTGAAGCGCCTTGCCCGTTAATGGAATGAGAGGCCTTTAAAATATAAGGAATCCAGTAAACCAGGAGAAAAACCACCGGATAAATGTTAGGCGATTTGACCACTGTGAGGGGGTAGGATATGATGATTTCTTATTCATCAGCGAAAATCCTTTTTTTTCGTGAAAATCCGCGTTCCATGAATTTTTCCGTGTCCTACGTTTCCGATTTTTTTCTTTATTCCTATCTTGCGGTATGGGCGGTTTTGTCCACCTTCAGCCTGCACAGGCTCTTTCTTGTCTTCCTCTACCACCGCCACAAGAACCTTGGCATGGAGCCCCGCTCCAATTTCAAGGACCTCCCTCGCGTTACCATCCAGCTACCCATCTTCAACGAAACAGAGGTGGTGGAAAGGCTGCTGCGCTCCGTTTCCGCCATACAATACCCAAGGGAACTTCTGGAAATCCAGGTCCTGGACGACTCCACGAACGAGTGCCGGTCCATTGCGGCGGGGATAGTGGAAGACCTCCGCCGGTCAGGGGTCCCCATCCGGCATATCTGGAGGGGCGAGAGATCCGGCTTCAAGGCCGGGGCGCTTAGGAACGGAATGAAGGAGGCCGCAGGGGAGTTCTTTTTTATCCTTGACTCGGATTTCATTCCGCCCCCTGACATCCTGCTCAGGACCATTCATTATTTCACGGACAAGGAAATAGGCTGCGCTCAGATGAGATGGGACCACGTGAACAGGGACTTTTCCTTGCTGACCAGGGTCCAGGCCATGCTCCTTGACGGGCATTTCGCAATTGAACAGGCGGCGCGGAACAGGTCGGGCCGTTTCTTCAATTTCAACGGCACGGCCGGTATATGGCGAAGGGCATGCATTGAAGAGGCGGGCGGATGGCAGGACGACACCCTGACCGAGGACCTGGATCTGAGCTATAGGGCGCAACTGGCGGGGTGGAAATTTCTTTTCCTGCCCCATGTCGCGGTCCCTGGAGAATTGCCGGTGCAGGCGAACGCCTTCAAAATCCAGCAGCGGCGCTGGACCAAGGGGTCCATGCAGACCTTCAGGAAACTCATTAAGAGGATTTGGGCGTCCGCCATTCCCTTGAAGGCGAAGGTTGAGGCGTCCTTCCACCTTTCCGTGAATTGTTCCTATCCCTTCATCCTGCTTTTAGCGGTCCTCTTGTTTCCGGCCATATCCAGGAGGGTGGAATTCACCTTCTTTATTTTTTCCGTGAAGAACAGCCTGCTCGACTATCCCTTGTATTTAACGGCCACGGTGTCCATCGCCATTTTTTATATAGCAAGCCAGGCGGCGGTGGGACGCGGGACGCTCCGGGCCTTCCGGGACCTGCCGTTGCTGCTGGCCGTGGGCGTGGGCGTGTCCCTCAGCAATTCCCTGGGGGTTTTGGAGGGGATTTTTTTAAGGACCGGCGAATTCGAGAGGACCCCCAAGCGGAACGTGCTGTCGAAGGAGCGGGCCTCCCACTGGAGGAGGTCGCTGACTATCCTTGCGCCGCTTTCCATCATGGAACTGGCTCTTGGCGCTTATTTTCTCCACCTGATACGCCTGGCGTTTTCCTTGGACCGCACCGCGATTATTCCGTTCCTCTTTATTTTTTACTTCGGCTTCAGCTTTATTGGATTGAATTCAATGTTTCAGATTGAGAGGGAGGGAAACAAAATCCCAAATGACAAATAGCAAATTACAATTAACTGAATGTCCAAAACAATTCCATTTCTTTGTTTGCTCCTTGTAATTTTGGTTATTGGGATTTATTTGTTATTTGGCCATTTGGGTTTGGAGCTTAGTATATTAAAACTTTTAATTTAGGCGCTGGCGCCAAATGCTTTTTCAAGTGGGAGAGCGGTACGCCGCGAAGCAGGATGCGTTTTTGGCGGCTTGCTTCACCGGACAGGATTTCCATGCGGGATTTTGGGACGTCCCATTTTTTGGAAAGGAAGGCTATCAATTGCTTGTTCGCGGAGCCGTCAACCGGCGGGGCAGTGAGTTTGACGCGCAGGGCGCCTTCCCGCACATCGCCTATCTCGTTTCTCGACGCCCTTGGCTGGACCCGGACGCTGATTTTCAGTCCGCCGGGCGATTCTTCAACAAAGGAGAGAGAATTACCCAAATTTTTTCCCGCTTGCTTCACATCTTTTGTGGACAAAAATAATTCCAGTCTCAATTTGCATTTTCCGCTTGAAATAAAACCTGCGTTGAATGCTTCAAGAGAAATTTATTTTGGTTGCGGCCGCGCCGCGCTATGCGGCCGGCTTAAAAAACTTGCGCGGACAACGCGGATTTCTTAACGTAATAATATAACGCCCCGTCAAGAGATACAACTCTTGGACAAGCCGGATAACGATAGGGAAATCACAAGTATAACAGGCTGCGCCGGGGCGGGCCTGATATATTGCTGGAAGGAATAAGAACGGCGCATGAAAAGGGACTTCGAGGAACTCCGGAACGGCCCCTTTGATCTCCTCGTGATCGGCGGGGGAATTTACGGGGCATGGACCGCCTATGAGGGGGCCTTGCGGGGACTCAAAACCGCGCTGGCGGAAAAAGGGGACTGGGCGAGCGGGACCTCATCCGCCAGCTCCAAGTTGATACACGGAGGGCTCCGCTACCTGGAGCATTTCTGGCTGGACCTGGTAAAAAAATCCCTGGAGGAAAGAAGGCGTCTTCTTTCCCTTGGACCCCACAGAGTCTGGCCTGTCCGTTTTCTCCTTCCCTTGTATAAAGGCGGCAGACTGGGGAGGATCAGGCTTGGCGCCGGGCTGTCGCTTTACGACCGGTTAGGGGGGGCTTGTTCAAGGATTGGTCCCCACCGGTTTCACTCAAAAAATGAGCTCCTTGCTATAGCCCCTTTCCTGTCCCCGGAAAATCTATATGGCGGCTTTTCATACACGGACTGCGAGACCGATGACGCCAGGCTGACGCTGGAAATCGTCTCAGGTGCGCTTCAGGCCGGGGCCGTGGCGGTTAATTACGCGGAGGCGGTCGAACTGCTCCGCTCAGGGAATAGAGTTCGCGGCGCGGTTATAAAGGACCGAGAGACCGGCGCTAGCGTTGAGCTTTCCGCCTCGGTTACAGTGAACGCCGCTGGACCATGGGCATGGCAAGTTGGCGGGACAGGGAAAATGGCCGGACGCGGGGCCAGGCTGTTAAAGGGAGCGCACCTAATCATGCCTCCCTTGCCCGGCAAAGACGCGGTCCTCCTCACCTCTCCATATGACGGGAGGGTTTTTTTTCTGATTCCATGGCACGGCGCCACCATGATCGGGACCACTGACACGGATTTCCAAGGCGATCCCGGCCATGTGAAAGTGGACGCCTCTGATGAAGAATATCTCTTGAAGTCGGCTGACCACTTTCTCCAAGGCGCGGGCTGGGACGCTTCTCAAATCAGGGGCCGCTTTGCTGGATTAAGGGTCCTATCCGGCCGCCCAGGCAAAAAACCTTCCGAGGTGACGAGGGATTGGGAGTTGTGGGAGCCGGAGGGTCGGTTATTGACGTCCTTGGGCGGCAAGATGACCTCGGCCAGGATAGAGGCAGCGGCTACGCTCGACCGCGCTGCCGGACTCATAGACAAAGGAAAGACACGGGCCTCTCCCACGGAGTCGCGTCCGTTGCCCTGGTTTCCGGAGGACATGAACGCCTTGGAGGAAAAGGGAAGGAAGGCGGGGCTTGACCCTGAAACAGCCGTATGGTGCGGACGGCGTTATGGGTCTTCCCTCAGCGGTCTTCTTGATTTGCTTAAAGGATCCCCTGGCCTGGCGGAGCGGATCGACCCAGGTTTCCCATTCTGCTGGGGGGAGATAACCAACGCCGCCGAAAACGAGATGGCAAGGACCCTGGAGGACATACTCCGCCGCAGGGTCCCTCTGCTTATTCTTGGCAAGGTAGAGGCTGAAACCTCCAGGCGGGCGGCTGATCTGGCCGGTGAAATATTGGGATGGGACCCGGAAACAAGGGAAAGGGAGGCAATGTCCGTTGTGAGTTGGCGCGGGTAAGCCTGTCCAGCCTTAGGGACAGGGGAGAGGGCCGCCTCATTGAGATGGTTCGGGGACAAGGAGCCGGAGAAAGGGTCGGCGTGGGAGAAGGGGCTGAGGCTGGAGAAGCTCATCCGGGAGCAAAGGACCTTGCCCATGCTGGACTGGCTGGAGCCTCTCCAGTCCGAGCGTGAAAAGGGAAAGATAAAAGACCCCGGACTGTTCGCGCTCGCGCGCGAACTGGCCAGGAAGAACATCGGACTCTGCGTCGTCACCACCAGGGAAAGAGTCACGGAGATAGAGCGGCAGGGCTGCGGCCAAAAGGAGCATCCGCTTTGTATAGTAAACGCAAAAAATAAGTAGACATGAGCCGCTCTCGAATCCGGCAGGATAGTCAACGCTTTTTAAAAAAGTGCCTTTAATTTTCTCAGAATAAGCGAGTAAGTATCTAAATTTAGTTTCATCGGTTCACTGCGCTCTAACCAGTTAGCAAAGACCCTTCACCCTTTGCCTTTCCATCCTTCGCCTTCCGCCTTTTGTTTTCCGCCCTCTGTTCCTTGCCTTCCCATGCCGGTTTTCATATACTTTCTGGCATAGCGCTCGGCATGGGCGCAACCAAAATAAATTTCGATGTATTCAAACGATGCTGAGTTGATGGGCTTGCCAAGTACCGCGGGCGTCCCGCCCGCGGTACTATATTTTATTTAATCCCCATGAAACTATCCGTCACGATAATTACCTTTAATGAGGAAGCGAAAATAAGCGATTGCCTGGAGAGCGTCCGTTGGGCTGATGAAATTGTCCTGGTTGACTCCGGGAGCGCGGACCGCACCCTTGATATCGCAAGGGAATTCACCGCCAAGGTATTCACTGAGAAAGATTGGCTTGGGTACGGAAAGCAAAAAAACCGGTGCGCCGCCCTCGCGGCCAATGACTGGATACTCAACGTGGACGCGGATGAAATCGTGTCCACTGAGCTGCGAGAAGAGATCCAAAAGCTGATGTCCGGCCCTCCCGCGCATCCTGCGTATAGCGTTGTGAGAAGGAATTACATAGGCGGACGCTGGATAAAATACTCTGGCTGGCACCCGGACAGAATAATACGTCTTTACAACAAAAAATCAGCGGCCTTCTCGGAATCCGCCGTGCACGAGGGCATCCAAGCTGATGGGAAAACCGGCTTGCTGAACGGCCATCTGTTCCACAAGACCTACGATTCCCTCCAGGATTATTTTTCCAGGCAGGACCATTATTCAACGCTCTCCGCCATGGACATGGCCCTTGCCGGGAGGAAGACCCGCCCAACCGACCTGGCGTTTCGCCCCATGTTTGGTTTTTTAAAATCATTTGTATTGAAAAGGGGCTTCCTGGAGGGCTATTATGGACTTGCCCTGGCTTACGGCCAGGCCCTTTATTCGTATAAGAAATACGCTAAACTCCGGGAGTTGAACGCCCGGGCAAATTCTTAATAGCGCGGTATGGAATCCGAAAGAGAAATCACCTTCAACAACGCCAATGTCCTGCGCGAGGTCTTCGGCTCCCAGGACAAAAACCTGAAGAGACTGGAAAAGGCCCTGAACGTCAGGATTTCCGTCAGGGAAAGGCATCTTACAGTGAAGGGGCGGAAGGAGGATTGCTTCGCGGCGGAGAACCTCCTCATGCAGCTTTACGAAGCCACGGAGAAGGGCCGCCCTGTCGGCAAAAACGACTTCAGCTACATCCTCTCCGTTGTGGAGAGAGGAGAAACCCCGGACTTGAAGTCCATGATCTCCCTTCGCATCCCCGTGGCCCCTGAGAAGGGATACGTCTCCCCCCAAACATTCAGGCAGCAAGAGTATATCAAGGCCATTGAAAAGGATGACGTGGTCATCGGGATAGGCCCGGCCGGAACCGGGAAGACCTACCTCGCCATGGCAAAGGCGGTCTCCGCCCTCCTTGAAAAAAAGTACAACAGGATCATTCTCACCCGGCCGGCGGTTGAGGCCGGGGAAAGACTGGGCTTTCTCCCCGGGGACATGGTGGAAAAGATCAACCCCTACCTGCGGCCTCTCTATGACGCCCTATACGACATGGTGGACTTCGACCGCGCGGCCCAGATGGTGGAAAAAGGGCTCATCGAGATAGCCCCGCTGGCCTACATGAGGGGCCGGACCTTGAACGATTGCTTCATTATCCTGGACGAGGCGCAAAACGCCACCACTGAACAGATAAAGATGTTTCTTACCAGGATGGGATACCACTCCAAGGTGGTGGTCACAGGGGACATCACGCAGATCGACCTCCCCACAGGCAAGAGGTCCGGTCTTGTGGAGATACAGGAGGTGCTGCGGGAAGTGGAAGGGATCGCCTTTGTTTACTTCGACGAAAGGGACGTGGTCCGGCACAGGCTTGTCCAGAGGATCATCAAGGCGTACGAAAAGCATCTTTTAAAACGTGTCCGCCGCAAGCAAAATGAATAAACAAGAATCCATAACCACGGATTTCACCGATTACATGGCGCGGCTTCGCCGCAACCAAAATCCGAATATCGAAATGCGAAACAAATTCGAATAACCCAATTCCAAAATTCCAAACCACGGGGCCGGGTTTTGAAATTTTAACCTTTGAATTTTGATATTGTTTCGGATTTCGTTATTCGTATTTCGAATTTATTTTTCAACGAGTTGCATGAAAAACTTTGCTAAAAAAACAAAGTTTTATAAGTTTGTAGTACAGATTTTATAAAAAATAATTTAGTCTGTGCCATCTGCGGAATCTGCGGTTAAAAAAGTTTTGGTTGCGGCCATGCTGCGCCGTGAGTATCCAAGATCAACTTTTGTAAAAGGAAAACCAATGGAAAAGAACAGCTTGAGCGAGGACCGTCTCGAAACAATAACGCAAAGCATCGGCTGGAGGATTTTTTCAGAAATAGATGAAAGATCCACCTCCTTTTGGGAGGCGGCCTGGTGGGAAAAGCAGATCATGGAGTGGTGCATGGCGGACGCCGGCGTGAAACTCCAGGTCCTCCGCTTCATTGACGCCTTCCCCTCCTTAAAATCCGACGCTGAAATAGTCCGGCTGATGAAGGAATATTTTCCCCATCCGCAACACCGCCTTCCCCTTCCGCTCAGGATCGGGGAGAAGATGATCACCCCGGCCATGTTGACCCCAAAGGCCGCGGCGGCCGCCATCCGTTATTCAATAAAAAAAATCGCCCTTCAGTTTATTTCCGGCGCCAATATAAAGGAGGCAATGGAGGTATTGAAGCGCTTTCGGGACGAAGGGGTCCTTTTCACCATGGACCTCCTGGGCGAGGCGGTTGCCAATGAAAAGGAGGCTGAACAATACGCGCAGGCGTATATAGATATGCTCCAGGGATTGAGAGGCGGCCTTGACGAGGAGTTCGGGGACGAGATCAACGTCTCCCTCAAGCTCTCCTCCCTCTATTCGCAATTCGACCCCATCCACCCCGAAGAGACCATCAAGGGCGTTTACGGGAGACTGAAAAGAATCCTCCTCGCGGCGGACGAAGTGGGAGGGTTCGTCAACATCGACACTGAGCAATTCGCCTATCGCGATTCGTCATGGGAAATTTTCAAGCGGGTGGCCGGCGAAAAGGAGTTCGTTAACTCCAACCGTTTCGGAATTGTTATCCAATCCTATTTAAAGGACTCCGGGGAATTCCTGGCCAGCGTCCTGGACTGGTTGAAGGAAAATGAAAGGGACATCACCATCAGGCTGGTTAAGGGGGCCTATTGGGATTTTGAGGTCATCAACGCCCGGCAAAAAGGCTGGCCCGTCCCGGTCTTTACCAGTAAATGTGAAACCGACGCCCAGTTCGAGAAGCTTTCCAGGACCCTCCTGCTTAACAGCGAGGTGGCCAGGACGGCCATTGCCTCCCACAACGTGCGGAGCATCGCCCGAGCCGCGGCCCAGGCCAGGGAATACCAGGTCCCGGAAGAGCGGATTGAGTTCCAGGTCCTGTACGGCATGGGCGACCTCATAAAAACCGCGCTTGTGAATCTGGGCTACGATGTGAGGGTCTATACCCCTTACGGCGAACTGCTCCCAGGCATGGCTTATCTTGTTAGGCGAATCCTTGAAAACACCTCAAACGAATCTTTTCTCCGCCGGAGCTTCGGCGAACACGTCCCAAAGGAAAAACTACTCGCGCCGCCGGACAAGGAAATTAAAGACAGGCCCAAGCCGAAAGCGCAGGCTGAGGAAAAAGAGCAATTCGCGAATTGTCCGCTGTCCGATTTCTCAAGGGAAGAGAACCGCGAGGCCATGAGGTCCGCCCTGGCAAAGGCCCGCGGACATTTCGGCGGAAGATATCCGGCGGTCATAGGATCAAAAAAGTTCGATACTGGCGAGGTCCTCGCCTCTGTCAACCCATCCGACTTCCGGGAGACAGTCGGCGTTGTGGCCAAATCCGACAAGGCAATGGCTGACAAGGCGGTGGAGGCCGCTGTCAAGGCGTCCAGGGACTGGCGCGTGGCCTCCCCTGAAAGGAGGGCGGGATTCCTTTTTCATTGCGCCAGGATCATGCGGGAAAGACGGATGGATTTGGCCGCGTGGATGGTCTACGAAGTCGGGAAAAACTGGGGGGAGGCGGACGCTGATGTGGCCGAGGCAGTGGATTTTCTGAATTATTACGCAACTGAAATCACCAGGATGGGAAAGCCGCGGAAAACGGAATCCATTCCGGGCGAGGACAACTTTTATGGTTACAGGCCCAGGGGGGTTGGACTTGCCATCGCGCCGTGGAATTTTCCCCTGGCTATTTTAACGGGGATGACAGCCGGGACCCTGGCCGCCGGAAATGCCGCGATCATGAAGCCTTCCCGCTTTTCCCCGGTCATCGGCTATAAGCTGATGGAGATTTTCCTGGACGCCGGACTCCCCGACGGGGTGGTCAACTATCTGCCAGGCCAGGGCGGAGAGCTGGGGGATTACCTGGTCAGGCAAGCGGGGATTGACTTCATTGCCTTCACCGGATCTCGTGAAATTGGACTCCGGATCAGGCGGCTTACTTCCGAGGAGGACCAGGGAAACGGCGGCAATATTAAAAGCGTGATAGCTGAAATGGGCGGGAAGAACGCGGTGATAGTGGACGGGAGCGCGGACCTTGACGACGCCGTGAAAGCGATCATCGCCTCCGCCTTCGGTTACGGGGGACAAAAATGCTCAGCCGCGTCCAGGATCATTGTGCTGAAGGAGGTTTATAAGAACTTCCTTGAGAGGTTCGTGGAAGGGGTCAAAAGCGTCCGCGTGGGCCAGGCCGATGATCCCGCTTCTTTTTATGGTCCGCTCATAGACGTCTCGGCCGTGGACAAGGTAAAAAAATTCATCGAGATAGGAGAAAAGGAGGCGGACCTGGTCCTGGGAATGGACGCCGGCCTGCTTGGCGACATTGGATACTTTGCTGGTCCAGCCGTCTTTTCGGAGGTTGATCCGAACGCGGTCATAGCCCAGGAGGAGATTTTTGGTCCAGTGGCGTCCGTTATCATGGCTGGGAACATACAGGAGGCGGTGAAAATCGCAAACAACAGCCGCTACGCCCTCACAGCCGGGATTTTTTCCCGTTCCCCTGCGAACATCGAATTCGCAAGGCGGGAATTGGAGGCCGGGAATATTTACATCAACCGTGGTATCACCGGGGCCGTGGTGCGACGCCAACCCTTCGGCGGATTTAAAATGTCCGGCATAGGCTCCAAGGCAGGCGGCCCTGACTATTTAAAACAATTTATGTTTCCAGTCACGGTCACTGAAAATATCGTCCGCCATGGCTTCGCCCCGTTGGAGGATGTGTAGCGGCCGTCCCGAATGTGCAAGAGCATTTTTTATCCGATCCGGCCATGAATCGCCTGAGCGAATTCCCTCTCTATCCACGAATATTTTTACTTCACGATTAATAGCATTTTCCAAATAAGGTTTTAAGAATTTTAGCAGGCTCTTAACCCCGTTAGCCAGTAGCTAACGCAACACTTACTACTGGCGAAAGGTGACGTCTTCATGAATGCCTATTGAATGGGAGTAGAATATCGTGTCAAAAAAGGATAATCAAGTAAAACCGTCATTCAGAGACAGAGCTCCAGTGT
>JACRGO010000228.1 GCA_016212295.1 Nitrospinota bacterium | reverse complement strand
TGATGTCCCGGTACCGAGGAAAGGGTCAAATACCCAATCTCCCTCATTGGTCATTGACAGAACAAACCGTTCAATCAGTTCAACCGGGAACTGGCAAGGATGTTCTGTTTTCTCAACATGATTGCTTTTTACGTTGGGAATAACCCATAAATCCCCAGGATTTTTTCCAAGCGGGTTACAGGAATACTTCCCGGCTTTCGGCCCTTTGAAGTATTTCTTGCCAGGGTATTTCTGAGGAACCCTGACCGGATCCAGATTGAATACATAATCATCTGTTTTGGTGAACCAAATAATTGTTTCATATCTCCCGGAAAAGCGGCGGCTGCAATGCAGCCCGTGCTAAAAGTGCCAGATTATGCGTTTACGCATCTTTAAGCCAAGTCTCGTAAAAATCGGATAAATAACCGTATCAAGCGGAATGATGGCCCCATTGTCCACATAGTTTCCGACTTGCCAACAAATGCTTCCTGTTGGGGACAGGCACCGCACACTTTCACGAATGACGGCGGCCTGTTGCTCAAGATAGGATTCCAACTTGTGACGTTTTTCATATTCTTTTCCGATGTTGTAAGGCGGTGATGTGACTACAAGTTGCAGCGTATCATTGGGAATGGTTCTCAGCAAATCCATGCAGTCGCCGAGATGGACTACGATACTTGCTGATGGCCTGAATTTTTCATCTATTTTCCAATTTTCCAGCATGGCGGCATAATACCAAGAAGAGGCGATTGAGTCAACGGACAAGATCAATGCAGTTAAATTTGCATTTTCCAGCGAACATTAATTAGGTGGACCCGTATAAAATGTTTAATTCCTATTTCCTGTCCGTATATTCTGCCGTTGACTCAACTGCCTGCGGCCTGATAATTCCTTTAGATTCAGCGACTTGCGCCCCACGCCATGATTTATCACGGCGTTTTATACGGATCAGCATAAAAACCTTCGTGATTTTCTCTGAAGATTCACCAGCATTGCCCATGAATTAATTTGCCGCAAAATTAGCACAAGAATATTTTAAAATCAATAATTGTAGTTTGTAATTTATTTGTAATTTGCTATTTGTCATTTGGGATTTTGTTTTCCCTTTGGTTGCGGTGAAGCCGCGCCATGTTATCCGCGTTCTATGTTTTTTAAATTTACCATTCCATAACTTTCCCCTGATTCAGCCCTCTATGACTTCCTGAGTCTGCAAGGCGATCTCCAGTTCCTCGTTCGTGGGAACCACCATGACCGCGACCCTGCTGTTCCCGCCTTGGATGAATCTGGCGGATTTGACCGTCTCCGCGTTGCGTTCATCGCTCACCTCAATGCCCAGCGCCTCCAGGCCGGCTGTGGATAAGCGGCGCATTTCCGGGCTGTTTTCGCCGATGCCGGCCGTGAAAACAATGCCGTCCAGGCGGCCAAGGACCGCGTAATAGGCGCCGATATATTTTTTAATCCGGTACGCGAACATCCGCACGGCCAATTCGGCGTTGCCGTTTCCCGCCTCGCGCATCTGCATTACGTCGCGCAAGTCATTTGTTCCCGTCAGCCCCTTCAGTCCGCTTTCCTTGTTCAGGAGCTTGTCCACGTCGCGGAACTGGAGCGTCGAGTGGTCCACCAGATAAAAATGTATCGCCGGATCAATGTCGCCGCAGCGCGTTCCCATGATCAAGCCCTCCAGGGGAGTCATGCCCATGCTGGTGTCCACGCTTTTCCCGTTTTGAATGGCGGCCATGCTGCACCCGTTGCCCAAATGGATTGTGATCAGATTGAGCTGTTGCAAGGGCTTGCCCAGAAGCTCAGCCGCCTTTTTGGCCACATAAAAATGAGAGGTGCCGTGAAATCCATACCTGCGGATCTTCAGCTTGCGGTAGTATTCATCCGGGATGGCGTAATGGTAGGCGTGGCGCGGGATGGTCTGGTGAAAGGCGGTGTCGAAAATGGCCACCTGCGGGGCGGAGGGAAAATACTTCAGGGCGGCGCGGATGCCGGTCAAGTTCGCGGGATTGTGCAGAGGCGCAAGGGGAATATGCTCCTCGATCGCCTGTATGACCTTCTGGTCAATCCGCGTGGGCCTTTTGAACGCCTCGCCCCCATGCACCACGCGGTGGCCGATGGCCGCCACGTCTGATGTGTCGCGTATGACGCCTATCGTGGGATCAGTGAGCAAATCGACTATTTCCCGCAGGCCCTGCTCGTGGTCCGGCACCACCTTTTCTCTTACCACCGCTTCCGGCGATCTGGCGGACTGGTGCTTGAGCTTGCTTGTGGACTCGCCGATCCTTTCCAGAAGCCCGGAGGCAAGGACCTGGGAATCGGCCATCTGAAACAGTTGATACTTGATGGAAGAGCTGCCTGTGTTGATGACAAAAATTTTCATGGTCTTATCACTCCATAACGGAAAATTTCACCACAAAGACACAAAGGGCGCCAAGGTAAAAATTTTTTGATTTCCGCTAAGAGGAACGCGGAAAGCAAAAAGTTCTGGCCTATCGGCATTTGCTTTTAATGGCACTCCTATCTTTCTTCCATTATTTCACTCTTCCCTCCTTCCAATCTTCCAATCAGTGGTGTGCTCCCTTAGAACATGTGATGTTCCTCATCAAACCTTTTTCTTTCAGCCAGCCTGCCAGGTCCTTCAACCCTAAGTAGTGGATTTTCAAACCATTTTTTTCTTTTTCCATGGGCCTTGTTATGTCTTCCGCCACCACGGCGTTCAATCCTTCCGGATAGAGTTCCCTGAAGCGAATCAAGGATTTTAAATTCAACTGTTCGCTTTTCCACCTGCACTCTATCGTTATCGGCGGTTTGCCGTGAAATTGAAGGATAAAATCTATTTCATGCCTCTGTTTGTCTCTCCAGTAATTTATCCTGAAATCTTGCAACAGGGACATCAACTCGTTAAGAACAAAATGTTCCCAGAGCAATCCATGGTCTTCGTTTCTGAGCTTGTCCCATCCCCTGTAGTAACAGACAAAACCGGTATCGAACGCGTAAACCTTTGGGGCATAAGTGATTTCGTTTGGCTTGTAAGTGGAAAACGGTTTTATAGCAGATGCAATAAACGTCTGCTCAAGGATATTTAAATAATTTTGAATAGTTACACGGCTTACCTCGCACGGTCTGGAAAATTTGGTGGCCTCGAACATGCCGCCGCTTTGAAGGAAAAGCAGTTCGACAAATTTCATAAAAGACGCTTTTTTACCCACGGAAAATAGTTCCTGCACATCTTTCGCCCAGAAGGAATCCATCCATTCCTGAAATTCTTTTTCCGGAAAGGCAGAGGACAAAATAAAAGGGGGCAATCCTCCTCTTAGGAGTCTCATTCCGGTATCATTTATATTGAAATCCTTGATGTCATAGGTGTTGAGAGGGGTTAACCGGATATTGTGCTTCCTCCCAGTCAGGGTGTCCCTGAATTTTTTCGACGTTGAAAGTGAGGATGATCCCGTGGCAATTATCTTCAAACCCGGAAAATGGTCGGCGGCTATTTTTAAAACCTGAGAAGGATTATCAAGGCGATGGATTTCATCCAAAATAATAATTTTCTCTTTCTTCAGGGATCGGAAGAAGGCTTCTTCATCTTCAAAATATTTTCTCACTCTGGGAAGCTCGCAGTCGAAATATTCGGAATCAGGAATAGAAGAACAAAGAACGGTTTTCCCTACGCGACGGACCCCGGCCAGCCAAGCGATTGACCTGGATTCAAGTGATTCGCGTAATAAGCCAAGCCAAAAATTTCTATTGATAATCATAGCGCGACATGGCCGCAACCAAAATAAATTTCAAAGTATTCAAACGCTTGCCGGTATTTTATTTTATCAAACGGAGATAACTATGTGCAAATAGACATTCATATAGTTGCACTATCTGTAAACTTCGCTTGCGTTTATAATTTTAACAGTCTCAAAAAGCACTGATATAACCCACCCCGGCGCTCCGCACCACCCTTCCGGGGAAGGCTGGAAGATAGGAATTTCGGGATCAAAAGCGTTAAGACACTTATTTTTAAATCCTCCAACCTTCCCCCTTATATTCAGCGCTATTCCTCCAATGCCTGAATGGCGGTCACCGCGACGGTATTGACGATGTCGATTACCGTGCAGCCGCGCGACAGATCATTGACCGGCTTGTTCAAGCCCTGCAAGACCGGCCCTATCGCAACGGCCTTGGCGGAGCGCTGGACCGCCTTATAGGTGTTGTTGCCGGTGTTCAAATCAGGGAAGATAAAAACCGTGGCCCTTCCAGCCACCTCGGAGTCCGGCATCTTTGTCCTTGCCACCTCCGGATCCACCGCGGCGTCGTATTGCATTGGGCCTTCCAATTTCAGGCCGGGGGCCTTTTCCCTGGCGATCCTTGCGGCCTCGCGTACTTTTTCCACGTCCGCTCCCTTGCCGGATTCTCCCGTGGAATATGACAGCATCGCGACGCGCGGCTCGATTCCAAAGGCCGCCGCTGTCTGGGCCGAGGCAACGGCGATTTCCGCCAGTTGGGCGGCGTCAGGATTGGGATTGACCGCGCAGTCTCCGTAAACCAGGACGCGGTCTTCCAGGCACATGAAAAACACGCTTGAAACCAGGCCGATGCCTGGCTTTGTCTTTATGAATTCCAGCGCGGGCCGCACCGTGTGCTGGGTGGTGTTGACCGAGCCGGAAACCATGCCGTGGGCGTCTCCCATGTGAACCATCATCGTGCCGAAGTAGCTGATGTCCGTCATGACGTCACGCGCCTGGCCTTGGGAAATTCCCTTGTGCTTGCGCAGCTCATAATAGGCGTCCACGTAAGCGTTGAACCTGGAGGATTGAACGGGATCGATGATGTTGACCTTGTCCAGTTTCAGGTCGAGCTTGCTGATCTTGTCCCGGATTTCATTCGCATTGCCCAGGATCGTCAAATCAACCACCTCGCGCTTGAGAAGCAATTCCGCGGCTTGCAGTATCCTCTCCTCGCGGCCTTCGGGCAGGACGATATGGCGCTTGTTCGCCTTGGCCTTTTGAATAATGCCGTATTCAAACATCTTCGGCGTCACTACTGTTGCTTTTGTCTTGATGATTGTCTCGCGCAGCAGTTTCGTGTCCACGTGCCTTTCAAAAAGCCCAAGGGCGGTGGAAATCTTCACCGTGTCCTGGGGATAAACCTTGCAATCAATGTCATTGATCCGGGAAACAGTCCGCAAGGTGTCGGTTTCCACTGAAATGATGGGGACGCATGGGCCAAGGCCCTCGATCAGCATTTTGACTTTTTCGTCCAACTCGAAACCGCCGGTGAGCACCAGGCCGATGATATGGGGGAAGTTCTTGGAAATGGCGGTCAGCAAGCAGCCCAGAATAATGTCCACGCGGTCGCCGGGCGTGATGACCAGGGTCCCTTCGGTGATGTGTTTAAGGACATTATGCAGATGCATGGCGGCCACCAAGTGGTGCTGGGCGTGCCTGGCCAGATGCTCGCAGCCGAAAAGGACCTTGCCATTGGTCGCTTTTCTTATTTCGGCGATAGTGAGCCGCCCCAGGGTTTCGTTTTCCGGGAAGATATAAACTTGCAGGTCCTTTTTATGGCTTTTCAACCTTGACTTTATTTCATCGAGGGTGCGAGGGGCGTCCGTGATGGCGACGCGGGAAACTATGGCCCCCAGGATGGAGCAGCCCTTTTCCTCGAAGGACTCAATCGCCATATTGAGGGCATTGAGGATCTCCTCGCTGTTCTTTTTAACGTTTTTTGTCTTGCCGGAGGTGACGAACAAGACCGGGGCTCCCAAATTGTTGGCGATGTCCGCGTTGATGTCGAATTCAAACGCGGTTGTCCCCCCTGTGAAGTCCGTGCCTTCGATCAGGATAAAATCGTACTTACCCTCCAGTTGCTTGTATTTGGCCAGGACGCGCTCAATCACCTCGCCGTATTTTTCCTCTGCCAGTAATTCCTCGGCCTCGTGTAAGGTAAGCGCGTAGCAGTCGCCGTATTCCATGTCCAGGTTGAAGTGGGTCCTGATGAGGTGTATGTCAGGGTCCGGCTGCGCGGCGTCGGCCGGCGGATTGATTATAGGGCGGAAGAACGCGACCTTGCGCAATCCGCCGCGCAGGATATCCATGATCCCCAAGGAGATCAACGATTTCCCGCTTTTTGTTTCTGTTGTCGTGATATAGAGGTTTTGGGACATAGGCTGTATGAAATTTCAAATTTCAAATGGCAAATAAATCCCGATAACTAAAATTACAAAGAATAAAAAAGGTCAAAGGTAAATGTACCAGAGGCGGGGGGATTTATCAAGGAAATTGCGAGTGGATAGCGGAGGCCGGTCTTATCGAAGGACGGCTTTTGAACTTACGCTGGATAGCTACTTTTTGCAATTCTCAAGATACAGCTTCATGATCTCGGAGCGCCCGAAGTCCGGGTCAAGCTCCTGCGCCTCCTGGATAACGTCTTTATTCAGACTCAAGGCGTCATTCACATACTTAAGCGCCTGGTTTTTGTCTCCCAGGTGCAGGTGGCATTTAGCGACATTGATGTATTGCATGTCCGCCTCGTTCTGGTCCACCTCCGCCAGCCATGAATAAAGGTCCAGGGCCTTGGCCGCTTCTCCCTGCGCGCTGAATTTCTTGGCCTGGTGGCTGATGGTCATGAAGGCGGTGACTTCATCGAATTTTATGGCGCTCGCGTACATTGTCTTGGCCGGTTCGGATTTCTTTTGCAGGATCAACTCCGCGGCCTTCATGGCGAAATTCCTGGCTTTTTCCAGTTTTTCATCCGCCTCGGCCTGGGAAGCGGTATGGCTGATCTTGGCCTCAACCGCGATCTTATGCTTTACCGTGAAATTCTCGCCCATTTTCACTATGGATTGAAAATTAACGCTTTCCTTTAAAAGTTCCGCCGCCTTAGGATTTTTTTTCGCCTCCCACCGCATCCAGTCGCCGAAGTAAGAAATGGACGCGGCGGTTTCGATCTCGTTTTCCGTGGCTTCTTCCATTTCCACGCCTTCCGCCAGTTTCTGGCTCTTTATCAGGTGCTTCAACGCCCCATGAAAAAAGTTTTCCGCGTCCCGGTACTGGCCGCTCTTCAACGCCTGGGTTGCCAGGCCCAACTGGCAGTCTCCCATAAGGCGATGGGGACTTGGGGCCTCGGTCCGGATCTTTTTCGCTGCGGTGGCGTGCTTTTGGGCCGAGACGTATTTTTTCCGGTAAATCTGGGCCTTGGACAGCTCTATGTACGTGTCAAACAGGGGCCGTTTTCCAGCATCGCCGGAGCCTTCAAGAAGTTCAAGGCTTTGCTTTAACACCTTTTCCATCTCCTTGAACTCCCTTTTTTCCTTCAGCTTCATGGCCTTGACTTTCAGCTCCAGGTACTGGTTATAGACGTCCACTGACTCAATGACGCCGGTCCTTTTCTGGGAAATCCTGTTCCAGGTGTCCCGGTCCTTGAGAAACGTCATGAGGTCGCCCATGAAGCGTTCCGTCATCTGGGCCGACTTGTCCGCCAGCTTGCAGTACTGGATATGCTTGTTAATGGCTTCCGATAGTTCCTCCCTTGTGACATTTCCCCTGCCCGCCAGTTTGGCCGCCTCCAGCTTTCCGGCCTGCAAGGCTTGATTGTACTGCCGTATATCGTCCCCTGACGGCTCCAGGCTCTTTTCAAAATAAATGGAGAGGGATATACCCACCTCGCAAAACAGATTGACGCAGTCAAGAAATTCCTGGGTGTAGATGTCTCCGTGGCTCGCGTGGATTTTTTGGTCGCGTTCAATTTGGTAAATGAGGTCCGCGCCCGTGATAAAATGAGTGATGATGAAAGAGTCGAAAAAATGGTTCAGGTCTTCCCGCCCGAAGATGAGGCTGTCCATGGCCCACTGAATCCTCCGGGCCATGATTTTCCTGGTTAATTCCCGCAACACTTTTTCGTATTCAAAGATGTTACGGCAATTTAGGACCACCAGACCCTGTTCATCGGAGGATTTTTTTTGGGAGATATGTTTTTTGAACTCCTCCATGAGCGCGGCCTGAATTTCGTCCGGCTGGCATGCATTCGCGGCATTCACATCGTAGGAATTGTTCTTGAAAATCCAGGAAATCGCTAATCTGGTCCCGGCGTTTGGACTGAAGATTGAGACGGAATTTTTAGGTCCCATGTATTTTAAGGAATATTTGGATTCATGGCGAAAGAACCGCCGAAAGGCTGAAAAACGCTTAATTCTATAGTATTACCGCAGCGAAAACAATCCAGGCTAACCCGCCCCCGTTGAAGATTAAATTATTGTTTCCCGCCCTCTGATTGGTTGTTCCGGCTCCGAGGCGATTGGGACGCGGCTATCTTGCCGAAATTCTGGGTGATTGCGCTGAAGACCCGCCGCGCCATTATCTCGTGTCCCCTGGCGGTGGGGTGGTGCCAGTCCTCCTGGTATAATCCCTGCTCCGCGGCTTCCTTAAAGGCGGTGTTGACGTCGACCAGCGGCACACGGCCCCGCTCCGCCACGTCTCGTATCACGCTGTCGATGGCATTTTCGCCTGGCCGCCTGTCGTGGACCACATAGTCCTTTTCCTCCAGCGTGGTCTTGCCGTGCATAAGATGGTAGTACTCCAACTCCAGATTGTATTCGTTGGGCGGGAGCTTCTGGACAGGATAATTAAGCAGCATGAGCGGGACCCGGCGCTGCCGGGAGATATGGACAATCTGTTCCAGGTTCTTCCGGCAGATTTCCTGGTAAGCGCGGAAGTTATACAGGCGCATGGCCGGCGACAGCGGAACAAGCTTCACATTTCCCAAGTCCTCGCTCCTTCCACGAAGAGTGGCGATCTGGCTGGCCAGCCGGTACAAGCGCGACCAGTTGAGGAATTGGTCGACATAGGCGCTCAGCGGCGCCGATTGCTTCTTCTCCCTTGCATGCATGAGAAAGTCGTTATCATTCGCGTTCCAGCCGGACAACACGGCCAGGTAAGGAGAGGGTTCATTCATGATCGCCTGGGCGGCGCAATAGAGGGCATAGGCGCTGCTGTGCCCCGGCCGCCCCAGGTTCACCACCCGGATATTGGTCAAGCCGGCCCCGTGCAGAAGCCGCTCCAGCGCCTGGGGATACGCCTCGTCCAGGTTGACCCCTGTGCCGAAGGTGAAGGAATCGCCTATGCAAAAAACAGTCGCGCCCTTGTCCCGAGGCAAGGCGGAGTAGCCGGCGTCACGCCGGAAGATGTACGCTGGAACGCGGAGCCCGATCTCGGCCATGGCCAGAAGCATAATGGCCGCCACCAAGGTGAACAGCGCCCTCCGGCGGCGTTGGATTGTTCTCATGTTTCGAGGCGCTTGAATTCATCAAGTTTAAAATGGCTGAAGCGGCAAGTGAACTAAGGTTGCGCGGGAAAAACGGTTTATTTTAAATTTGCCATTTGGAGTCTTGTTTTTCCTCACACGGCCTTTTTCATCTCGTCCCTGTATTCCTTGAGCTTTTTATTGATTTCCGGGTCGGACAGGGCAAGAATCGCCGCCGCGAAAAGGGCCGCGTTCTTAGCGCCTGCTTTACCTATGGCCATTGAGGCGACCGGTATTCCACCCGGCATCTGCACTGTTGATAAAAGGGAGTCCAGGCCCTTCAAGGGGCTAGAGTCAATTGGAACGCCGATGACAGGCAGGGTGGTCCAGGCCGCGACGGCCCCGGCAAGATGGGCAGCGGCGCCGGCCCCAGCAATTGCCACCCGTATGCCTCTTTCCTCCAGGGTTTTGGCGTACTCCATGGTCTGCTCCGGCGTCCTGTGCGCGGAGGTCACCTTGACCTCGAAAGGAATATTGAAATTTTTCAGGACTTTTTCCGCCTCCTCCATGATGGGCCTGTCAGACCCGCTTCCCATGACGATGGCGACCAGGTTTTTTTTCATAATATCGCTCCTTTATTACTGTACTGAAATATTACGTCCGGAAAATTGCGTTTTTAATGATACCCTTTTCAATCCATTATTTCAAAAGTTATAATTGTCCACGATAAACCAGGAGAAAAAAGAAATCACTTTTTAAGTGGTTCCGCCTTTTCCAAATGAAAAAATTGGGGACTTGGCAAATACTAAAATACCATTTATTAACCGCGGAGACGCAGTGGCGCTGAGAAAAAATTTTCTAATTTCAATACATGGCTTTCTCAGCGCCTCTGTGTCTCCGCGGTATATTTTTAATTTCTAAGTCCCTTAGGCTTAATTCGCGGGCGTTAAATCCATGAAAGAAAAAATAGCAGTCATAATTCCCGCCTTGAACGAAGAGGAATCCATAGGCTTGGCGCTGGACGCCATTCCGAAGGGGCTTGCTGAATGGATCGTCGTCGTGGATGGAGGCTCCAAGGATAAAACCTCGGAGATAGCAAGAAAAAAAGGGGCCGCTGTCTTGGAGGGACGTACCCTCGGCTATGGGGACGCCTGTCTGAAGGGGCTAAAATTCATTGACCCTTTGAATCCACAAATAATCGTTTTCATGGATGGAGACTACAGTGATTTTCCACAGGAAATGGCTCTCCTGGTGGGGCCGCTCCTGAAAGGGGAGGCGGATTTCACGGTCGGTTCCCGTTTGCGTGGCCGGAGGGAGTCAGGCGCCATGCCGTTTCACGCACTATGGGGCAATAAATTGGTTTGTTTCCTGATAAATCTTTTGCATGGATTCAAGTACACGGACCTCGGCCCTTTCCGCGCCATCCGGTACGACAGGCTTAAGGAATTGAAAATGATGGACCGGACTTATGGCTGGACCGTTGAGATGCAGGTGAAGGCGGTCATTAAAAAGCTGAAAATCCTTGAAATTCCGGTAAGTTACAGAAAAAGAGCTGGCGTTTCAAAGATTTCCGGCACCTTTTCCGGTTCCATGAGGGCAGGAATAAAAATAATTTTGACTATTTTGAAATTATTTTTTGACAAGCCCGGAATTTGATTTTATATATCTTTAGCAGTCGAACATGCAGACCGCTAATTTAATGCGTGGAAATTCTTGGGTTTTTCTTTAAAATCAACGGGATTGCTGGGCAAGTGACTAAGGAGCCATGAATTCCGCGACGGCAAATTATTAAATTTAATAGGAAAGGAGGGCGATTTTTCCCATCCAAAATGAAACAGGGCTTAGGGAAGGGCCGCTATTTTCACCGCATTTAATTTTATATTTTTCAACAAACTTTTTAAGGAGAGGCATTAATGAGTATCAGACCGTTGCATGATAGGGTTTTGGTCCTGCCCAAGGCAGAGGGTGAAGATAAAAGCGCCGGGGGGATCATTATCCCGGATACCGCAAAGACCAAGCCGTCCGAGGGACAAGTAAAGGCCGTCGGAAAAGGCAAGATTAAGGAGGACGGAACAATCCAGCCCCTGGACGTCAAGGTGGACGACAAGGTGATTTACAGCAAATACGCCGGGACTGAAATCAAGGTCGAAGGCGTTGAACACCTCTTGATGAGGGAAGAAGACATTTTAGCTATTATTTCTTAAATTTATTTTGAGGAGAAACGATAAATGGCGGCAAAACAAATTACTTTCGGGGAAGACGCCCGGAAAAAGATAATGAGAGGCGTGGATCAATTGGCCAACGCCGTGAAAGTCACCTTGGGACCCAAGGGACGGAACGTGGTTTTGGATAAAAAATTCGGCGCGCCTACCATCACAAAGGACGGCGTTACCGTGGCCAAGGAAATAGAATTAAAGGACCCATTTGAGAACATGGGCGCACAGATGGTAAACGAGGTAGCCAGCAAGACCAGCGACGTCGCGGGAGACGGCACCACCACAGCCACGGTCCTGGCCCAATCCATTTTTTTCGAGGGAATGAAAAACGTGACCGCCGGCGCAAACCCGATGGAACTCAAAAGAGGCATAGACCTCGCGGTTGAGACCGTCGTAGCGGCCTTGAAGAAACTCAGCAAGCCCACCAAGGACACAAGAGAAAGAGCCCAGGTCGGGACCATTTCCGCCAACAACGACTCCACCATTGGAAACCTCATCTCAGAGGCCATGGAAAAGGTCGGCAAGGACGGGGTCATCTCCGTGGAAGAGGCCAAGAGCATGGAAACCTCCCTTGACATAGTGGAAGGCATGCAGTTCGACCGCGGTTATATCTCCCCCTACTTCGTCACCAATTCGGAGAGAATGGAGTGCATCCTTGAGGACCCTTATATCCTCCTCTGCGAGAAAAAAATATCCAACATGAAGGACCTGCTTCCCATCCTTGAAAAAATCGCGAAGATGGGCAAGCCCCTGTTGATCATCGCCGAGGAAGTGGAAGGCGAGGCATTGGCCACCCTGGTGGTCAATAAGCTCAGAGGCACCCTGAACGCGGCGGCTGTAAAGGCCCCGGGGTTCGGCGACCGCAGAAAGGAAATGCTTAAGGACCTCTCTATCCTGGCCGGCGGCCAGGTGATTTCCGAGGACCTGGGCATAAACCTGGAAAGCATCACCATTGAAGACCTTGGCCGCGCGAAGCGGGTAACAATCGACAAGGAAAACACCACCGTCATCGAAGGAAAAGGCAAGAGCGCGGACATAGCCGGCCGCGTGAAGCAGATCCGCAACCAGATCGAGGAAACCACCTCTGATTATGACCGCGAGAAGTTGCAGGAAAGGCTGGCCAAGCTCGTTGGAGGCGTTGCCGTTATCAATGTCGGCGCAGCCACGGAAACCGAGATGAAGGAGAAGAAGGCCCGCGTAGAGGACGCCTTGAACGCCACAAGGGCCGCTGTTGAGGAAGGAATAGTCCCGGGCGGCGGAGTCGCGCTGCTCAGGTGCCTTAAGTCATTGGACAACCTCAAGGTTGAAGGGGAGCAGGCCATTGGAGTTAAAATCATACGCCGCGCCCTGGAGGAGCCGATCCGGCAGATCGCCAATAACGCAGGCGTGGAAGGCTCCATAATCGTCCAGAAAGTGAAGAGCGAAAAGGAAAGCGTGGGATACGACGCCGCCAACGATCAGTATGTTGACATGATCCAGGCCGGAATAATCGACCCCACCAAGGTCACGAGGACGGCCCTTCAAAACGCGGCCAGCATCGCCTCCCTGATGCTTACCACCGAAGCCTTGATCACTGACATCAAGGAAGAGGAAAAGTCCTCCCCGATGCCCGGCGGCGGACACGGCGGCATGGGCGGAATGGGCGGCATGTACTGAGCCCCCCTAGAGAACCCACTGTTCTCTTTTTTCATAAAACCCCCCGCGCGAAAGCGTGGGGGTTTTTTTATGGGGCGGGGACAAAGGAGCCGCTTTCCACATCGCCGCCACGATTTTTTTTTAAACGCTCCCATACCACTTCTTGAGACTCGCGGGCGGGACCCCAAGCAGGTACAGAGAAAATATGGCCCAGTTCCTGATGGTGGCGTAAAAAATCCCTTCTTTTTCCCATCGCCGTGGCGATGTCGCCAATCCTTTTTTTATCAGGATGATTTTCCCGCTATTTTGTAGCCGTCTGAAAAAATCGTAATCTTCCATTAATGGGATTTCCTTGAATCCGTTAAGCCTTTCAAAGCGTTCCCGGCCAACGAAGATCCCCTGGTCTCCGTACGCGATTTTAAAAAACATGGATCTTATATTAGCGGCGCAGGCCACAAACCGCAGTAATTTTCCCGCCCCGTCCACTGCAAGGTAAAAAGCCCCTCCCGCGTATTTTCCTGTTGACATGGCCTCTATCACTCTGTGTATGCCCTCATCGGAAATCCTTGAGTCGGCGTGGAGAAACAGGAGAATTTTTCCCCTTGCCAGGGCCGCGCCTTTGTTCAATTGAGTCCCCCTGCCCGGAGGAGAAGCCACGGTTATGGCCCCATTCTCCTTCGCCAGATCAAGGGTCCCGTCCACGCTTCCCCCATCAGAGACAATGGCTTCCATACCAGGCATTCCGTGGAAACTTTTTAGTAACGGAGCGATGCTTCGGCTTTCGTTCAGGGTTGGGATGATTATTGAGAGTTTTATTGATTGAGTCATATAATAATAAAGTGCGGCAACCAAAAGGAAAACAAAATCTCAAATGACAAACAACATATCCCAAATAAATTACAAATTACAATTACCGAATGTCCAAAACAATTCCATTTATTTGCTTATTCTTTTGTTTTTTAAGCACAGTTTTTCATGTAACTCGTTGAAAAATAAATTCGAAACCCGAATAACGAAATCCGAAACAATATCAAAATCCAAAGGTTCAAATTTTAAAACCCAGGCCCCGTGGTTTGAGATATTGGAATTTGGTTATTCGGATTTGTTTCGTATTTCGATATTCGTTATTCGGATTTTGGTTGCGGCGAAGCCGCGCCATGTTATTGGGTAAGCATCTACATTGATACCACAATCTTTCAAGGAGTAGCCATGAATTTATTTAAAAAATTGGTTTTGCTGTTTGCCTTGTTTTTCTTATTCTTAGATGTTCCAGTCTTTGCTGATCCATTTTACGATCATCTTTCCCGCGAATTCATGGAAAACAAAACATGGGATGACGGAAATGCGGAGATTAATATTTACCAGGCCGGGGAAATCCGGTACGGAATAGCGCGGGAATCAGAGGTCGCCCATATATTCGTGAAGGAAAGCCACAAACCGGACCTCTTGGTGAAGGCCGATGACTGGAAAGAGAAGGGTTTGATGGAGGTTATGAAATTTAATTACTCGATTACGGTCCCAACCGGGGTCTATTCCTACAGGCAGATGCTCTCCGTGTTTTTTGAAAAGAAGAGCTTTTACCCAATTAAAATGACTTTTGGAAGCCAGGAATGGTGCGGCAACAGCTTTAAGGAAATCGTGAATTTCCGTGGAAAGTCCTTAATTAATTTCATCACTTACTGGGACCATCAGGGGTCCGGCATGAAGACATTGGGGTTGGAAGAGGGCCTTCCCTTATACGACGCACTCCCGATTCTATTGAGGGCAGTGAATATGAAACAGGGCGAGAAGGTCCAGTTTCCAATGCTTCCAGGCCAAATTTCCTCGAAGCTGACCTCTTTCCAACCGGAAAGCGCTACCCTGGCATATTCAGGTAAGTCAATGGTAGAGGTCCCGGCAGGAAAATTTTCAGCCAAGGGCTTTTCCGTGTCCCATTCAAAAGGGGAGGATTTATTCTGGTTCGCGGAGGAGTTCCCTCACGTTATGCTGAAGTGGAAGAGGCATGACGGCACTCAATATTTGCTCCGTAAAACCCTGCGCCTGGACTATTGGAACAAGACCGGTCCCGGCGATGAAAAATATCTTCAATAGATTTTTGCATATGCGCTCCAAGAGTTCATCTCGCACAATCTATAAAAGCCGATGCAATTAATTTTAGAGCCTATGCATAAATATCGAACGTCCAACATCGAACGTCGAATTTTTAAATTCAATCTCGAAATCCGAAGCAATATCGAAATAACACGCCGGCCTTCGGCCCCCCTTCACTAATTTTTTCCCCTGCCAGGTAAAATCTTTGCTAATTTTTTTCCCTGTATGCTAAAATTTCAGCATGCTCCAGGACCGGTATCTGGCTTCAGAAATTCAAAGGGACCTCAAGAAAAAAATGGTTTTTCTCGGGGGACCCAGGCAGGTGGGGAAGACCACCTTTGCCAGGGAAATCATCGCCCGCGCGTTCCGTTCCTTCGCCTACTTCAACTGGGACAACAGAAAGGACCGGAAGGCCATCCAGAAGGCCGAATGGCCGGCAACAGCGAAACTCATTATCCTCGACGAAATCCATAAAAACCCCAAGTGGAAAACCCTTATCAAAGGGGAGTACGATCAGCACAAGGAACGATTTTCCTTCCTGGTTACCGGCAGCGCCCGTCTAAATGTCTATAAACGCGGCGGCGATTCCATGCTCGGGAGATATCACTACTACCGGCTCCACCCTTTCTCCTACGCCGAAGTCCTGAAAATAAAAAATATCTTCAATCCTGGGCAGGAGCTTATTTTCCCTAATTGCAAACATGATCCCGGCGTCCTGGAAAAACTCTTCCATTTTGGCGGGTTCCCGGAATCTTTTTTGGAAGCGGACCCCGATTTTTTGCGGAGATGGCATAACGAGAGGAAATATCTTCTGTTCAAGGAGGACATCCGGGACTTAACGGCCATCAAGGACCTTGCTTCCATGGAGTTGCTGTGCGATCTTCTTCCGGGAAAAGCGGGGTCGCCCTTGTCCCTGAACTCGCTGCGTGAGGATGTGGAAGTCACGCATAAGGCCATTGTCAATTGGCTGGACGTCTTTGAAAACCTCTATTACTCCTTCCGGATTTTCCCCTTTCAGCACAAAAGGACCAGGTCTTTAAAGAAGGAGCCGAAGCTTTATTTGTGGGACTGGTCCGAAATCGAGGACGAAGCGCGTCGCCTGGAAAACATGGCTGCGTCACACCTTCTTAAGCTCTGCCATTACCTTCATGACGTTCATGGCCATAAAGCTGAGCTGTTTTATCTGCGGGACGTGGACAAGCGGGAGGTGGATTTCCTGGTCACGCACAAGGGAAAGCCCTGGTTTTCAGTGGAGGCCAAGATGTCCGATGAGAATGTATCTCCCGCGCTCAATTATTACCGAACCAGATTAAACATTCCCTTTTCCTTTCAGGTGGTAAAAAAGACCGAGAGGGATTTTTGGTCCGGGGATGTCCGTGTCATGCCCTTGGCCACGTTTCTTTCAGGGTTGATTTAGGGGAAAAGCGGTTGACGGTTCAAGGCAAAGGGGGCAGAGGCACAAAGGCAGAAGGGAAAGCAGAGGACGGGAGGCGGAGGGTGGAAAAACAAAGGGACGAGGGACGAGAAAAGACAGAAAACTGAAGGCAATGAATAGTTGACGGTTGACAGGGAACGGTTTAAAATTTGCGCGGACAACGCAAATTTCTGAACTTAATAATATACCCTCCGTAAACATCTGAAAGACAATTTCCCCAATAACCATGAACGCCAGAAAGAAATGAATTTTTTCCCTTCGTGTCCTCTGTGTCTTTGTGGTGGGATTTTCTTATTTTTTCTCCGCGTCTCCGCGGTTCAAAAGATTCAAAATCCTTAACCGTGAAGTTCACGAAACACACGAAGAAAATCCATTAAAGATATGGCCTCACACAGAGGCACAAAGACCACAAAGGAAAAACTTAATGACTGGTAAATAAAATCTTTTGGCTGCATCTTCCCTTGGTTTCTTTGGGCTTGATTTGAATTTTAAACTTTGAACTTTATTTTCCCGCCTTCTGTCCTCAGCCTTTCGCCTTCAGCCTTTTTCCTGCCCCCTGCCCCTGAAAACTGCCCAGGAAATAATTCACTGTTCAAGGCGCGGCTTCATTTCATTTTGTAACATCAAGAGTGGCCTTGGAAATATAATCGAGCCCTTTAAGCAATGCATCAACTTCATCGCAGTCAATGAACGAGCGGTCGGTGTTTTCAATTCTTCCGCTCTCTTTGGTTTCAATTATTACCCCAGCTTGTTTTCTGCCAGTTGTTGCGTCTGTAAATTACATGGAATTGACCATCAATATAAAAACCTACGTGAGAAGCTGGCATTGCGACGCATCTAAATGTTATTTGCCTCACCTCCTATTCTTAAACCCGGGGCCGGGAGCTTCGCAATAGAATGATGTACTAAAAAAACAAGGGACAGGAGAAAGGCTGAAGGCGAAGGGGGGAAAAGAAGACAATACCCTTGCGCCGCCAACCGCAATCCCTTATTATCTTATTTTCATGGCACGGCATGGCCGCAATCAAAGTGGGAACAAAATTTCAAATTACAAAGAGCATGGCTTCGCGAATTGATTGATGAAAAGGCTGGAACCACGAATCAACACTGGTATTTCATGAAAACATACTTTTTGGCCTTTAGAAACAATTAGTGTTCATTCGTGGTTCCTAACCTTACATAACATAGCGCGGAAAACGCAAATTTCTGAACGTAATAATATATAAAGGATTAAACATGGAAAATTCAAACCCGCCGACATCAGTAAAGAAAAAATCCAATGGAGAGCCCTTCATGTTTCAAAAATACCTTCGCCTGTGCACGGAAAAGGTCATCGAGGCCCTGAACGTCGGGACCATGGAAATGATCAACCTGAAACAAAACCAGCTCACCCCTGACTTCATCCTGCTGGGGCTTCTGGAGCAGGAAGAGTCCTTTGCCATGAAGGCGCTGGAGGTCATGTATCCCAACGCCTACGTCATCAAGGACAATATCGTGGAAATGGTCTTCGAGGCCCAGGAGGAAATGACAAAGGTCAGCGACAAGATGCTGAACCAGATATCGTTCTCCAAGGAGATAGAGGACGTGTTTCAACTGGCGTGGAATGAGACAGAAAAAGGCGGGGACAAATATATCGGGGCAGGGGCCATGTTTCTGGCGCTGTTCAGTCCAAAGGCGGGAAAGACGCGCGAAATCCTTGACGGGGCCGGGGTCTCGGAGGCCAAATTCCGGGAGGGAATGGACATCATCCGGGGCGGAAGGAAAATCGTTGATAAACACGCGGAGGGCAAGTTCGATATCCTGCGACAGTTCACGACCGACCTCACGGAAAAGGCCAGGAAGGGAGAGCTTGATCCGGTGATCGGGCGGCAAAAAATAATACACCGCGTAATCCAGATACTCTCCCGCAGGAAGAAGAACAATCCCGTCCTCATCGGAGAAACAGGGGTGGGGAAGACCGTGATAGTGGAGGGCCTCGCCCAGCAGATAGTGAACGCGGAGGTCCCCAGCTCTCTTGCCCACAAGCGCGTGCTGTCCCTGGAAATGGCGGAGATCGTGGCGGGGGCCAAGATGCGCGGGGAATTCGAGGAGCGGCTCAAGGCGGTGCGGGACGAAATCGCCTCCGCCGGGGGAAATATCATCCTCTTCATTGATGAGCTGCACACAGTTGTCAGCGCCGGGGCCGGAGGGGGGGGCATCGACGCCTCGAACATGCTGAAATCCTCCCTGGCCAGGGGGGAACTCCAGTGCATCGGGGCCACAACCCTGGACGAATACAAGAAGCATATTGAGTCGGACAAGGCCCTGGAAAGACGCTTTCAACCTGTCCTCGTGCAGGAGCCGACCCTTGACCAAACCATCCAGATCCTTGAGGGCTTGAAAAGCAGATATGAAAAGCACCACGAAATCACTTACAGCCCGGAGGCCATTCACGCCGCGGCCAAGCTTTCTCAGAAATACATATCGGACCGTTTCCTGCCCGATAAGGCCATAGACCTCATTGATGAATCCGGCTCAAGGAAGCACCTGAACGCGATTTATATCCCGCCGGAGGTGCGCGAGCTTGAGAAGAAAAGGCAGGAACTTCTCACAAGGCAGAAGGAACTCTTCACCAGCCAGAAATTCGAGGAAGTGGCGGTCATGAGGCAGGAGCTTATACAGACCGAGAAGGACCTCCTTGAGGAAAAAAGGAAGTGGCGGGAAAAATCCGCGCCGGAGGACACGATAGTCACCGAGGAGGACATCGCCACCGTTGTTTCGGATTCCACCGGCATCCCGATAAACAGGATGGTGGAAACCGAATCCGAAAAACTCAAGAACATGGAGGAAAACCTGCACAAGAGGGTCATCGGGCAGGACAACGCCATAATCGCCGTGAGCAACGCCATACGCCGCAACCGGGCCGGGCTCAAGGAAAAGAACCGCCCCATCGGCTCCTTCATATTCCTGGGACCCACGGGCGTGGGAAAAACGGAGCTTGCCAAGGCCCTGGCCGAGTTCCTGATGGACGACGAGAACCGCCTTATACGGCTGGACATGTCCGAGTACATGGAGAGGCACTCGGTGTCCAAGATCACCGGGTCTCCTCCCGGCTATGTTGGATATGAGGAGGGAGGCCAGCTCACTGAGTTGATCCGCAGAAGCCCTTATTCAGTGGTGCTGCTTGACGAATTGGAAAAGGCCCACCCGGACGTATTCAATCTCCTCTTGCAGATACTGGACGACGGGCGGCTTACCGACGCCCACGGCAGGACCGTGAGCTTCAAGAACTCCATCATCATCGGCACCTCCAACATCGGCAGCGAGAAGATAGTGGATGACAAGCACTCCATAGGCTTCGGCACTTCAGGCGGCGACGCAGGCAAGGCAACGGCCACTTATGAAGAGGTCAAGAAGCTGGTGCTGGGTGAGGCCAAGAAGCACTTCAAGCCGGAGTTCCTGAACCGGCTGGACGACCTCATGGTCTTCCACCGCCTGGATGAGGGGCATATAAGGGCCATAGTGGACCTCCTGGTCTCCCGGCTTCAGGTAAGGCTAAAGGAAAGCGGCCTGAGCATTGAGGTGGCGGAAGAGGCCAGGAACAAACTGGCCAAGGACGGGTACAGCCCGGCCTACGGCGCAAGGCCGTTAAAGAGGGAAATGGAAAGCCAGATCGAAAACCCCCTGTCCCTCATGGTGATAGAGAGGTCCATAGACAAAGGGGACACGGCCATCGCCTCCGTGAAGGACGGCGCGATTGAGTTGAGGAAGAAGTAGGAAGGGTTTGCCGGGGTCGAGGGGGCGGGAGTCAGAATATGAAAAAAACTCCTTGCCGGCTCCATAGTCCCGTCAGGGCTATGGAGCCGGCTGGTGTGAAAATTTTTTCCTATATTCTGCCATGAACTTATCGCCCTTCGGGCGGACTTTAAACAATTGACATCCCCCTGGCCCCATTTTTTAAGGGGGAGTATCTCCAAAATTCCCCCCTGGCAAGAGGGGACCAAGGGGGGTGTGCTTCATATATCTATTTGATTTTAAAAGGTTAAAAATGGAAATTCCTATACTAAATGACAACCGGCCCCTTATGAACCAGGGTTTGCTTTGGGCATTGTTATTTTGCCCGTTTTATTTTATATTCTAATAAACTTTTTGAGGATCAGCGATGGCAAGCGAAGTAAAGGAAGGTATCTATTTCGAGCGCAAGACAATGACCCAGGGGACCGGCCATACCGCCAAGGACGCGGTGAACGACATTCATTATTACGTGAAGCCCCAGGAGGGCGGCAGCCTTGGCCTTGGGATTGTCGACTTCCAGGGCAAGCCCACGGGAGTAACGGTCGACACCATTGAGACAGAGGACTTTCACAAGCGGTTCAAGCCCTGCTCCGACCATGAGTGCGCCTTCAGGCTTAGAGACATGGACCCTAAAAAGCTGAAGGCCGAGGCGAAGGTCAAGCAGGCGAACATGCATCTGGAAAAAAAGGAGTACCTGAGTGCCGAATTCGAGTTCGGGAACGCCATCAAGCTGGACGAGGAAAACGTCAAGGCCAATTACGGACTCGGCAAGACCTACCTGGAGCAGGGCAAGACGGAGCAGGCCAAGGAGGTTTTTGAAAAGCTTTCCAATATCGAGGCCCTGTTCGAGAAGGAAAACAAACATGTCTTCAATGAGTTCGGGATCGACCTCCGGAAAAACGGCCTATACGACCAGGCCATCCACAACTATGAAAAGGCGATTAATATCGATTCCGAGGACCCCGCCCTTTATTACAATCTGGCCAGGGTTTACAAGGAAACCAGGAATTACGACAAGGCGCTGGAAATCCTCGGGACAAGCGTCCTGCTGGACCCGGACTTCAAGGAGGGCGCGGAATACATGGACTACATCAACAGGTTGAAATCCGGCGCCGCGGGCGCGGAAGAGGACCAGGAGGGACCGCAATGACCGGACATGAGATCAGGGCCGGATTCTTGAAATATTTTCAGTCCAAGGACCATGAGCTGGTTTCCAGCTCTCCCCTGGTCCCGGGAAACGACCCCACCCTGCTCTTCACCAACGCGGGGATGGTGCAGTTCAAGGACGTCTTTCTTGGAAACGAGACGCGAAGTTACCGCAGGGCGGCAAGCTCGCAGAAATGCGTCCGGGCCGGGGGCAAGCACAACGATCTTGAGGAAGTCGGCAAGACCGCCAGGCACCACACCTTTTTCGAGATGCTGGGCAATTTCTCCTTCGGCGATTATTTCAAGGAAGGGGCCATAGAATGCGCGTGGGAGTTCATAACAGAGGTCCTGAAGCTGCCGAAGGAAAACCTGTGGATCACGGTCTATAAGGATGACGACGAGGCCCGCCGCATCTGGAACACCAAGGCCCTTGTGCCTGCCGACCGCATAATGGGCCTTGGAGAAAAGGACAATTTCTGGAGCATGGGGGAAACCGGACCATGCGGACCATGCTCCGAGATACATATAGACCGCGGACCTGGCCACGGCTGCGGCAGGCCGGATTGCGGGGTCGAGTGCGAATGCGACCGTTTCATGGAACTCTGGAACCTTGTGTTCATGCAATTCAACCGCGACGCGGCGGGAAAGATGTCCCCTCTACCCAAGCCCAGCATCGACACGGGCATGGGGCTTGAGCGCCTCGCGTCCGTATTGCAAAGAGTGCAGGGAAACTACGAAACCGACCTCTTAAAACCCATCATTGATTTTATCAGCGGCCTTGCGGAAAAATCCTACGGAGCTAATGCGGACTCGGATTTCAGCTTGAGGGTCATAGCGGACCATTCCCGCGCGGCCTCCTTTCTCATTGGGGACGGCGTGCTTCCTTCCAACGAAGGAAGGGGATACGTCCTAAGGCGCATTATCCGCCGCGCCCTGCGGCACGGCAAGAGGCTGGGTCTTGATAAGCCGTTCCTCTACCAGGTTTCAGGGTCGGTCGCGGAACTGATGAAGACGCCTTACCCGGACCTTAAGGAAAGGCTCAACACCATAGCCAGGGTCATCATCAACGAGGAAGAGCGTTTCATTCACACCCTGGATTACGGTCTCAGGATCATTGAGGACCTGATAGCGGACCTGAAGAGCAAGGGAAAAACGGCAATCCCGGGCGAAGAGGCATTCAAGCTGTACGACACTTATGGCTTCCCGCTGGATTTGTCCGAGGACATAGGAAAGGAGCATGGGCTGGCGGTTGACAGGCAGGGCTTTGAGTCCGCCATGTCCGTGCAGAAGGAAAGGGCCAGGGCGTCCTGGAAGGGGGCAGGCGAATCAGTGGTGGCGCAGGCTTATCGCGACATCCTGAACGCCATTGGCCCGACCGGATTCAGGGGATACGCCGGTGCGTCCATTGACTCGGAATTGAAGGGGATCTTAAAAGATGGCCGCGAGGTGGAGTCCGCCTCCCAAGGAGAAGAGGTGGAGCTTTTCTTTTCGGAAACTCCTTTTTATGGGGAATCCGGGGGCCAGGCGGGCGACAAAGGAATAATCAAGAGGAACGGGACCTTGGTGGAGGTCGCGGACACGCAAAAGATATTGGCGAAGCTCATTGTCCACAAGGGCAAGGTAATCGAAGGAAAAATTCGGAAAGGAGATTCCATGCATCTTCATGTGGACGCGCGGTCCCGCTCAGCAACGGCCCTGAACCATACCGCGACGCACCTCCTTCACGCCGCGTTAAGGCTTGTGCTTGGGGACCACGTGAAGCAGTCCGGTTCCATGGTCTCCCCTGACAGGCTGCGTTTTGACTTCACCCACTTCGCGGCCATCACTCCAAGGGAAATGGAGCATATTGAAGAGATCGTGAACGAGCGGATACAAAAAAACACTCTGGTGGAGTCGGAGGAGATGTCCATAGACCTTGCGCTGGAAAAGGGCGCAACGGCGCTTTTCGGCGAGAAATACGGAGAAAGGGTGAGGGTGGTGGCCATTGCGGATTTCAGCTCTGAGCTTTGCGGCGGCACCCATACCAGGGCCACGGGGGACATCGGCCTTTTTAAAATTATCCACGAGGGGAGCGTCGCCGCCGGGATAAGGCGCATTGAGGCCCTGACCGGGCCAGGGGCGTATTCCCGCGTCAAGGACATGGAAAAAATCATCTCAGGCGTGTGCAGGAGCTTGAAGGTCCAGCCTCACGAGCTAGCGGAAAAAGTGGAGAAGCTCCTGGAAAAGAACAAGGAGCTGGAGCATGCCATGCGCTCCATGAAGGAAAAGGCCCTGCAAGCCAAGGCTGGCGAGGGCCTGGCTTCTTTCGTGAAAACAATCAAGGGAATAACCGTGCTTGCCCAGGTGCTGGAAAACGTGGATCCGGGCTCATTGCGAAGTTATATTGACGCAACCAGGAACAAGCTTGGCTCCGGCCTTGTGGTGGTTGGAACGGCCCACAACGGAAAGGCCGCCCTTGCCGCGGGAGTAACCAAGGACCTTTTGGGCCGGCTTCACGCCGGGAACATCATCAAGGAAATAGCGCCCATAGTGGACGGGAGCGGGGGCGGAAAGGCGGACATGGCCCAGGCTGGCGGCAAGTCCGTTGAGAAGCTTCAGGAGGCCATAAAGAGCGTGTACGGGATTGTTGAGAGGATGGCTTCCTGAATAAGCGCCCTTGCGTCTTTCGGGCGGAGTCAATGAAAGCAAAAAACAAAAAAAGCCCCGCCCAATTTGGGCCGGGGCTTTTCTGTTTCAAACAATGAATTTTCTTGGCTAAAGAGCCTGAAATTGCATCCAGGGCGTCTACAGGCTTTGAAAATTTTTTAGCAACTTTTCCCGCGAAGAATTATTTATTTTCTTTTCTCTCGCTCAAGACCAAAGCAACCAGAAATATGGTCACCAAAGTCGCGATGCTCATGCTTATCCACATCATGCCTTTTTCCCTCCCCTAAAAGTTTGTTAATAAGATACCCGCCTTTGGAAAAATAAGATATCTCATAAAAAAAAAAATGTCAAGGATTTATATTTTTTTTGTCAAATTTTTTTGAAAGACCAGGCATGTGTTCAGGCCGCCGAAACCCATGGCATTGGAGACCGCCACCCGGACCGGGATTTTTCTGCTTTGATTCGGCGTGTAATCCAAATCGCATTCGGGGTCAGGCGTTTGATAATTGATGGTCGGGGGAATTATTCCATGGCGGAGGACCAGGGCGCAGATAACCGCTTCCATTCCGCCCGATGCGCCGATGGAGTGTCCGGTCATGGATTTAGTGGAGCTTATGGGGATGCTCCCGGCCAGGTCCCCGAAGAAATTTTTTATGGCCCTGGTTTCCACAAGATCATTTAGCCTGGTGCCGGTCCCGTGGGCGTTTATGTATCCGACCTCGCTTCGATCCAGTCCCGCGTCCTCAAGGGCAAAGGCCATGGCCCGCTGGATTCCGGCCCCGTCCTCCGGCATGGAAGTGACGCCAAGGGCGTCGCAGGAGGACCCGAAACCGGCCAGGCGCGCATAAATTTTAGCTCCACGCCTCAGCGCATGCCCCTCTTCTTCCAGCGCAATGATTCCCGCCCCTTCGGCCACGGCCATTCCGTCCCGGTTCAAGTCAAAGGGCTTGCACGATTCCGCCGGACGTCCCTTGCCTGGAGAAAGCACCCCTGCGTTCCCGAACATGGCGTAGTGGAAGGGGGTTATGCATGCCTCGGAGCCGCCGGCGAGAACCATGTCCGCCTTGCCCAACTGGATTTTTTCCAGGGCCGACCCTATGGCATGGCTGGAAGAGGCGCAAGTGGCGGAGATGGTGAAATTCGGTCCCTGCAGTCCGAACCTTCGCGCCACAGCGGCGCTCATGCTGGAAAGGGTGGTGAAGGGAGAGGCGTAGGGCTTTACCTTGGAAACGCCGCCTGACAGAAACCGGGAATGAAAGTCCTCCAGCAAATTGGCCGCCCCCCGCGCGGAGCCGAGTATTACGCCGCATCTGGAGCGGCCGACGCCGTTCAAGTCAATGCCGGAATCCTCCAATGCCTGCCTGGCCGCGATCAAGGCGTACTGCGCCGTGGGGTCCAGTTTTTTTTCCTTTGGGGAGAGTTCTTGCCCGTACGACTGGTCCTTGATCTCAGCGCCGACCCTGGAAGCAAAGGGAGAGGGGTCGAATCTGGACACGGTATCTATCCCTGATACGCCATTAACCAGGTTTTCCCAAAAATCCTGGGGGTTGGCGCCTATGGAGGAGAGAATGCCTATCCCGGTGATTACCGCCTTCCTTGGCATCCTTTGAATAATTCCTATCCAAAAATATTTGAAATTTAAAAATTTTTTCACCGCAGAGATCGCAAAGACGCAGAGAAAAGAAAAAATATAACTTTAAACATTTTACAAAAAACTCTGCGCCTCTGCGCCTCCGCGGTTCATTTTTGGGTATTTTTATTTAGAATTTTATGGATTGCGCGGGATGAATTTTCGGAATGGCCGAGTAAGTATCTATTGATGAACGACCTCTGCCCCTTTCGGGGTCCGGAAAACGAAGAATTTGTCCTGGATGCCGGAATTTCCCCGAGCATTGGAAAACTCAACCATGGTATTGTTCTCGAAGGGGTCGAAGCTTTGGAGGGAAAGGATGTCAAGGGTGTTTCTGTCAACGGTAAGGACTATATAGGATAAATTGGCTTGCACTTTTCTGGGGACCATTTTAAATTTGACAGCTTCATTTGACGAGGGCTCTTGCATGGCCACCTCGATCTGATAGATGTCCTCAAGCTTTTTGCCGGAGGCGAGAAAGAGAAGGTTCGCGCCGGAAAGGGTGTCGGCGTCCAGGTCCCTGACCATCACCTGCTTGTCCTCTTCCGAATAAAAGTAAAGTTTCTTGCCGTTTGAAACCAGGACCTGGCGGCCGGGCTTCACGTATTCCCAAAAGACCTTCATTGGTTTCTTGATTTTCACTGCGCCGGAGGAGAGGTCGGATTGCCCCACGGAGGAAATATAAGCCTTCTGCTGAAAATCGGCCTGCCAGTCGGTGATGGAATCTATTTTGCGTTGAAGTTTTTGAATGAAATCCTCTTGCGGGTCTGCGGCGAAACTCATGAGGGGAACAAAAAGGAAGCACAAGGAGAGCAGGCGGAAAAATTTTAACCTCATAAGGACCATCCGTAAAAAAATGTTGTTATCAGTCATTAGCCATTGGCCATTTGTCATTGATAGGCAGGAAGCCGCCCTGATGACCAGTGACTACTGGCCAATGACTCTTTAAAGCCCGCCCGAAGGGCGTTAATTTATTATTATACTACCCTTTTTAAAATTTCAGCAATAACAGGAAATTTTCAGGATTGATGCGCCAGGGATTTAAAATCAAGTGAAATACTGGTATCCTATAATAATACAAATTAACCAGAGGAGAAAGTGATGGGCGAAATCAAGGAAATAACGGCAGTCATGGAAACCACCAAGGGAAATATCCGGCTCAGGCTTTTTGCCGATAAGACACCCTTCACCGTCGCCAATTTCGTCAACCTGGCGCGGAGGAATTTTTATAAGGACAAACCCTTTCACAGGGTCATAGAGAATTTCATGATCCAGGGAGGATGCCCCAGGGGAACAGGGACCGGCGGTCCTGGCTATAAATTTCCGGATGAAATTGTAAGCGGACTAAAACATGACAAGCCAGGCATACTTTCCATGGCCAACGCCGGCCCCGGCACCAACGGCAGCCAGTTCTTCATAACCCATGCGCCCACTCCCTGGCTGGATGGGAAACATACTGTTTTCGGCGTGGTGGTGGACAGGGCTGACCAGAAGGTGGTGGATAAGATTATACAAAATGACAAGATCATTAATGTCACCATTCAAGGGGACATCTCCGGCCTTATGAAAAAGACCCAGGACAAGGTGGACGAGTGGAACGCGGCCCTGCATAATCATTTCCCGGACCTTCCAAAGGCCGATGCGGCCTAGAATTCTAAACAAAAACCCAAAATATTAACTGCAAAGGCGCGGAGACGCGGAGATTTTTATAGATGTTTATGGTTGTTGGGGCGCGATGCATCGTGCCCTTACTTTTCTCAGCGTCTAGGCGGTCTCCGCGGTGAAAAAATATTCAAATTTTTAACTATTGTTGGTTGAGTCAGTAATTTTATTCCGCTATTGGTTGCGGTTGCTCCGCTCCGTGGTTTTTCCCTTTCCTTTTTCTCCCTTTTAAAGAAAGCATACATGATTCAAGCTATACAACTTGGCATACATTTCGGCAAGAAGGTCCTTTTCGAGGACGTCAGTTTTCAACTCAACTCCGGGAACCGTTACGGGGTTGCCGGGGCCAACGGCTCCGGCAAAAGCACTCTCCTCAAGATACTCGCGGGAGAAATGGCCTCGGAGAGAGGAGAGGTCCGTCTCCCCTCCCAAGTCAAGCTGGGTTTCCTGAGGCAGAATCATTTTGAATTCGAGCAGTTTCGCATAATCGACACAGTCCTCATGGGAAAGCCGGATTTGTGGAGCGCCTTGAGGGAAAAGGAAAGCCTCCTCTTGCTGCCGGCGATCGACGAGAAGGCAGGCAACCGCCTGGCGGAACTGGAAATGACAATAGCCCACGAAGACGGATACGAGGCGGAGTCAACAGCCGCCGTGATCCTGAACGGACTCGGCATAGGGACTTTCCAGCACGGCGAAACAATGTCCACCCTCTCCGGCGGATACAAGCTGCGGGTCCTCCTTGCGCAGCTCTTGTTCAGCCAGCCGGACTGCCTGCTCCTGGACGAACCTAATAACCACCTCGACATCCTTTCCATCGCCTGGCTGGAAAATTACCTCCGTGAGTACCGGGGGACCGTGGTGGTGGTTTCTCATGACCATTACTTCCTCAACAGGGTCGCCACGCATATCCTGGATATCGACTATGAGACCGTCAAGATATACAAGGGGAACTACGGCCAATTCCGCGATGCAAAGGTACTGGAGCGGGAGCAGAAGGAGTTGGGAATCGTCCGCCAGGAAAAAAAGAAGGAGGAGCTTCAGGTCTTTTATGAACGCTTCCGCCAGCAGGCCACCAAGGCCAGGCAGGCCATGAGCCGTAAGAAACAGTTGGACAAGATGGAAGACATCTACATCAAGCGCTCTTCCAGAATAGCGCCCCGTTTTCAATTCACCCAAAGACGTCCATCCGGCAAACAGGTGCTGCGGGTCGAGGAACTTTCCAAGGGGTTCAACGGCAAGCAGGTCCTGAACCGGGTGGCCTTTTCAGTTGCCCGCGGCGAGCGGGTGGCGGTGATAGGACCTAACGGCATCGGGAAATCCACCCTCCTGAAGATTTTAGTGGGCAACCTCGACTACGAGGACGGGGCCGTGGAGTGGGGGCATGAAGTCTCAATCGGGTATTTCGCGCAGAACCACAAGGAACTTGTCCCCGCCGGGACGAACCCCTATGAATGGCTGTACAGCTTCGCGCCAGGAGAGACCATTGGCAAAATCCGCGGGATACTTGGGAGGATGCTTTTCAGCGGAGATGACGAAGTCCGCAAAAAAACCGAGGCCCTAAGCGGCGGAGAAGGGGCGCGCCTGATTTTTTCCAGGATGATCCTGGAAGAGCCCAACACGCTCCTCCTGGATGAACCCACCAACCACCTTGATATGGAGTCCATAGAGGCCCTTGAAGAGGCCCTGGTCGGCTATCCCGGGACCATTATCTTCGTCAGCCATGACCGCCATTTCGTCCAGAACACGGCAACAGCCATTCTGGAATTGACCCCAAGCGGGTATTGCCTTTTCAAGGGGACCTATTCGGAGTACCTGGATTACAAGGGAGATGACCATCTGGACCGTGAGGCGGCGGCTCGGCAAAAAACGCCTCGGGAAGAAAAGAAAAACGGCGGCAAGGGCGGACAGAAAAACAACGGACACGAAAGAAGGCTTTTAAAGAAAGACCTGGCAAGGCTGGAAAGCGCCGTTCCAAAAATAGAGGAACGGGTAAATGAGCTGGAATCCATGATCGCCAGGATCAATGAAAAGCTTGGGGACGCGGGCCTCTACGAGAAAGGCAACGGGAAAGAACTGCAAACCCTCCTGGCGGGAAAAAAAGAGGCGGAGTGTTCCCTTGAAAAGGAAATCGCCAGGTGGGAGGAGGAGCACTCAAAAATTGGAGAGGTAAGCCGCATGATTTCGGTGATGGACGGGGACTGATTTTTTCCTGTAACCGGCATGGCGCGATATAATGAATCGCCAGTTTTTAGGACGGCGGAATATTGTTCCAAAATACCGGCTGGAATCGTTTGCATAGGCTGCTAACCCCAAAAGGGACTAACATCCAATTCTGAATATTAGTCCCTGGCAAAGGGCCATAAAATTCGTCAAGTAAGTCAAGCCATTTTTTTATTGACAATAATTTAACTTGAGAGTGCCGAGTTCTCTGTAACTCATTGATTTTATTGATTTTCCTATATTTTGTTAAATATTTAAAAATTTCAATAAAATCAATGAGTTATGAAAATAATTATTGAGAACTCGGCACTCTCAAGTAATTTAACTCTGTGCTATTTTTCAGCAGACCTTTTACCTGATAACTTGTTAGGCGTCGTATGACACGAATCGCGGTGCATATTCACCAACGCTACCCGATATCGGGTCGCCAGGAGTTGTATGCGGCCAAGTTAGCGGGCTCGTGCCAAACATTCGTAGATTCCGGCTTGGCGGACCCGAAGTTCACCGACGAGCTCGTTTCTGGCTCAGACTCCAAGTTTTGGTCCTGCGTATCGGAAGCTCTGCTAGCGGAGCGCCTAAAGGACAAGACATTCCCAACTCGGTCTAAGCCCGGACATGGCCCCGACCTTCTCGTGTTGAATGGAGACCGGAAGGTTTGGATCGAATCGATTTGTCCAGAACCTGTTGGATTGCCGGATGCCTGGCTTAATATTCAACCCGGCACGGTGGGCGATTTCCCTCACCAGGCCATCCTCTTGCGCTGGACGAGTGCCGTAAAGGAGAAGGCCGAGAAGCTCCTCGGCAGCTCTGACGGTCAAATCGCGGGATATCTTAGTAAAGGAGTCGTTGCGCCCGCTGACGCCTACGTAATCGCAGTGAATGGGTGTCGCTTACGCCACGGACCCTTTTCAGCTCTACTCGGGATCAGCCAGTTTCCTTTCGCGGCGGAAGCGGTATTTCCGATTGGCCCCTATCAACTACATATCAACAGAGAGACGCTCAAGGTAGTGGCGCGAGGACACCAAGTTCGTTTTCACATTGAAAAGCCCAACAAAGCATTGGTTCCCACAAGTATGTTCCTTGATCCCCACTTTGCTGCCGTAAGTGCCATTTGGGCCGTTGAACTGGATGGCAGTTCCGTTGTGGGTAATCAGGAGCGCAGTGTCGCCGTTCACAATCCTTTAGCAAGGAATAATCCGGTGCCCGTTGGCTTCCTTAAAGCGGATGACGAGTACGTGGCGATCGAACATGGGGACGAATACGTCTTTTCAAAGGTCGAGCAAGCCTGTGAGAACGCCGGCTAGCAGTGTGTTGATGCCAACGGGCCGCGAACGCAACGCATTTCGGTCTCCCGCCGTCGAGGCCTGCGGCACAACACAACGTTCTGGCCGACGCCGCAATCGGAGCATCGCGATTGAAAATAGGTTGTTTTTGCGTATATACATATATACAATAATCAGGTGGACAAAGATCCCAAGAAAGAGAGCCGAAATATCGCGGAGCGTGGTCTTTCATTAGATATCGCCGAGCAACTTGACTGGACGACGGCTTTGATCTGGGAAGACACGCGCAAAAATTACGGAGAACAGCGTTACTGTGTGCTCGGCTTCATTGAGGATCGGCTGCATAGCGTGGTATTTACACCACGCAACGGTAAGCCCAGAGTGATCAGTCTGCGTAAAGCAAATAAACGCGAGGTGAATCGGTATGAAAAAGCAATCCAAACCTAAAAAGACAGTCCGCGTAAATCCGGAGTGGACAGCGGCGATGATTGCGAAGGCTCGTCCGGCTAAAAAAGTTTTACCTGAGATATTTGGCGCCCGCACAGCGGCCGCCATGCTCAAGCCGCGCGGCCGGGCGAAGTCTTCGGATTCAAAAATCGCAATCAGCCTTCGGCTGCCTCCGGACACTTTGGCGCGCTGGAAGGCTACCGGTCCAGGCTGGCAAACCCGTATGGCCGATATTCTGAGAGAGTCATTGTAAGTGCGGTCCTAACAAGTCGCTCCACACTGGCACTCAGGCGCATGACAAGCAGGCCGCGCTTTTGGCTGGCAAGGATCATAAGGATATCCTTGGCTGTTAACTTATTTACAGGCGGCCAGGGCCTCTTCCACCTTGCGCACCACGAGTTCCTCCGCGTCCTTTAAGCTCATATCAAGCTTGCAGCCCGCGGCCCTCGGATGGCCCCCGCCGCCCATTGAACGGGCCAGGGCGTTCACATCCAGCTTGTCCCTGGACCTGAAACTCACCTTGATTTTCCCGTCCTCCCTCTCCGCGATCAAAACAGTGGTCTCCACTTCGGTGATGGTCCGGACCACCTCCACCACGCCGTCCAGCATCCAAAGCGCGCCGTTATACTTTTTCAAGGTCTCCTGTGACACTGAAATCCAGGCCATGAGGTCGTTGCAGTCCATGTGGATATTGGCCAGGCAATGCCCCAACAGGCGTACCTTTTCCACCGGGTTCCGCTCATAAACGGCCTGGTACAGGTGGCTTGTTTTAACTCCGGCGTCGATCAGGTCCGCCGCGATGCGGTGGGTGTTGGCCGTTGTGTTGGAAAACCGGAATGATCCGGTGTCAGTGAGGATGGTGACGTACAAGGCTATCCCGATCTTCTCGGTGATCCCGCCCCCCATCTCCTTTATCAACTTGTGGATAAGCTCCCCTACCGATGCCGCCGCCACATCGACCCAAGTGGAGTCAAAAACGCTCTCCTCAATGGGGTGGTGGTCGATTACCAGCTTCAGGGCCCGGCTCTCCTTAAGTGGCCGCTCCATTTTTTCCGTGCGGCTCCATTCGTTGGCGTCCAGAAGCATAATGACCTCGGCCCCGGCTATTCTCGAGTCCGGGTCTTCCGCCTCTTCGTATTGTTCGATGTCCCCGTCCGTATTAAGGAAGTTGTAGGTGGAGATGAGGTGGCCGGTGTAATAGGCATGCACCTTTTTCCCAATGCCTTTCAGGAAGGCGGACAGGGCAACGAGCGACCCGGCCCCGTCCCCATCCGGATTAAAATGGGTGGCAAGGACAAAGGAATCGTGCTCATTGATCGCTTTAATTATTTCTTTCAGCATCGGTAAAATATTTGTTTAAATATCCCTGAAATATCCTCTCCGCGTCCGGCCTGCAATTGCCGCATCCGGTGGATATCTTGCATTTCTCCTGAAGGGTCTCGAAGTCGCGCGCCCCTTCCAGCACCCATTCCTCGATCTCGTGGTCCGTTACGTTCAGGCATTTGCACACCACCTTGGCCTCCTGCTCAAGAATGCGCTCCTTTTGTCCGGTCTTTTCGAAATAGTCGTGGATGGCGGCGCGAAGGGCCTTGTCCCCCAGGACGGAGCAATGGATCTTGATGGCGGGGAGGCCGCCCAGCCGGGCCATGATGTCCTTCGGCTTCAGGGCCAGGGCCTGCTCCATGGTCATTCCCGCCTCTTCAGTGACCATCTCGGACATGATGGACGTGCTTGCTATGGCGCTGGCGCACCCGAAGGTCTTCCACTTCAGGTCCTTGATCCTTTCGCTGTCCTTGTCAACCTTGATCCAGACCTTCATCATGTCGCCGCAAGTGGGGTTCCCCACGCTGCCCACGCCGTCCGCGCCATATTCCTCTTCCTTAACCTTCAATATATTCCTGGGACTAGAAAAGTGGTCCATCAAGAGATCACTGTATCCCATCACGTTGTCGGACATTTTTATTCTCCTTTCTTTAGGCCCGCCTTCAACTCGTTCAATTTATGTATGTGGGCGCCTTCTTCCTCGATAACCCGGCGCAGGGCCTTCTTCCCGCTTTCGGAGGAAGCCTCTTCCACCTTTTGATAAAATATGATGGCCTTCCTTTCCAGGCCGATGGCGAACTCGATCACTTCCATTGGGTCCTTGTTTTTCTTGGCGAACTCCTTCGGCTTGGGCCCTTCCATAAATACGCCGCTTTTCCCCAGGGACCGCAGATAGGCCGCTATAACGTCCTCGTCCTCCCATGTAAAGGCCGCTTCCTGAAAAACCGGAAGGATCTCCTTCTCCAATTCCACCAGATGCTTTTCCTCCTCATGCAAGAGGAAGTGAAAAAGGTCTTTTACGCCAGGGGAGGAGCTGTTATCCATCGCCGCCCTATAGAACGCGATGGCGTCCTTTTCCTCCCCTATGGCTATTTGGATGATTTCCTCGCCGCTATAGTTCATATTTTTTTCTCCTCATCAATTTTGGTGCAAAACCATATAGAAACGCAAAAGTATGTCTTTTTATAATAACCCAAATCAGGACGGGATTCACTTCCCGCGCATCCTAGCAAAGCCCGCCAGGAACGCAAAGGAAATTTTGGATTTCGTTTACCGTGTCCATTTTTTGTTTTTTTTTTCGGACACGTCCAGGGTGAATTTGTTCTTTTCCCTATCTCACTGATATATAAGAGAGAACCATCGACTCCTGGACATTGAACCGCGAATGGGGTATAGTGTTCTTCATTAGCGTCTAATCTTGGAGGACAGTATGGACATTAAACAAATCT
>JACRGO010000226.1 GCA_016212295.1 Nitrospinota bacterium | reverse complement strand
TCTCAAGGAAAATTGGTGTTCCCTTCTTCGCCGCCCCCAATTTGGGTGGGGGGCGGCTTCGAAGGGAAGTTTTATCCTAAACCCGGAAAAAACGGCCTTTTCGCGCCTTGCTTGACATTTGGCCTCATAGCAGGATGACATTAGTATATATCCAAGTTGACATAATATGCCTTATGGGAAATAATACGCATGTCAACTTTCAAGTGCCCTGACTTGAATTTTGGCGAATTCCACGCTGGGATGTCCCGGAAATTTCTGGATAAATTCCTTGTACTCCTTCAATGCCTCAGGCTTCTTTCCGAGCTGCTCCTGGCATCGTCCCAGTCCCAGATACGCATCAGGCTGCGAGAAAACGGCTTGGCCTCCGATTATACTTTGAAATTGAGCAACCGCTGAGTCGCATTTTCCGGCGGACTCCAAGCTCAATCCCAAATCCAATACAGCCAACTGGGAAAATAAGCTTGAGGGATATCGTCCCTTGATATCCTTGAAAATCGGCTCCCCCTTTTCCGCATGCCCGGCAAAAACGTATTGCCTGGCAAGAAGGTGCTTCGCATAGACAACTCCTTCCACCCCTTCAAATTTTTTAACAATTCCTTCAAGCTCCTTGATGGCTGATTCCCTGTTGGCGTCCGTTATCGTACGCTCGATTTTTGAGATGTCCAGAAACATCAATTCCCGGTTGCCTTGCTTCGAGATGTTTGCATACGTGAAGGCCAGAAAGGAAACCACCAATACAGCCAAAGCCATGGAAAGCTTCAGCAAATTATCTGAAATATACAAAAAAATCCTTTCCGAAGTGGACAAAAACTCATCAACTTTTTTCTTGTCTTTCTTTTTCCTGATAACAGTCGCCATGTTAACCCCTCAAATAAAAAAATTAGTCATGTTTAGTTGTTAAAAAAATAGGTAGCCGTTCACAGGTTCAGGGTTCAAGGTTGAAAAAGGGCGTGAATATAGCGCCGCTCAACAAAAATCCGCGTGGGTACAGGGTTTTATAAAACCCGGAACCCTGAACCTGAAACCGTGAACGATTACAAAAATATTCGTGTAAATTCGTGTTCATTAGTTGTTAATTTTAAAAAATTCTTTCCACAAGTTCCCTGGAATTTCTAAAAACCTCCTCTACCTCCCCTACCCCGGCCCCTTTCACCAAATTCCTTGCGAATTCAAGCGACATTAAGTCCCCAGGCGCATGGGTATCTGAATTAATTACCAGCTTGGCCCCAAACCGCATGGCTAGGGCCGCTACGTGCCCGTTGGAATAAGAATGGCCCTTTCTGCCGCTTAACTCCAGATATATTCCCTTTTCGGCCGCAAGCCGTACGTCCCCCTCGGTTATCAAACCAGGGTGCGCCAGTATATCAACTCCTGATTCAATGGCCACTCTGTTGGTTCCCTCCGGGACCGGCTCAACCAGGGTTTCTCCGTGCACAAGCACAATCATGGCCCCCAGTTCCCGGCATTTCCTTACCAGGCCAGGTATAAGCTCCAAAGGAGCGTGAGTTATTTCAGCTCCAGGAATGGCCCTTATACACCGGCAATCCTTAAGGGATTTACAAAACTCCACCGTCTTTGGGACCACGTGCCCAATATTGGAAGAGTCCACATGGTCGGTTATTGCCAGGACCCTTATCCCTTTAACCTCAGCGCGGCGAATAAGCTCTGATGGGACTAAGGCCCCGTCACTTAAAAGAGTATGTGTGTGCAAATCAATCATATCCTATTCCTAATGTGTGATAATCCACACGGCTCACCAAAAGAGGCATTTCCGGCTTGGTGATGACTTCCGTGGCCTTGAGGCCCTCCCATTTCCGGATATTGTCCTCAGAGGCCATGGAAGAAAATAAAATGACCGGCAAATCCGACAGGATAGGATCTCTCCTGATCTTGGAAAGCAAATGAAGTCCATCCATTTGCGGCATCTCAACATCGGAAATAATAAGGCTGACGAATTTTTCCAGCGGCTCCCCGCTTTCGTTTATTTTATTTCTAACTTCCGTGAGCCTGTTCCAGCAAGCCAGGCCGTTATAGTCCCAGTTTACATCATACCCTGCCTCTGTCAGCGTGGATTTTATCAATTTCGCGACCATGCCTGAATCTTCCGCCACGAAAATTTTTTTTCCTTTACGAAGTTCCTTCCTGTCAACCTTTACCTCTTCCTTCTTGAATCCAGCGTCCGGATCCAACTCCATGACGATTTTTTCAAAATCCAGGATTAGAACAATCTTTTTGTCAAATTTAATCACGCCGGTTATGCTGTCCTGGCACTCCATGGAAATGACGCCCGTGGGCGGCTCAACTTGCTCCCAGGACACCCTGTGTATTCTTGTCACGTTATTCACAAGAAAACCATTGAAGGAACGGTTAAATTCGGTAATGATGATCCTTTTCAGGGGCAAGGACTCATTGTACCTTCCTAACCATTTCGGGAGATTGATAACCGGGATGATTCTGCCCCGAAGTTCAACAATTCCTTCGATGCAGGGAGGGCTGCCGGACATTTTAGTTATCACTTCCGGCGTGTTGATGATCTCCCTGACCTTTCCAACGTTTACCCCGAAAAATCCATGGTACACGCCGTCCCCGGTTGCGGGAACCGATTGGTCAATTTGAAATTCAACGATTTCCAGCTCGTTGGTGCCGCTTTCCAGTAGTATTTTTTCTTCCACGTATTTCCCCATCATAAATAGTCATTGGTCAATAGTCATTTGCCATTGATAAGCAGGAGACGCCCTAATGACTTAATGGCCAGTGACTAATAACTTCGCCCGAAGGGCGTTAAGTTCCTGAAAACAGGTGTAGATTATCATAATAAATGAAAAAAATCCAATTGAGGACTTTTTATTGTTGTGGTATACTTCCCAGTTATGAAAACCATAAATTCATTGATTTTATTGGGACTTTCCCTCATCATTTTTTCCTGCGCGGACAGTCTCCCCACCAACACAAACAAACCATTCGCGGTCGCCGGACCCGACAAGACCGCGGCCGTTGGCCAGACAATTATTTTAGACGCCACCGGCAGTTACGATGTTAAAAGGAGCGACCTTGATTATTCCTGGCAATTTTCAAATATTCCGCCGGTTCCGAAAAGCAAACTGAAAAACAGCAGCCTGAAACCCTTGAACAAGGAAGGCTCGGTTGTGGAATTCACACCGGACGCCGCTGGCAATTACAACCTTGCCCTGACAGTCAAAAACAACAAGGCTTCCGACACGGATTATTTGACAGTCACGGTTTCCGGTGGAGGGACTAACAAGGAGCCTATAGCCTCGGCCGGCGCGGACCAGACTGTGCCTGTGAGGACTGAGGTGACCCTGGACGGTTCCAACAGCGCTGACCCGGAGGGAAAATCCCTGGTTTATTCGTGGTCCTTTGCTAAAGCGCCGCCAGTCAGCGGAAGCTCCTTGAAAAATTCCAGCTTTAAAAATATTTCATCAAACGGTTCGATTGTCACCTTCACCCCGGATGCCGTAGGAAGCTATGTGGCAAAATTAACGGTTAAAGACCCGGATAGGGCCAGCGCCTCGGATCTTGTCATAATTAAAGCGGAAAACACAAAACCAGCGGCAAACGCTGGGGCCGACCAAACCACAACAGCCGGAACCAGTGTAATCCTCGACGCCACCGGCAGCTCTGACGCCAATGGCGACACTTTAACTTACTCCTGGTCCTTTGCCGCTGTCCCCCCTGTTACTGGGAGCGGCTTAACCAATTCCAGCCTCACAGCAAAGACCTCCGATAAATCCGTGGTTGAGTTCAAGCCGGATGTTACCGGCAATTTTGTAGTGGAATTGACTGTCAGCGACGGGACGCTTTCCGACACGGATTCAATAGTCGTGGTAGTAAAATAAGAAATGAACATTTTGGCAGCGGCCGCAGCGCGCTATGAAATCCCATATCTTCAGCTCCATCCGGGCAAAGCTCATCGTTTATTTTTTCATGATGGGCATGATTCCCTTCATCTACATCGGATATGAAGGCGTTATTTCCGCCAGGGGTTCCCTCAAGCACAACATCCTCCAGGAAATTTTCCTTGACGTCTACTCCAGAGGCAAGGACATGGAAAACTACCTCTACAACGCCAAAACGGATCTCCTCTACCTTCGGGGCCTTCCGGCGTTGGGATATTTCCTGGAAGCGGCCGCCATGGAGGATAAGCCTTCCATGATTTATTGGCAGACGCTGCTGGAAAAGGAGTTTTTCAATTTTTTAAATCAAAAAAGGGACTTCTCCAGGATCGCGTACCTGGATGAAAACGGCGGCGAGACTGTTGTAGCCATTTTCGACGGCAACCGGAAAATAATACTCCCAAAATCCAAACTGGAAAACCAAAGGGAAAATGGCTATTTCCAGGCCGGACTCTCTCTGAACGCGGGTGAGGTGGCCGTGGTCCCTCTGAGGAATTTCGTGGAGGATAACAGTGAGCTATACCATGTCCCCCTCCTCCGCTTCATCGCTAAAATCAACGGCATGGACGGAAAGTTCAAGGGGATAATCTATTTCGATATAACAGGCAGGCACTTTCACGACACCATGTCAATGGCCAGCGGGAACCGTCCACTGCGTCCCTTCCTTGTTGACTCAGATGGCAACTTCATCTTCCGGGAGCCCCTGCCCGGTAAATCGGATGCCGTCCCGCCGGCGCGTCCATCCAAGGTTTCCATCAAGGAGGCATACTCAGCCGTTGTGGCGTCTCAGATCCTGTCCGGCAGACCGGGAATCATAGAGGACCAGGAGGCTCTCTTCTTTGCCTATGCCCCTGTTTTTTTCGACCTGGACCACAAAGGGCCGGGCTACGTGGTGGTTTATCCCTATCCAAAGTCCCAGGTGTTCGCTGGAGTTGGACTTTTCCAAAAATTTTTCATGGCCGCGGGGATTGCCGTAGTGTTGGCCACGCTCCTCATAGGAGTATGGGTCTCTGGAAAATTGACCAGACCGCTTTTCAGATTGAAGGAGGGGGTCCAGCGGTTCGGAAAAGGAGAGCTTGAACATAGGCTTGATATCAAAAGCGGCGACGAGATCGAGGCTGTGGCCGTGGAATTCAATCGCATGGCAGGGAGCCTGAAGGAATACCGCGATTCCCTGGAGCGCAAGATCGAGGAGAGGACCAGGGAAATAAAGAAGATCGAAAAGCAACTGCTTCATTCCGAGAAAATGGGCGCGTTAGGCGTCCTTGCCTCGGGAGTTGCCCACGAGATCAACAATCCCATGGGGATCATAATCAACCGGATAGAATGCATCAAGATGGAAAACGCGGGCAAGGGTTTACCTGAGCAGGTGGAAAAGGACCTGGACACCATCAGACACCACGCGGTGCGCGTCTCCAATATCGCGGGCAATCTGCTTACCCTTTCCCGGAAGACGCCTCAAGGGTTCTCCGGGCAGGACATGCATGAGATACTCGAACGCATATTGCTCCTCACTGAAAGACACCTGGCAAAACAAAACATCAAGGTGGAGCGGGAACTCTCCCCTGCCCTTCCAAAGGTGCGCGGGAGCGCGGGCGGACTGGAGCAGGTCTTTTTGAATTTGATCCGCAACTCCTCCGACGCCATTGGGGAAAACGGCGGGACCATCTCTATACGCAGCGGCTATGATCCGGTCAAAGGAAATATCCGCATCTCTTTCGCGGACACCGGCCCGGGCATCCCGGAGGAATTGAAGAAAAATATATTCGACCCCTTCTTCACCACCAAGGAGGCCGGTAAGGGAAGCGGCCTGGGACTATACATCTCTTACGGCATCATCCAGGAACATGAAGGGAATATAGAGGTGGAGAGCAACAATGGAAGGGGCGCGGTTTTCACAGTGGTGCTGCCGGCTTTGGACAGTGCGCCATGAATCATGCGGCATGGGGTTAAAGGTAAAAGGCGAAGGGTAAAAGACTAAAGGGCACTTCCAGAAACTGCATATTTCGTTTGAAATTTTTCAGGGCATCAAAAAGTTGTCACCCTGAGCAACGCAAAGGGTCTCGGAATTTATTGCTTTTAAAGAGATTCTTCACTGCGTTCAGAATGACATTTTGAGAGACGGCAACCTTTTAACGGCTGTATTAGGGGGTTTTGCACGTGGTCCCAATGTTTTGATTTTGTTGGTTTTCCAGGCATTGCTTCCTGCAGGCTTTTTCAGGGTCAGCCCACTCAGTTGTAAGAGGGTCGTTGTCATACCCAGCCGCATTAAATATGCCTGTTGCCCCATATGTATATCCAGCCGTTTTACACAATTGGTCGGTACGGTCAGAATCATAGTATGAAGCAAAGCCTGTCTCGCTTGTGCCTATACAGGCATCCACCGTTACATAGTCCGGGGCCGACCCATAATCCCGGCAAAGCAGCCAAGCCGACTCAGAGCTTGATGATCCTGTCTCATTCAGCCAACTGTAATCCTTCAATTTCTTTTCCGCGGCAGCGGCCGTTGCCATGTCCTTTATCTGCTGCTCTATCTTGATCCTGGCCTTTTTCACCTCCGCCATTTTTTCCTCATAATACTTCATCATCCTGGACGCCTGCTTGATGGAGATGGCATTGCCCTTCAAAAGCGTCACGTCTGAGAACCCTTCAAGCGGCTCTATGATTTTTTCCTTTAGAATATAATCATTCAACTGCTTTATTCCTTCCACCGCGAAATTGATCCATGTTCCTCCAGGCGATCCCGGTGCATTTTCAACCACAAACTTCAAAGCTGATACAGCAATGGTCTTCAGCAGCCGCTCCTTGGCCTTCAGAATTTCTTCATTAGCCGTTTGATAATTTTGGTTCAAGGTATTGAAAATGTCCCCGGCCTTCCTGGAATTGGTTTTATGCGTGTCAATGCGGGCCTGGACAGGAAGCTTGTTGAAGTTAAGAGGCACATTGGCCTTATACGTTGGTTCGGTCTTCCTGATCTCCGTGGTGTTTGAGGCTATTCTTTTAAGCAGGGTTTCGATGGCGTTGATGTTGGATATGACCTTGCCGTATTGCTCCTTGTTAAGCAGGGTGTCGTTGATTTTTAGCGTTCTTTTAATTGTATCGTTGTCGTTGTGGATATCGGATTTCAGCTTGGATATATCCAGGGCAAAAACCGCTCCGCTGGCGGCTAAAAACAGCAAATAAACAGATAAAAACATCCACCACAATGCATTTTTTTTCATAACCGGCGCCTCTTGATATTGTTTTCAATAAGGCTTTCGCCCGACGTAATTACCTGGCGGGTAATACTCGCACACATAGATCCAACTGTTCCCGCAGGTCGCCTTGCCGCAGCCAATTTGAGTTGTGGAGGACCAAATCACCTGCGTGTAATGACCGCACTGCGCGCCTGATTTGCAACTATTGGAAGAATAGGTATAGTCCTTCACCTCGTTCCCCCACAAATTCACCACCTGGGTAGGGGTATAGGCTGCGGCCGGGTTTGCCGAGCTCCAATTCCAAGCCAGGTTTTCTCCCGTGTTTTTGTAATTCTGGCCCAGATTGCCCCGGTGCTCCATGTAGCAGTTGTTTGATTTTTTCAGGTAATCCGCCCACTCCTGGGCATAGCCGGCAAGCTCAGTTGACCACGTCAGGTGAGATGTTTTAACGGTGTCGCGCCATTTATTATGGGCGGACGTCCATTCCGTGGCCGCTGAGCTTGTTCCTCCTCCGCTGCCGCCCGACTTCTTATAAACCGCCTTGACCGTTACCTTTTGGCCCGCCTGCGTTACTTTTATCCGCTTGGTTCCTTTTGGAGGCTGGACAATGGCGTATCCGCTGATGCTCCCGAATTTAATCGTATATGTCGCGTTAACAGTGATATAAAGCAACGTTTGGCCAGTGCCGCCGGTTTCATACTGATTGCTGAATCCACTGAACGTAAAGGGGGCGTTCAGCCTGTTTCCTGATGTATCCACGGCAATGACCGCCAATAAGCCCTTGTTTTCGCTCGACCCAGAGGCGGGATTGCATGGAAAGAGAAAACCCGCGAGAAAAAAAAACAGAATCAAGGGAAGGGAAAGCAAAAAAGTTTTTTTCATGCCATTTACTCCATCCAAAAGGTAGTTGCTATGTGAATTTAATATATTTTAAATAGAAGTACTTTTCAAGGGATGATGGGATAAGGTAATCTATTAAAAGCAGGAATCCAGCGGTTTTAATTCTTCTTTTAGAAAAACAATATGAACCACGAAATACACGAAACACACGAAAAAATTTTATTCAAGGAGGAATGTTTTGCCATAAGCTGTATATCAAAAAGAACTTTGCAGGCAAAATATTCCTTAGGCCCAGGTTGAAAGAATCATTTTATAATTTTTTCGTGTATTTAGTGTATTTCGTGGTTAATAATAAATAACCGTTTGTGACCTTGTAAAGTATAGCGCGGCATGGCCGTAACCAAAATAAATTTCGGCGTATTCAAATGTTTTCCCGATTCCTGGAAAAAATCACCACCCTGCAAAATATACGGCGTATATATTCCCTCTTCTTTTTTTCACTCTTTCTCTTCCTGCTCGCCATCACCGATTTCAGGAACATCAAGGGATTCGAGGTCTCTCTTTTCCTTGAACTGAATCCCCTGGTTGCCATATCCTCTTTTTTCACGAGCTGGACTCTATACAAGGGGCTGGCGCTGAGCCTCCTGGTCCTCCTCCCTACCCTCTTCCTTGGCCGCTTCTTCTGCTCCTGGGTATGTCCATTGGGAATACTGAACCAATGGCTGAGCATACTCGCAAATAAGCGTAAGGCATCGGAAAACCTTCTGCTCAACTCCTACCGGAAAATTTTCAGATGGAAATATTATGCCCTTGCCGTGATGTTGGTCCTGGCGATATCAGGAACACTCCAGACCGGGCTGCTGGACCCGATATCTCTTGTGAGCCGCTCCTTCATTGTTTCCGTGCTTCCCGCTTTGCAAAAATCCGGCGCATACCTTTATCTAAAGCAGCCGGTTTTTTCAGGTGGGACTCTGGTCGCCGCCCTCTTTATTCTGATATTGCTCGCCAATGGATTCATGCCTAGGTTCTGGTGCAGGGCCTTGTGTCCGTTGGGGGCTTTGCTGGGATTATTGTCAATGAATTCAATTTTCCGCATCCGCAGGGACGTGGAGAAATGCACCGATTGCCATAAATGCCTCCGCTCCTGCCAGGGCGGTTGCGATCCACACGCAGAGCTAAGGGCAACGGAGTGCCACGTTTGCATGAACTGCATCGCGGCATGTCCGGAAAACGCATTGCGATTCGGAATTCCAGGAGAGAAAAGCTCCATGCACAGGCCGCTTGACATAAACAGGAGGCGGTTCGTGGAAAGCGGAGTCGCGGCCCTTTTTCTCTTTCCCATGATGAAGGCGTCCGTGACCGGGGAAACGTTGGCCACGGCGTCCGTTATCCGTCCCCCAGGGGCCTTGGACGAAGTGGATTTTCTTCGCAGGTGCATTAAATGCGGCGAATGCATGAGGGTCTGTCCAACTAACGTAATCCAGCCCGCCTTGCTGGAGAGCGGATTCGAGGGACTGTGGACGCCTGTCCTCATTAACAAAATCGGCTATTGCGAACACCACTGCAATCTTTGCGGGAGTGTGTGCCCGACCGGCGCGATCCGGAAAATCAGCATGGAAGAAAAGCTTGGCAAGGCCCCATACAAAACCCCTATAAAGATCGGGACCGCTTTCTATGATCGTGGCAGATGCCTTCCCTGGGCCATGAATACCGAGTGCATAGTTTGCGAGGAGGTTTGCCCCACCCCGCCCAAGGCCATCTGGTTCGAGACGGTGGAAGTGAAGGACAGGAACGGGAAGACGAAAAAATTAAAACAGCCATATATGGACATTGAAAAATGCATCGGCTGCGGGGTGTGCGAGAATAAATGCCCGGTGGTGGACCTGCCGGCGGTCAGGGTTTCCTCTGTCGGGGAATCGCGGTCCAAGAAAAATAGGATGGTTTTAAAAGGGACGGGGTGATTGACGATGATCCAAAATTATGCATAATGGGTAGTATATGCCCATATACGAATTCGAATGCAAAAAATGCGGGAAAGTGAGTTCCTTCATGGAGAAGGTCAACGAGAAGCGCTCGTGGTTCAGCCGCCGCAAATGCCAAAGCTGCGGGAGCGCCAAGCTCACTAGAATCATCTCCAATTGCTCCGCTTCATTTTCCAGGACAGAGGCCGAGAGCTTGAACGATCTCTCCAAGATGGCCCCTATAAATTTCGTCCAGCGGCCCCCTGGCTACGGCTCTCCTCCTCCCGGCGGCTGTCCTTACGCCGACTCCCATTCCAAAGGCGATTCGGATGATTAGATACTTACTCGCCTATTCTGAGAATTTATCTCGCACATTTCATTTCGGCAATGAGCCAAAAATATTTGAAATTTCAAAAAGGCGGCAAAAAGTGAAACGTTTTATGGCAAAAAGAGATAAATTTTCGGAATAGGCG
>JACRGO010000225.1 GCA_016212295.1 Nitrospinota bacterium | reverse complement strand
GCTGAACAATCAATTCGGAGCATGGTGATCTTCCGAAAAACAAGCTTCGGCACTCGCTCTGGAAATGGGATCAAGACCCACAGCATTTTGCCTAGCCTGGTACAGACCGCAAGAAGACAGGGCGTTCATCCAAGAGATTTTTTGCAAATTCTCCTAAGCGAGGATACGGCCAAGGCCCAAGCCGCACTATACCAAAACTCAAGCTGAAGCCGTGATGCGCTCTAAAAAATTTGGGCTAAACTGTTACGATTTTTTTGGTGGCGGCGGATTTGAACCCACGCACGATTGCGCCAACGGTTTGTGAAGGAGAACGGAAGTTTGCGGGGGCAGGGGCGGAGGCGGGGGCGTATGGCAATACGCCCCTACCATCATTTATTATAAAAATTGCATGAAAATGGTTTGGCATTACGACGAATACATCTAAAACCACGTTGGAACGTAATTTGGCCGTTTGCAACCATTCAGCATGAACAATTTGCCCAAAGTCTCCCAACTGCATTTCTCCATTTACGATTTCCCCAAACAGGCATTGGTGGTTATGGGCGCATATCGTTACAAAATAGGCACCATTTCTTGCGTAATCATACTCTTTCAACCGGATAGAGCGTCTGTGGTGTTTTTCGGGGGTGAACATGATTAGTTCCTTTCATGGGGGGGCGTATGCGATACGCCCCTACATACGTGGCGTATTACATACGCCCCAACGGTCATACCTTTCCATTGCCGTTCCCTTCTAAAAGCAGTTCCTGCATCTCGCGGATAAGGTCGAATATCCGCTCTTCCTTTGCCGCCACTGATTCCAGTATCTCCTCCGGCTCCGCATGTTCAACCTTTTCAGGCTCCACAAGCCCAAGAGCGGAAAGGGTCATATTGTAGTTCTTCTCTTCAATAAGCTTTGCCGGAACCCGCCATGCGCGGCCTTCTTCCGTCTCCCGCTTCGTCCACTTGGCCAGGAGGCCGGGAAAATCATTGCGGAACTGAGGGCCAAACTTGCGCGCCTTTTTGAGGGAAGATCCGTCTCCTTCAAGGCGATAGAACCATACGCTTTTTGTAGGTTTGCCGGTCTTCTGGAAGATGAAGAAGCAGGTTGGATTGGGTGTATAAGGCTCAAACATTCCTTTTGGAAGAGTAACCACCGCCTGAAGGTCGAACTCCTTCAATAATCTGCGCTTTACCTCAATATGGCTGTTTGAATCGCCGAAGAGGATGCCGTTGGGGAAGATGATCCCCGCTCGACCGCTGGGGCGAAGGCTGCGCAAGGCATGGGCAAGGAAGAGGACGTATTTATCTCCTTTCTCAACTCTAAGTAAGCGCTTGGCATCGGAGCGGTCACCGGAGAATGGAGGATTTTCGAGGATGACGTCAAACCGCGCCTCGTCCCATTTGTCCTCGCTGCCGCTTATGCCGCCAGCAGCATATTCAATTCTTCTATAATCCGCCTAAGGTTATCGCGGCCAAATATCTGCTCCATGCGCGCACGGCCTCCCCAGAGGGAAAACGGAGGCAGACTGAACAGCCGCATCTCTATCTTATCACCGGCAAGAACACGCGATTCCAGAAGACGCAGCATCTGGGCGTGATCCGGTTTGATGCTGTCGGAATGCTCGGCAACCCACGTATTAAAGACGCTTCTGATCCTTTCTTCACGGCTTGGGAATTTATGTTGCCCCAGGGCGGCGCGGATGAAATCCGAAAGGGAGCCGGTCGGTTGGTCGAAAGCCTTGCGCAAGGTCTTTTCTTCAAAATAATATTCAGGGGAGTTGAGCCGCCTGGCCAGGCTCTCCCACTCTTCTTCAGTCAGCTCTTTTCCGCTAAATATCTTTTGCACAGCGGGGTCGGCTTTATGGAGCTCCAAAATTCTGTCCGCCCATTTTTGCTGATAAGTCTTCTGGTCCACAGCCAAACCTTCCGGGCCGACGATTATAGTCTTGCGCGCCCGGAATTCGTCTTCAAGCGAGCCTTCCTTGATGACAAAAAACTCATGTGGAAAGTTTGGTTCAGAATAGGTTGGCGGCTTCGGTTCCGGTCCAGGCTCAGGCTCTCCCGGCTGTATTGGACCCGGGCGCGCGCCAACTTCCTTGGGCTTGTGGTACTTTATTCCTGGGTCATTGAAGTTGTCAGTGTTTCCCACAAAGTCGTAAATCAAAAACTCCGTTTTCCCGATCCTTGGGCAAAGGCGGCTCCCACGTCCGCGCATCTGCGCATATTTTATGGCTGAGCGGGTAGGCCGCAGCATAATAAGGTTTTCCACTTCCTTGGCCGTTCCATGGAACGTTCTTCTTCTATTCGGAAGTATTCTTCTATTATGAGCTTCAGACGGTCTTCCGATTCCGCCTTTATGCCCCAATCGCCATAGGTTAGCTCATCATTTTCCCACCTCGCGCCTTCAAAGGTAAGTCTGCTTTCGGCCGAATATATCTTATAGTCGGCCAGAAATTTATCCCTAATGCCCTCCTGAATCGTGTATGAAAAGGTAGGCGTTCCTTCCTGTTTCGCGCTGTCCCAGCAATCGAAAAACATATAGGCGCTCTTTACGAGTTGGCGTTCATGGTCGCTTATCCAGCGCAGCTCTCCCGGATTCGGAGTCGCCGTAAGGCCTATATGGATTGCATCGAAATGGGCGAGCGTCGCTCTATGTGTGTTGTAGATAGAACGATGACATTCGTCAGTAACAACCAGGTCAAAATATCCATTTTACTTTTTAACGTACTGATTCACAAGAAAAATCAGGCAGTCTGGACTAGGGGAGGTAAAAATATTATTATGTCGAGACCATGCTTATTGGAATCGACGCCAGGATGTATAAATTCTCAGGGATCGGGACCTATCTCCAGGCGCTTTTGAAGGGGCTGGGCGAGATCGACCGTGAGAACAGGTATATCTGTTATTTTTCCAGCAAGGACGCTAACGCATTCGATCCCCCGGCTGAAAATTTTTCGGTAAAGATATGGGACGCGCCCATATATTCCTTATGGGAACAGGCTGTTCTCCCTTTTCAGATCAGAAAAGAGCCCTTCGACGTGTTTCATTTCCCCCATTACGCCTTTCCGGTGCTTTCTCAATGCCCGTGCGTCATCAGCGTCCACGATATCATCCATTATCTCTTTCCCCAATATTTGCCCAATAAACTGGCTTATTACTACGCGAAATTCATGATCTCCGCCTGTTTAAGGGCCGGGAAGGTGATTTTGGCTGATTCGGAAAATACGCGCAATGACCTTATTAAACACTTTAACGCCGACCCAGGAAAGGTCCGTGTTGTTAATCCAGCCCTGCCTGAAGCGTCTCACTCAAAAGAGAAGAGCGGCGGCGAGGCCGGGGTTTTAAAAAAATTCGGAGTAGACAAACCCTATCTGCTTTACGTGGGAAACTGCAAGGAACACAAAAACATCCCCATGCTTGTCCGGGCCTTTGGGATTGTGAGCAAAAAATCCGGGCACAGGCTGCTCCTCTCATGCAAAAGGGATGAAGTGAAGGGCCTGGGAACGCTTGTGGAGGACCTGGGGCTTGAGCCAGCCATCACATTCCTGGGCAGAGTGGAAAGAGAAGACTTGATGGCCATCTACTCGAACGCCTCGGCTTTTGTCTTTCCCTCGCTATATGAAGGGTTCGGCTATCCGCCGCTGGAGGCGATGTCGCACGGGGTCCCGGTTATCTGCTCCAACGCCTCTTCCCTGCCTGAGGTGGTGGGGGACGCCGCGGTTTTGGTGCCTCCCGGCTCCGTTGAAGTCATGGCTGAATCCATCTACAATGTCCTGAATGACGAGAAATTGAGAAAATCCCTGAGTGAAAAAGGTTTGAAGAGGTCCGAATCCTTCCACTACAGGGCCATGGCTGAAAAGGTTTTGGCGATCTATTGCGAGGCAGCGAAAACATAGCCAAGGATATTTGGAATTCAAAAAATTTTTCACCGCGGAGACGCTGAGGCGCAGAGAAAAAAATATTAATATTAAGGGCTTTTATCCGCGCCTCAGCGTCTCTGCGGTTCATTTTTTGGTTTTGAATAGGCGAGTAAGTATCTAATGATAAAAAAACAAAATCAGGTTTTCTTCACGAGCCTTGTCCTCTCGGACGCCGCCATGCTGGTCCTTGCGTGGCTGTGCGCGTTCGAGGTCCGGTTTCAACTCCGGTTTATTCCGGTATTCCACGGCGTTCCAAGGATCGCTGATTATCTTTATATGCTGCCGGTGATCCTGGCCGCCTTTCCCATCGCGGCCAAAATGGGAGGACTTTACAGACCACTGGGCAAGAGAAGGCTTCAAGCCGAGATCTTTTACGCATGGAAGACAGTCACCTTCCTGGTCATATTCACTTTTTTCGCCACCTTTTTTTTAAGGGCCTTTTCCTATTCACGGGTGGTCGCGGTATATTTCTGGATTATAGGAACGTTTTTAGTGGCCCTGTCCCACGCGATTCTATGGAAGGTCCTTATAAAATTCCGGGAAAAGGAGGAATATCTTAAGGAAACCCTTATCATCGGCGCCGGAGAGCAGGGCCGTAACCTGGCCCAGAAAATTGATTTTCACCCTGAGCTGGGGTTTTTGGTCATGGGGTTTATCGCGATTGGAAAGGAAAACGAAGGCGCGGCCTCGGCTAACGGATACCCGATCCTTGGTGGGTTGGACAATTTGAACAGCGTCATACATCAATATGGGATAGACCAGGTTTTTATCACCCTCCCGGCCAACCTCTACGGGGAGATCGACAGGATCATCGAGAAACTCTCGGAAGAGATGGTTGACATCAAGGTGGTGCCGGATTTTATTCAGTACATGCGCTTGAACTCAGGCATTGAGGAATTTGAAGGGATGCCGATAATCAACCTGGTGGCGAGTCCTATTTTCGGCTGGAACTGGGTATTCAAGCGTTGGTTCGATCTTGCCTTTTCACTCATGGCCATAGCGGCCTTATCTCCGCTGCTTATCCTGATTGCATTGATGATTAAGTTGACTTCACGCGGCCCGGTTTTCTACAGCCAGGAGAGGATGGGGCTCGACGGGAAGAGGTTCATGATGATAAAGTTCCGCTCCATGCGCATTGGCGCGGAAAAGGAGACCGGGCCGGTGTTTTCCGAAAAGAACGACAGCCGCGCCACGCCGGTGGGAGGGATTTTAAGGAGGTTCAGCCTGGATGAACTGCCCCAGTTGTTCAACGTGCTCAGGGGAGAGATGAGCCTTGTGGGTCCTAGGCCGGAGCGTCCGGTCTTCGTGGAGGATTTCAAAAGGAAGATCCCAAGGTACATGCAAAGGCACAAGGTCAAGGCCGGGATGACCGGTTGGGCCCAGGTGAACGACTGGCGAGGCAACACATCAATAGACAAGAGGATCGAGTACGACCTTTATTATATCGAGCACTGGTCCCCTGCCTTCGATTTAAAAATTCTTTTTCAGACTGTCGGCAGGGTTTTTTTCAGCAAGCACGCCTATTGAATTTTCGATTTTCGATTGGCAATCGATAATTAAAAAAATCAATGGCTTAGGGCCGGGCAGAGGAAAATCTTCAAGCGCCAATTTGACTTTCATCGAAAAATTAAGTATAAATACCCAATTTTGATTGTGGCAAATCTTGAAAAATAAGGGCCATTGAATATGCATAATCCAATCGAACATTTTGAGTTGCATGCCATCATCCCCCTGCATCTGTTCGGCTTTGATATCTCCATCAACAAGGCCGTGATCATGATGTGGGTCTGCACCATATTGATTCTGCTTTTTTTCAGGGCGGGCATGAAGAAAAGAAGCCTGGTCCCGGGAAGGCTCCAGAGCGTGGTGGAATTGCTGGTGGATTTTCTCTATGGCATGGTTGCCGAGAATATAGGAGAGAAGGACGCCAAGAAATATTTCCCTTACATAGCCTCCCTGTTCATGTTTATTCTTTTCTGCAATCTGACCGGACTGGTTCCCGGGACGCACACGGTAACCAGCCAGATCATTGTCACTGGATTTTTCGCGGTGCTTGGCTTTGCCATAGCCATGATTACCGGATTCGTAAAGCACGGCACGCATTTTTTCAGCATATTTTGTCCGCCCGGGGTGCCGTTGCCGCTGGTCCCCATCATGATACCCATTGAAATCATCAGTCTTCTGGCGAAGCCGTTTTCGCTCAGTGTGCGTCTTTTCGCCAATATGACCGCCGGGCATACCGTCCTGCTCGTCCTCTTCGGGCTGGTGGTGACGGTCCCGGCGCTCGCCGCGTGGATTCCATTTGTTTTTTCCGTTCTCATTAACGCGCTGGAGGTGTTTATCGGCGTTGTCCAGGCGTATATATTCACCATTTTAACTTGTGTCTATATTGGCGATGCCAATAAGATGGCGCATTAGAAGGGAGGTGTGGTCTATGGACGCTTCTTACGCTTTTATCGGAATGGGCGTTGCCGCTCTTGGATTCGCGGGTTCCGGCCTTGGCCTGGGTTTCATGTTCGGAAAACTTTTCGAGGCAATGGCAAGGCAGCCGGAAGTTGAAGCCAAATTGACCAAGGTAATGTGGATTGGTCTGGCGCTTGTTGAAGCTATCGCCCTTTACGGTCTGGTTGTTGCCTTCATGATCATGGGAAAGATTCCGTCGCATTAAGCGGCGCCCGTTTTTAATTATAAACATGGTTGTTTGAGGCCGTGGAAAGAGCTAAGAAAGAAAAGTCGCCTGTAAAAACAGGCGGCTTTTCTTTTCAAAGCGCGTATTTTTTGATCTGACACTGCATTAACTGAGCGCCGGATATGAAATCCGGCAGTCTCCCGCGAAGATGATAAACGCATGAACAAGATGGAAATTTCCCTGGGGTGGGAGGAGTTTCCTGTTTTGCCGCGAAGTTTAATACCCCCCTATATTCGTACGTAATAATATCATCGAAGAGTTTGAATACATCGAAATTTATTTTGATTGCAGACATGTGCGCTATACAGTCCCTCGTACAAAAAATTTTTCAATATTTTTCAGAAGAATTTGACATTTAATTTTCTTAATGATATATTTTCCGAACTTTTTTTAAGTTCTTAAAAAAAAATGAGCAAAAAAATCCTCATTCCTATCCTTGTCCTGTTCGTGCTGACTGTGGCCTCAATCGCGGGCTATACCGTCTATCAATATCCTTTCCGCATAGGGTACGCCCCTGAGCAGCCGATAAATTTCAGCCATAAAATACACGCGGGAGACAACAATATCCCATGCCAATTCTGCCACTTGTACGCCAGGCGCTCGATAGTGGCCGGCATACCCTCGGTGCAGACCTGTTATAATTGCCACAAACTTGTGACCGGGACCAAGAACCCGGAAGAAGTAAAGAAGGTTCTTGGCTATTGGGACAGAAAGCAGCCGATTCCATGGATAAAGGTCTTCGACCTGCCTGACTTTGTCCACTTCTCCCATAAGCGGCACGTGGCGAAAGGAAAGACATGCCAGGAATGCCACGGCCCGATTGAGACAATGGACAGGGTGGAGAGGATAACGTTCTTCAATATGGGCTGGTGCGTGAATTGCCACAGGAAAAACGGCGCGGACGACGATTGCTGGGTTTGTCATAAATAAAATTTAAATTAACCACGAATGAACACGAATTCTCACTAATCTTTTAACACTATTTTTTTTAATTTGTGTCCATTCGTGTAAATTCGTGGCTAAATAAGTTTTTTTTGTTCTATCGAGTTGAGGAAAATTTAATGGAATTCAAATTCAGGAGAAGGGATTTTTTAAAGGGGCTTCTATCGGGCGGGGCGGTCGCCTTGGGCGGATGCTCTCCGGAGAAGACTGAAAAAGTCATCCCTTACGTTGTTCCCCCGGATGACTACATTCCCGGCGTCTCCAAATGGTATAACTCGGTTTGCAGGGAATGCCCGGCCGGATGCGGCGCGATGGTAAGACAGCGCGAGGGCCGCGTTCTGAAGGTGGAGGGAAACCCGAAGAATCCGGTAAACGAGGGCGCATTGTGCGTCAGGGGCCAAGCCTCGTTGCAGGGGCTTTACAACCCGGACCGCTTCGCGCAGCCTTATGCCAGAAACCAGGCGGGCAAAATGGAAAAAATCTCCTGGGAAGACGGCATAAACATGCTGGCGCAGAAAATAAAACAGCTTTCGACCGAGGGGAAAATCGGGAATGCGATGTTTTTATCCGGCCACGTCACCGGCGCAAGGGCAAAGCTCATTGACACCTGCTCAAGTCTCCTCGGAATGAAAAAGCGCGCGACATACGAGGCGTTTTCCTATGAGTCCATAAAGACCGCCGGCGACTTATGTTTCGGCAGAAAAGAAGTCCCGTTCTTTGTCCTGGAAAAGGCCGATTATCTGCTCAACTTCGGAGCGGATTTGTTCGAGACCTGGATCTCCCCGGTGCGGTACTCCAAGGATTTCTCCCGGATGAGGCAAAACGACGGATATTATAAGAAATCGGTCCACGTTGAGCCGCGCCATTCCCTGACCGCCGCCGGCGCCGATGAGTGGGTTTCCATCCGGCCCGGAACTGAGGTGTTCATGGCCTTGGGGATCGGACATGAATTATTGAAGAACGGCAAGGCCAAGCTCTCCGCCGAGGAATCCGCCGGACTCAATGAATTGCTTGCGGCGTACACGCCGGAAAAGGTGGCGGCGGACACGGACGTTCCTGCCCCTACAATCAAGAGAATAGCGAAGGAGCTGGGTGAGGCGGAGTCAGGCTTGGTATTGGGGCCTGGAATGGCGGGCGGGGGCAAAAATTCGGTGGACACGTGGGTGGCCGTCTATTTGCTGAACCACATACTCGGCGGCATTAACCAGACCATACTTTTCGGCCTCGGCGAAAGCATAGGGCAAACTGACTCATACGGAGATATCCAGGAACTGACTGCCCGGATGAAGCGTCAGGAAGTCCCCTTGCTGATGGTCCACGAGACAAACCCGGCATATTCAATGCCGGGTTCAGCGGAATTCAAGAAAGCAATTGACCAGGTCCCCTTCGTTGTGTCCTTTTCCACGTTCCCGGACGAGACCACGGAATTCGCCGACCTGATTTTGCCTGACCATACATGGATGGAGAGATGGGACGACTTTGAGAGCAGGAAAGGGGCGCATGGATTGCTTCAACCGGTCATGGATCCGGTTACCGACACCCGCAATTTCGGGGATGTGTTGATTGAGGTATGCCTGAAAATCCTGGGCGGACCGAACGAGAAGCTATCCTCCAAGACCTACTACGATTATCTGCTGGAATCCTGGAAAGGGATTCACGCCGCATCGGGTGAAACCAAGTCCTTTGATGGGTTTTGGGAAGGCGCTCTTAGAAGAGGAGGGTATTTCGCCGCAGCGCAACCCGAGAACGCGTCTTTCACAAAAGAAATTGTCTCTTATAAATTCATGGACGCCGGTCTTAAGGGGTCGGCCAACGAATTTTATTTTTACGTTTATCCGTCAGGACGTTATTTCGACGGGAGGAGCGCCGACCGCCAGTGGTTGCAGGAGATACCGGACCCGATCACAGTGGCTGTATGGGACTCCTGGGCGGAGATACATCCACAGACAGCCGCGAAATTGGGAGTCAAGCGAGGGGATGTGCTTAAGGTGAGGGCCGGAAAATCAGAAATAAAAGTCCCGGCTTATATTTACGAAGGAGTGCGGCCCGACATGGTGGCTGTGCAGGCCGGCCAGGGGCATGAGGCACTCGGAAGGTATGCCATGAACGTGGGCGTGAATGCCGTATCAATACTGCCGCAGGACAAGGAGCCTAAGTCAGGCGCCCTTCCCTGGCTTTCCACCCTGGTTTCCCTGGAAAAGACAGGGGAAAAACATTTACTTGTCACTTTGGACGGCTCTCTGGATGATGATAACCGGGGAATTTACCAGACCGTCACCAAGGCTGAATTGGAGCATGGCGGCGACCACGGAAAAGGCCATCATGCCGAAAAGGACTATCAGATGTACGCGCCGCATGAGCATCCCACATATCAATGGGCAATGGCGGTGGACCTTAATAAATGTATCGGCTGCGGAGCATGTTCAGCGGCCTGCTACGCGGAAAATAATTTGCCAGTTGTAGGCAAAAAAGAATGCGGAGTGGGACGGGAGATGGCCTGGATACGCATAGAACGGTATTTCACGAAAAAAGACGGAACATTCCGCGCCGGATTCGTGCCGATGATGTGCCAGCAATGCCATAACGCCCCATGCGAATCGGTCTGCCCGGCCTATGCCACTTACCACAATAACGAGGGGCTTAACGTTCAGGTCTATAACAGGTGCGTGGGGACCAGGTATTGCTCCAACAACTGCCCCTATAAGGTCAGGAGATTCAACTGGTATACATACAAATGGGACAACCCCCTTGAGCAGCAATTGAACCCAGACATATCAGTGCGCCAGATGGGAATCATGGAAAAATGCACCTTCTGCGTTCAAAGGATCAGGGAAGGAAAGGACAGGGCAAAGGACGAAGGCAGGCTGGCGGGAGAAGGAGACATCCAACCCGCGTGCGCCCAGACCTGCCCGGTGAACGCTATAACCTTTGGCAACCTCAAGGACCCGAAGAGCGAGGTGTTCAAGAAATCCAAGGACCCCAGGGGTTACAGGGTTTTGGAGGTCATCAATGTCCAGCCAGCGGTCACCTATTTGAAACGAATAACATAGCGAGGCATGGCCGAAACCAAAAGTGAAGCAAAATCCCAAATGACAAATAGCAAATTACAAATAAATTACAAATTACAATGACCGAATGCCCAAAACAATTCCTTTTCCTTGTTTGTTCTTTGTAATTTTGGCTATTGTGATTTATTTGTGATTTGACAATTGTGATTTGGATTTTCATAACGCGGCATGGCCGAAACCAAAATAAATTTTTCGGAAAACATGAGGCATAAATAAATGGAAAATCTCAAATATAAAGATATTGATGAAAATATAATGGATATTTTGCGGTCGCCCACCCGCGCCTATTATATCATGATGGGGTGTCTTTTCCTGGTGTTGCTGCACGGAATCGGCTGCTGGGTCTACCTGATTTATACCGGGTTCGGAGTGACTGGATTAAATAATCCTGTTGGCTGGGGAACGCTTATAACCAACTTCGTGTTTTGGGTCGGAATAGCCCACGCCGGCACCCTTATCTCCGCCATACTGTTCTTGCTCAGGGCCAGGTACAGGACCTCGATTTTTCGTGCAGCCGAGGCCATGACCGTCTTCGCTGTGTTCACCGCCGGCCTCTTTCCCTTGATACATGTCGGGCGAGTATGGAATTTTTACTGGCTGATCCCGTATCCCAATCAGAGGCTCCTTTGGGTGAATTTCAAATCTCCTCTTGTGTGGGACGTCTTCGCGGTGTCAACCTATTTAACGGTCAGCTCCACCTTTTTGTTCATCGGGATGATCCCGGACAACGGCATAATAAGGGATTACGCGAGGGGCTGGAGAAAGAAATTCCACGCGCTGTTCGCATTTGGATGGAGGGGTACGCATAAGCAGTGGCACCATTATTACAGCGCGTATCTCTTCCTTGCCGCCTTGGTAACTCCGCTTGTGCTTTCCGTGCACAGCGTCGTGTCCTGGGACTTCGCCATGTCCATTGTCCCAGGCTGGCACAGCACTATTTTCGCGCCTTACTTCGTTGCCGGGGCCATTTTTTCAGGGGTAGCGATGGTTGGAAATATCCTAGTCCCTCTGAGAAAGATGTTCAGGCTGGAAAAATATATCACGGATTGGCACTTCGACAACATGGCCAAGCTCGTGCTTTTCACGTCCACTATTCTTTTTTATTCCTATGCAGTGGAATTTTTCCTGGCCTGGTACAGCGACAATCCCTTTGAGCAGGCACAGTTTTGGTACAGGGCCTTCGGGGATTACTGGTTTGAATTCTGGCTGATGGTCTTCGGCAACTGCCTGTTCCCCATGCTCTTCTGGATTAAATACTTCCGCGTCCACCGCGGCTGGTTTTCCGTGATCTGCGTTTTCGTCAATATCGGCATGTGGCTGGAAAGGTTCAATATAATAGTAATATCGTTGTCCAAGGAATACGAGCCTTACGCGTGGGGACTGTACACGCCTTCGTACACGGAAATAGGGCTTACCCTTGGGGCCTTTGCATGGTTTGGATTGTGGCTTTTTTCCTTTATCAAACTTTTCCCGTCTCTCCCGATAGCGGAGTTGAAGGAAATGCTGAAAATGCCTAAAAAAGAGGCCAGATAAAAATGGATACTAACCAGGAAGAGATTTTAGGTTACGGAAGGGATTTATTGCCTGAAAGGCCGGTTGCCGTTGGAAAACCCCTTACGGAGGGGGTCTTGGGCTCCTTTAAATACGTGGATGAGTTGACCGCTGCTTTGGACAAACTGAAAGCCGCTGGAGAAAAAAACTACACGGTTTTCTCCCCTGTCCCCCTTGGCGAGGTAAGAGAGGAACTTGCCGCACCGGCCAGTCCGATACGCCGTTTTACCTTGGCCGGCGGGATCACCGGATGCCTGACCGGGTTCGCTTTCACATCCCTCACCTCCTTGCATTGGCCCCTGAGGGTTGCTGGAAAGCCCATTGTTTCCATCCCCCCGTTCATGGTTATATGTTTTGAGCTGACCATTCTGTTCGGGGCCCTCTGCACTATATTAGGCTTGCTCATTTATTGCATCTATCCTGGCGTGACTTTTAATGATCCGTACAGCGAGGAATTTTCAAAGGACAAATTCGGCGTGTTCATCAAGTGTCCGTCGGAGAGGCATTCAAAAATTGAAGGCATTTTAAAGGAGGCAGGGGCCCATGAGGTCCGTATTTCAAAAAAATAGCGTAATCATGATCCTGGTTGTGATTTTCGGCCTTGGAATACAAGGCTTGGAAAAGGCATACGGTTTGCCTTGGAGTCTGGACCTGTACGACCAGATCATGATAAAACCCCAGGAGGCGATTCGCGGTAAGCCCAAGAAGACCGTGTCACCCAACGATCCAGCGGGAATTTTCATGGACCAGAAGTCGTACCTGAAGTTATCAAACCCGCATCCGGCCACGGAAGCCTCGATTGCCGCCGGCAAGAAATTGTATGAAATAGTTTGCATTGCCTGCCACGCCGCCAACGGAATGGGGGAGACCTCGGTTTCCGACAAATTCCAGTTTCCTCCAGGATTGCCGGTGGTTGTCCCGGAACGCTCCGACGGCGAATTGTTTTCACAGATTTTTTTCGGCGGCAATCCCATGCCCGCGTACGGAGCAAATCTTTCCGCGGATGAAGTGTGGCATCTGATCAACTACTTGAGAACACTTAAGGAGCCTGGCCAATGATCGAAGAAAAATGGATTAAAGAAAACCTGGCGCCGGGCGTGAGTAAAGGCTCAAACCTTCCATTTTTTGTTCTCGCGTTGGCGGGAGTAGTTGCCTTTGTGACCGGCTTGACCCACGGCGAAACGATCAGGGCCTGGGGCGCTCTTCTTGTGAACTTCCTGTTTTGGACAGGGATAGCCATGGCCGGCATAGTTTTCGCCGCGATTCAGCAAACCACCAATGCGGCGTGGGGGCGTCCGATCAAGAGGATAGCCGAGGGCCTGGGGTCTTTTCTGCCGGTTTCCTTTATTGTCTTTCTCGTCTTGTTCCTTGGGGCCAGGCATCTCTATCCATGGATAAACGAGCCAATACCGGCCAAGGCTGCGTGGCTGAACCTGCCGTTCATGTTCATCCGCGACTTGGCGGGCGTGGTCCTTCTTTTTGGACTGAGCTACAAGTTCATCTATAATTCCGTCCGGCCTGACCTGGGCGTGATAAATGAGAAAAAATATTTCCCTCTTTCATCACTGGCCCAAGGCTTCATTAAAAATTGGAGGGGGTCAAAGGAAGAAATTGAAAAGTGCCATACGGCAAACTACAAGCTGGCGCCTGTGTTGATCCTGGCATATACCCTTGTTTTCACGCTCCTGGCGTTTGACCTCATCATGTCGATCACGCCCCATTGGTACAGCACCCTGTTCGGCGCTTATTTCTTCATGAGCAACATATACCTTGGCCTGGCGTCCATAATTTTAGTGGTTGTTTTCCTGAAGGACCGTATTGGACTCGATAAATATGTGACCATATACACCTTTCATGACATAGGTAAACTGCTCTTCGCGTTCGTGCTTCTCTGGACGTATTTCTTTTATTCTCAATTCCTGGTTATCTGGTACGGAAACCTTCCGGAAGAGACCAGCTTTGTCATAAAGAGAGTTTACGAGAAGCCGTGGGAAAGCGTGGCGTGGACCCTGCTATTCACGAACTTTATCATTCCATTTCTAGTTTTACTGAGCAGGTCCATCAAGAAGAAGCCGAAGCTTCTACGCATAATCGCGTCCATTGTTTTTTGCGGCATGCTGACTGAAAGATACATGCTGGTGTTCCCGTCTCTTTGGGAAGGCCATGAGTTTCCTTTTGGCGCAATTGAATTTTTCATGACCATCGGCTTTTTCTCCATGTTCGTTTTGACGTATAGAAAATTCATGGAGCATTTTCCGATGATGACGATCACCGATCCGCGCTTCCCAACAGGCGGCCATCATCATTGAGGTTAAAGTAGATAATGGCGTTAAATTCATTTTATAAGGAGTAGGCTATGAAAAGAAAAATATTCGCGATAATAGGTCCTGTACTTTTAGTCTTGATGTCAGTCACAGCGTCTCCCGCCGAGGAAAAGAACATCGCCCACATCGGCAAGCACCTTTTTCACGCGTATTGTTTTGTCTGCCATAATTACGACGGCAAGGGCAACGGACCCCTCGCGAAAAAGTTAGGGATCGTCCCGGCCAATCTTACCATAGACAAATACAGGAAAACTAGTCCCGAAGAATTGGCGAAAATAATCAGCGGATATGGACGGAAGCCCGGCTCCATGATGCCGAAGTGGGGAGAAGACATGTCCGAGGACAATATAAAGGCCATAGCCGCCTACATCCCCTTGCTTACGGAAACCGACCTTATGCTAAAAGGCGACATCAGGGCCGGACGCGACATATTCAAGCGCTCCTGCGTCCCTTGCCACGGGCTTCAGGGAAGGGGAGACGGGATAGTGGCCAAGCTGATCAAGGCCAAGATGCCGGATTTTGAAAACAAGGAAACCATCAAGAGAAAGACCGATGAAGAGGTCTTGAAAATCATTCAGGACGGAAGCCCGGGCGCCGACACCTTCATGCCAGGCTGGCATGGAATCCTTAACGACGACGAAATCATAGACGTTGCCGCTTACGTGCGGGTCTTGGAAAAATAGATATTGATCTTGATAGGAATTTGCTTTTTTTGGGGTTTATTGATTTAGAGGTCTTTTTGGTGTTTGTGGGGGCCGCGCGGCCCTCACAAACACCAAAAAGACCTGGCTGCCGGATGAAAATGAAAAAAAGCGTAGTGATTTTCCGGCTTCCCCAAAATTCTGATAAAATGCAGCAAGAAAATCATTGAAAGTCAAATTTTGCAGAGTTTTTCCCAGGAGTTTCCGGTTAAACTTGAAATAGGGCCGGATGATCTTTGGGATGGAGAAGACATAATGCTTGTGGAAAATTTCCCGCTCGTGGTCGTAGGCGGACGCGGAAACAATCACGGTCTTGATCTTTTTCCCGAACTCCAGCTTGATGTGCCTTATTGCCTCGTCACCGTTCATCCCCGGCATCCTGTAATCCATGAACACTATATCAGGGGCGTTTTTCCGTACAATGTCCAGGGCGGCCAGGCCGCTTTCCGCCTCCAGGACGCCGATGCAGGACAACATTTTGGACAACACGTCACGGTTCAATTGGTTGTCGTCCACCGCCAGCGCAGTTACCCGGCTCCCCTTAGCGAGCCGGATGACTTTTCTTGCCTCCACGTGGCGCTTTATTTCCCCTTTTGCCGGTTCCAGGCGCAGCGTGAAGAAGAAACGCGACCCCTCGCCCGGCCCGGGGACTCCACTTCCAGTTTGCCGCCCATAAGTTCCACCTGCTTGCTGGAGATGGCAAGCCCCAGGCCGGTGCCCCCTTTCTGATGTCCCTGCTCGTCTTGCTGGAATGGATCGAAAATTGATTTCCGGGACGCGGAGGGAATTCCGGCGCCGGTGTCGATGGACTCGAACAGATAACACTCCTCTCCCTTGGGAGTGAATTCCATCAAAGCTTAGGAATAGTTATCGGGTGTCAGGGATCAGGAACCAGGAAAACCAAGCTATATCAATTTCCGCCAATATTATTGAAGGGCACACTATTACAAAGCTTAAATTATGCCTGCCGATCAGTCAATCTCAGCCAACGCATTTTATTAAGGAATGCTCCGCCCCATTTTTTTCTTAATGCCGTTTGCGGCTATAATTGAAAAATGCTGCTGGACCTGGAATTTAAAATCATCCGCGATACCTTCCGCCTGGAGGCGGACCTGGAAATCAGGCGTCCCGTGACGGGCCTCTTCGGTCCTTCCGGATCTGGAAAGACCACGATCCTTAGCGTCCTTGCCGGGCTGGCTAAACCCGATTCCGGCAGGGTGGAACTGGACGGGCAGGTCCTCTTTGACTCCGAGACCGGGTTGGACCTCCCGCCGGAGCGGCGCGGGATAGGCTATGTGTTCCAGGACGGCCAGCTCTTCCCACACCTTTCCGTTAAGAGCAATCTCCTCTACGGGCACAGGCTGGCGTCTCCTGAAAGCAGGCGGTTCCAGCCGGACCACGTGATCGACCTCCTGGAAATCGGACCCCTCCTCTCCCGCCGGCCAAGGAACCTATCCGGCGGAGAAAAACAAAGGGTGGCGATCGGGAGGGCCCTGCTCGCCTCCCCCAGGCTCCTCTTGCTGGACGAGCCCCTGGCCTCGCTCGACGAGGGCCTCAAGAGGCAGATACTCCCCTTCCTTAAAAGGGTAAAGGACGAAATAAAAATCCCCATGATATACGTCAGCCATCCAATATCCGAAATCCTGCAGCTCACCGATATGCTGGTTGCCATTGAAAAAGGGAAAATACTTGGACACGGCCCCTTCCTTGAGGTGATGAAAAAGGAGAGCATTTTGAATCTGGCCGAGTCCCTTGGACTGGAAAATGTCTTGCCGGCGGAAATAGTCCGGCACGACCGCGAGCTGGGCTTCACCACGGTGAAAATCAACCATCATGAATTGAGGCTCCCGTTTTCCGTCTCCCTGGAGGGAGACACGGTGTACGTGGCGGTGCGGCCAGAGGACATTGTGCTCGCCACCCGGCCGGTGCAGGGGACGTCTGTCCAGAACCAACTGGAGGGCCGCGTTCAGGGAATAACCAGGGTCGGGACCCGCGCCCTTGTGCAGGTGGACATCGGCGCACCGGTCCTGGCGGAAGTGACTCTAAAAGCTGTGCATGATCTGGCCCTTAAGGAAGGAGACCCCATCTTCTGCCTTATAAAGAGCAGGTCCTTCACATACCTGAGCGGGCGGAGCGTCTGATGGATGATTTCAAGGAAAAGCTGCGGCAATCAGGATATCTGAAGGTGGAGGATTATTTATCCGGCGATATCCGCCCAGGTGCCCCCTTGTTCCTGCTGACCCTTAAGGCGTCGGTGAAGCTGGGACTGCTCTGCGGCCTGCCGATGGGACTCCTGACCGGGCTTCTGCCCGCCGCGTTGAATCCGCGCCTTGCCGGTCCCTTTTCAGACGCGCTGGTCCTGAGCTGTTACATGGCGGCCATTTTTTCATTCCTCTCCTTCTTCGCGGTCCTCCTCATCGCCCTGGCCACGAACATCGTCCATGTCTTTTGCCGGAAAAGGGAGATCAACTCCTCCGCCTTCCCGCGATACATCGGATGGGGCACGTCCCTGGCCTTCGGGCTATACTATATTTTTTGGGTAAGGTCCATGTTCTCCGGGACCTTTGGTGACGCCGGATATTCCATGAAGTTTTTTCTGCTGGACCTTGCCTTCATCCTTTTGGTCCTGTTCCTGGCGAGGCTTGCCGCCGCCGCGGCGCGGATATTCATTTCCTACATTCTTATAAAGGAAGACAGAAAGCCGCGCGTAGGAAAGGACTTGCTGCCACTTTATGGTGTCCTGGCAGGAGTAATGGCCCTCTCCGGGACCATCCTTGCCTTGGAGGGAAGGCTGGCCGGTCCAGACGCCGGATATTCCAGGGAGAAAATTGCCGTCATGGTCCGTGAACAGGGGACAACCGCCACCATCATAGGGATAGACGGCGTAAGCAGGAAGATGCTGCTTTCCCTGGCGAGGCAGGGCAGCCTGTCCAATATATCAGCTCTCATGCAAGGAGGGGCCTTGGCCGTGTTTCCCTCGCCGCCTGATATGGAGTCTCCCGCTGTCTGGACCACCCTCGGCACCGGCGTTACCCCGTCAAAACACGGGATCAAGGACTTCGGGCAGACGCGAATTCGCGGCGTAAGGGGAGGGCTGGCTTACGGCCGGGGCGGGATAGGGTTCTACCGCGTGCTGCACGAGGTCTTGCCCCGCTTCAGCATGGCGGAAGAGGAGCCGGTTTCAGGGGACGTCCTGTCAGTCAAGCCGGTATGGGAGATACTGAGCGACTCCGGCAGGAAGGTTGGGGTCGTCAACTGGTGGGCCACTTGGCCGGTCTCGCCCATCAACGGCGCGGTTATTTCAGACCGGGCCTTCCTCGGTCGGTTTTCCGGGGAAGGGAGCGGCAGGGACGTTTACCCGGAGACGCTGCTCCCGTCCATCAAGAAATTCTTTTCCATCCCGGATGAGATCAAAAGGAATATCTTCAGCGCGGGCCGCCAGGAAGACGGAACGCCGAAGGACAAAAATTCACAGGAGAACCTTGACTATATCCTCTCCCTGGATTATTTCACCCTCCAGTCCACTCTTTCCCTGTTAACGGAAAAGGACTTCCGTTTGGTGGCGGCCTATTTTCCGGGAGTGGACCTTTTGAAGCGGGCCTTTTTCAAGGGCAAAGGACCGCTCTTTGATGAATTCCTCGACGCCAACGAGAGGATCAACCGGTACATGGCATACATGGATGGTTTCATCGGACAACTCCACAGGGCCTCGCAGGCGCAGCCAGGGAAAAATATTTTCGTCCTGATTTTTGAGCCTGGTAAGGAAGGCGTGGGAGACGCCAAGAACGAGGAAGGGGAAGGCATGGCTGTCTTCAGCGGAGAGGGGATAGAGGCCGGCAGGGAAACAGGGGCGGTCCTGGCCGACTTCGTGCCGACTGTCCTGGCCCTCTTCGGTTTCCCTATGTCCAGGGAGTTCGAGGGGCGGGCCTTGAAGGAAATTTTAAAAAATGATCTTGAGGACTCCTACGTTCCAACTTACGGTAGAAGGGAATTCCCGCTTGAGGCCCGCGGCAAGGAGGAAGGCAAGAAAAACGTGATGGAAAGATTCAAGAGTTTGGGGTACATACAGTGAGTAATAGTTAAGGAAAAAATCCTTGCGTCTTCGTGGCTTTGCATGAGACATTAGTATCTTGGCCTCGCGGGACCTCAGACGCTTCACGGCGTTTAAGAGCCGATAAGCGCATAGCCTTCAAATCCGCTTTGGCCTTTTATGGAGTTTAGAATCCCCTGCTGCCTCCTTGAGGCTTTTTGACAGTGGCAGAGCCGCGCTGGGAAAAAAAGGACCGCAGTCAGGCAAACGCCCCCATGCCTATCTTCAGGTAATGCTCCGGTTTAGCGCGGATGAAGCTGTCCAGTTCGTTCAGGCCGCCGATAACGCGAAGCGGCAGGGAAAGCCTCTCCCGCAGGAATTCGCTTGACTCCAGGGCGCGGACCAACTCCTCCCATGTTTTTTGGGTCCGGCCAGTGAATCCCCGGAGCAGGAATTTCTTCCCCTCGCGTTCCATCAAATGCTCCTCGTTATTGAAGATGATCCGCGCGAAGCCCTCCCCGTGGGCCACGTCGGCCTCATGGCGCGGCAGGCCGAAGAGGACCACCATGCCGCCGTCGCGGACGTTTTCCTCGCAGTCCTCAACCACTGAAATGTTCCCAACCATGTCAATGGCCGCGTCAAAACCCCTTCCGCCTGCCAGGTCCTTTATCTCCTGACTGGAAACGCGCGCCGGGTCCAGCGCATGGTGGGCCGCCCCGAACCGCCTTGCGAAATCGAGGCGCCACGGGTCGGTCTCGAAGGCAACGATATTCCTCACGCCCGCATGGCGGGCAAAGAGCTGCATATTAAGTCCGTGCGGACCGCATCCGTGTATGGCCAGGTTTTCGGGAAGCCCCTTCTCCATGAAAAACCTGATGATTTCCCAACTGTTCCCGGCCGGCTCCAGGAGGGACGGAAAAACTTTTTCCCTGATGGCCTCGCTCAGTTTGTGGCAGCAGTAATGAGGAATGGAGACGCATTCCGCGAAAACGCCCCCGGTCTGATGGCGGCCATCCCCTTGCCCCGCTCCGTGTATGCCTATAATCCCGTAGTGAGGGCAATTGTCGGCGGTCTTCCCTTCCCGTTCGCAGGATGGACAAGCGTAGTGGGACTCCAGGGCCACGTAGTCCCCTTTTGCCAGGTTAGAGACCTCCGCTCCAACCTCCTCCACGAACCCGGCCCCCTCGTGTCCGATCACCATGCCCGGGGTGATGGTCTCCCTTGCCCAGTCATCGTTGGCGAAGATGTGGAAATCGGAGCCGCAGATGGAGACGCAATGGACCCTGACCAGGACGTCATTGGGGCGAGGCCTGGGGACCGGGACCCTTTTTTTGGCCACGCCCCTGCCGTCGTACACATAGGCTGACATGGTTTTTGTTTTCATGGATAAGGCGGATTTTCAAGACGCGGCAACGTCGCAAAACCCAAAAAAAATATTAACCACGAATGAACACGAATGTTCACGAATTAAAAAGGGAGGGTTTTTTGAACTTAACGCCCTTCGGGCGGACTTTAAAGAGTCATTGGTCACTGGTCATTAGGGTGTCTTCCTGTTTCTCAATGACTATTGACCAATGACTATCACCTGATGTCGCTAATATGCAACTGTTTGATTTATAAATAAAAAAAATGGAGATTCCTATACTATTAAATTAGTGTCAATTCGTGTTCATTCGTGGTTAAGGTTAATGGTTTTCTCATCATATCGCCCCGAATTTCCTCCCTGTCTTTTCAAAGGCGGCGATGGCGCGGTCAATATGTTCCTTGTGGTGGGCGGCGGAGAGCTGGACCCTTATTCTCGCGGTCCATTCAGGGACAACGGGATAGCTGAATCCCGCCGCATATATCCCTTCGTCAAGCAGGCTCTCCGCCATGCCGCCAGCCACGCGGGCGTCTCCAAGCATGATCGGGACAATCGGGTGAATGCCGTCCTTTATTTTAAAACCGCGGCTTTTCATTTCCTCACGGAAATAGCGGGCGTTTTCCATGCACTGCCTCCGGCGATCTGCTCCTTCCGGGCCGCTCACTATCTCCAGTGCCTCAATGGCCCCGGCAGCCACCGGCGGCGGCATGGAATTGGAAAAAAGATACGGCCTGGAGGCATTACGGAACCATTCGATGAATTCCCTCTTGCCGGAGATGTAGCCGCCGGACGCCCCGCCTAAGGCCTTCCCGAAGGTGCCGGTGAAGAGGTCAACCTTTTCATGGACCCCTGAATATTCCGCTGTTCCGCGCCCGTTTTCTCCGATGAATCCAGCGGCGTGGGAGTCATCCACCACCAGCAAGGCCCCGTATTGTTCGCAGAGACCGGCAACCTCGGCCAGAGGGGCCAATTCCCCCTCCATGGAAAAGACCCCGTCAGTGGCCACCACCTTGATCTCCGAGTCTTCCGCTTCCCTGAGCCTGGCCTCAAGGTTCGCCGCGTCGTCATACCTGTACACCAGCCTCCTGGCCTTTGACAGCCTTGCCCCGTCAATGATGCTGGCGTGGTTCAGCGAGGCGCTGATGATGGCGTCCCGTGGACCGAGAAAATTTTCAAAGAGGCCGCCGTTGGCGTCGAAACAGGAGGAATACAGGATTGTGTCCTCTGTCAGAAGGAACCTGGACGCCGCGTCTTCCAGTTCCTTGTGAAGGTCCTGGGTGCCGCAGATGAAGCGCACGGATGACATTCCAAAACCATATGACTCCAGGGCGCGGCTTGCCGCTTCCTTGATCTTGGGATGGTTGGATAATCCCAGGTAGTTGTTGGAGCAGAAGTTGAGCGCATGGCCCGCTGGTCCGGCAAGGGAAATTTCAACGCCTTGGGGTCCGGCGATTACTCTCTCCGTCTTGTACGAGCCGTCTTTTTTTTTGGCCCCGATTTTTTCCAGGAGCCATTTTTCTAATGCAGCAGAAAACATCGCCTTGTTTCCTTCTTAATCCATTCACCGCAAAGACGCAGAGGCCGCAAAGAAAAAAATCTTTTGTAACTATTCAGCGAAATATTATATAACCCCGATAGTCGCCGTTAAATGCATCTTTATATCCCCCTTAATCCCCCTTTGTTAAGGGGGAATGGGTTGTGCCGTCCATCGTGGTATGTTCCCAGACATCGCCTGATTCCCCCTTGGAAAAGGGGGCCAGGGGGATGTAAAAAGACCGCAAGCTCCCTTTAACTATAAAAATTCAGTTTTAAGGAGAACAAAAATAAAAACACGCTGAATAGTTACAATCTTTTTTAAATTATACAACCTACACAATAGTATCTCCAATCAAGACAAATCCTGTCGCGTTGAAGCCGCGTCGGATTTTCTTTTTGACTTTGGAAGCCGGTTTTTGATAAATTGAACTTACTCTAATGAAAAAAAACAACATCATTTTCATCATTATTTCCCTTGCGTTTCTTCCCTTGGCCTATTATGGCGGCGGGAAGGTGCGGGATGCAATCTATGGGAAGGACGGGAAATACGCGCCCATGCAAATGGCCTCAGTGAAAAACCTAGGTGGCCTGGCTTTAACCGACCACAAGGGAAACCGCTTCTCCTTTGGAAACTTCGGCAAGGACTTTCTACTGGTTTTCTTCGGCTACACACACTGTCCGGATTTTTGTCCCACCGCGTTGGCTGATATGACAAAGGCCATGCGCCAGCTTGAAAAGGACGCCCAAAGGGTCCAGGTGGCCTTTGTTTCCTTCGATTCCGCGCGCGACTCGCGTGAAAAAATCGCTGAATTCATGAAGAACTTCGATCCGGGATTTGCCGGCTTGACCGGCTCGGAGGAAGAAATCCGCAAGGTGGCCGAGGAGTTCGGGGTCCATTACAAGATAAACGAGGAGACCAGGAAGGACGACAGGACATACCAATTCGAGCACAGCCTTTCCTACTTTTTCCTGAGCTCAAGCGGGGAAGTGCTTGATATGTTCCGTTACAGCGAGGGACCTCAAAAGCTGGAGGAGGGGATGAGGCATTATCTTGAGTAGAACGCGGATAACGCTGACGGCGCGGTGGAGCCGCAATTAAGTTTGAAGTGACTAAAGTGAGCTAAAGTGACTAAAGTTAAAAATAAAAATTGCTTTTCTTCCACAACTTTAGTCACTTTAAACTTTCTATTAAATTATTAAGGAGACAAAAATGAAAATTCTAAAGAAAAAACAAACTACCGCCCTGCTTTGCGTTGCCTTTCTCATCGGCTTAGCTTCTTCCGCGCTGGCGTCCGGCGCGCATGAAGGCGTTATGGTGGAAAATTGCAGGATTCGCTATATCCCGGCCAAGGAACCCAAGGCCGCTGGATACATGGCCATCCATAACCATGGCTCCGAAGCCAGGGTATTGGTCTCCCTGTCCACTGACAAGGCGGAAAAAGTGGAGATGCATGAAACCCTTATCGAGGGCAATGTGGCCAAGATGCGCCAAGTGAATGAGTTGGCCATCCCGGCCAACGGTTCATTGGAAATGAAATCCGGCGGATTCCACTTGATGTTTCAGAAGATCAGCCCGGACCTCAAGTTCGGCGACTCCGTCAAACTGATCCTCCATTTCAAGGACGGGGCAAAGGTGGAGGCAGAGGCAAAGGTTGTATCCATTCATGAGGACATGGACATGAGGCATGAGCACATGGGGCATTGACAGGAATTTGGGATTTGGGATTGCGGATTTGGGATTTTAAAATCTAAAATATAGCCAAAGATATTTGAAATTTTGGTGAATCGAATAACAAATATCGAACTAAGGAACCGCTGAATTTTGAAGGTTTTCCTTCGACATAAGTATCCAGAACCTGTATTTTATCTCTCAATCTTGTAAATCGTAATGCCAGGCCCGGGATACAGCACAAGCCCTGTGGGCGCCAGTGGTATGTAAAAAACATCGGACAGGTCGTAAACCGGGGCCTTCCCCTTTTCCCTCGTGAAGATATAAGGCTTAAGGGAAAAGACCTCCCTGCCTCTCTTCTTTATAATATCAGCCAAAAACCGGGCCGTTTCGTATTGGATGGACCTGTCCGCGAAGTAACTATGTTTGGCGATTATTATGTAATCAATGATGGCCCTGTCCATTTTTATCTCCGGAATAACCTTGGCATCCCCTCCCTTGGACAACCAGCTCAAATTATAACCATCTAAATCGTAAGGCATATCCAGGGTCCCTTCCGAGGCGTGGACGAGAATATTGGATTCCCTGGGGACATTTTTCTTAATCCATTGGGACGCCAGGACCCGGCTGTCAGTCCGAAGCGCCATCCGGTCGAAAAACAGAATGTTCCTGGCGGATGGAAGCAAGACGCCAGCCAGCAATGCCGCCTGCAGTCCGTAAAAAAACCATGGGTCCAGTTTTTCTATTTTTTTAGACGCCTCGGCCCAGAGGACGCCTGCCGCCACGCAAAAAAATGGGATAGCCGGCAGCATGTACCGGACGTATTTGACCGGCGCCATTCCCATAATCAGCAGATATGCAGATGGGAATGCGACAGTGGCCCAATCTTCCCTCTTCTTCCGTGAAAAAAGGTACGCGAGGCCCGCTGCCGCCGCGATATATAAAGGCAATCCCAGACCGTAATAGAAGGTAAAAGTCAGGTGATGGATAATTGAGGCATTCCCGCCGGAGGAAGAGACATGCAGGGCGTTGAAAAGAAGAGAAATATCCTTATAAACGTCGCCGGCCTTCAAAAAGAGATATGGGGAACTCAGAAAGGAAAAAAATAAAACCGCTGGAACGAAGACAAAGAGGAAACCGTCCGTGGCGGGCTTGGCTTTACCGGCCTTGTCCCTTGGAAACGGCTGGCAATTCCTTTTAACAAGCCAGTGGGCGGCAAGGACCGGGCTAACGGCGATAATGCCGGTATATTTGGTGGTGAAGGCGAAGGCCGCGGCCATCCCGGCTTGCGCGTAGTTCCAGGAACCGGGCTTTTTAATAATTTTCATGGCCGCGCCATAGGCAACCACCGTCCAGAAAGTGAGGGCTATATCCGTGGTCCCGAAATGGGAATCCCTGGCATGCAGATAGGAAAAACACAAAAAGAGAGAACTCAATATTCCGGCGGACCTGCCGTAAATCCCGGCCACGATGTAATAGAGCAAGGGAACGGTAGCGGTCCCGAAAAAGGCGGAGAGGCATCTATCGGCGAAATAATACTTCTCCATTGGGAAAAACTGAAACCCAGGACCGTGAGCCGCCAGGAAATGGTAAACGCGGAAGACAAAGTGCAGAATATACTTGTAAAACGCGGGATAATTGTATTGCTGTGGCTGAAATCCTTCGTTAAAAAATTTCAAACCTTCGGAAATCAGGAGTTCCTCGTCCGGCCTGGCGAACGTTCCAGGCAGGCCGAAATCAATGCCTGCAAAACGGATAATGGCGGCGGCCAGGGTTATGAAGAATAATAGAATCGGGAAAAAGGGGGCTGAGGAAGGTGAGGTTGGCTTCATGCTCGCATAAGAAAGCCGTATTTTCGCGGGGTTAGGCTTTTAAAAATCCGAAATCTTAAATATAGCCAAAGATATTTGAAATTTTGGTGAATCGAATAACGAAATTGTAAGAGACGAATTCTTAGAATGAATGTGTAAGAATCTAAATAAAAAAAGGTCACCCCTGTTTCTTCCTGGCGGCCAGATTTTCCCATATAACCAGGCAGGGGCTTGCGATGTAGATTGAGGAGTATGTGCCGACTATAATGCCGACGAGAAGGGCGTAGGCGAAATCATGTATTACCTCACCCCCGAAGAAAAACAGCGCTACAACCACCAGCAAGGTCAGCCCGCTGGTTAGAATGGTCCGGCTCAGGGTCTGATTGACGCTGTCATTTATGATTCGCAGCAGGTCCTTCTTGCCTGCCTTTCGCAGGTTCTCGCGGATTCTGTCGAAAACCACGACTGTGTCGTTGAGCGAATATCCGATAATGGTCAAAAAGGCGGCCACTATGGTCAGATTGAATTCCTTGCCTGTGATCAGGAAAGCCGCGGCCATTATGAGGACATCGTGAAGGGTCGCCAATATAGCGGCCACCCCGAACTTCAGCTCAAACCTGAAGGCCACATAGATAAGTATGCCCACCATGGAATAGAACAGGGACAGAAACGCCTTTTCCCGCAAGTCGCTCCCCACTTTCGGACCAACCATTTCCACTCTTTCCACTTCCGGAGCATTGTCCGGAAATTCCTCTTTCAGTTTTTTATTCATCGACTCGCCCACATCCTTCAAATCCTCCGTCCACTTTCCAGTCCGGATGAGCACGTCCTTCCTGGAGCCGAAGTGCTGGATGTCGCTGTCGCCCATGTTCATCTTATGCAGCCCGTCACGCACGGATTCAATGGATATTTCCTTTTGGAATTTCAGTTGGACCAGGGTGCCGCCGGCGAAGTCGATGCCGTAATTGAAACCGGATTTGACAAAAAACAAGACCACTGTGGCCAGAATGGCCAACACTGACAGCGTGATGCAGATATGCCGCTTTCCGATAAAATCAATATTTGTGCCGGGTTTAATTAATTCCATCAGACGCTCACCTTATTGACCTTCCAATGGCTGGTCAGGAAATCGAATATAAAGCGCGATACGAATACCGCAGTGAACATGCTTGCCAAGAGGCCTATACAGAGAGTTATGGCGAAGCCTTTAATCGGGCCGGTGCCGAACTGGAACAAGACAACCGCAGCGATGAGCGTGGTTACATTCGCGTCCATTATGGTGGCGAAGGCCTTCTCAAATCCCGCGTCCACCGCCGCGCGGGGCGTTTTCCCAAGCCGGAGTTCCTCGCGAATGCGCTCATAAATCAGGACATTGGCGTCCACGGCCATGCCGACGGTCAAAACAATTCCCGCGATGCCTGGAAGGGTCAGGGCCGCCTCCATGTAAGCCACTGAGCCCATTAGCAGAACAATGTTCAATAAAAGGGCTATTACGGCAATGACCCCGCTTAATTTATAGTAGATTACCATGAAAACCACCACGAGGGCCGTGCCGATTATGAACGAGTTGGCGCCTTGCTGAATGCTGTCACGGCCAAGGGAAGGTCCGACTGTCCTGTTTTCAAGTATGGTGACAGGCGCGGGAAGGGAACCGGCCCTGAGCACAATGGCCAGGTCATGGGCCTCCTCGGAGGTGAAGCGTCCTGATATCTGGGCCTGGCCGCCTGAAATCTCTTCCTGGATCACCGGCGCTGAATAGACGGCCCCGTCCAGCACTATGGCCAGGCGCTTCTTTACATGCTCCCGCGTGATAGTCTGGAAAAGCCTCGCGCCTGCATTGTTGAAACTGATGGAAACATAGGGCTGCATGTAATTGTGGTCGATCCTGACCTCGGCCTTGGTAAGATAGTCGCCTGTAAGGACTGACTCCTTTTTGAGGAGCAGGGGAGTTTTTTTAACGGCCTTGGTTTCGGCGTTGACCGTGCGTTCATAAAGAATTTCATCACCGGCGGGGACATGGCCCGCAAGGGCGTCGTCCAGGCTGTTTTCCTCGTCAACCATCTTGAATTCCAGGAGCGCCGTCTTGCCGATAAGATTTATTGCCCTCTCCGGGTCCTTGATGCCTGGAAGCTGGACTATTATCCTTCTTTCTCCCTCGCGCTGAATGGAGGGCTCGGCCACGCCGAATTGGTCCACCCTGTTTCGTATGGTCTCAAGCCCCTGGTCAACAGCGTTTTCCTTTATTGTTTTTACTTCACGCTGGTCGAGTGAGTAAGTAAGCTTTGTGGGGGTGGATTCCGATGCCCTGGCGACCAGGCCGGGAATTTCCTCGACGATTTTCTTCACTGATTCCAGATTTTTCCCGTCGAAGAGTTCGATTGTGAAGCTATTGTCAGGATTTTTCTCCGCCCTCTGAATATCCATATCAGCTTTAGCGATAGAGCGCTTGATCTCGCGAAGGGTCCTGTCAATAGTGGTTTCAACCGCCTTGTCGTTCTGGACTTCCAGGACTAGATGCATTCCCCCCTGAAGGTCCAGCCCAAGGTTGATTTTCTTGTCAAGCGGATACGCCAGATAGGCCGATACTCCGACGATAACGGCAATCAGCAATCCCTTCCATTTCAGGTTCTTGTTCATGAATTTATTTATGCGAGTGGCTAAAGTGGGCTAAAGTTGCAAGTGGCTAAAATTGTGGTAATTTTTCTTTTTATTCTTCCAATCTAAAATCCACAATCTAAAATCTTAAATATCATAGCCGCTCTCAAGGCTCGTTTTTAAGGCCGTTGATGGCGCTCCGTTCGACTTTTATCTTCACGTTCTCGGCTATTTTCAGGACAACCGTGTCCCCCTTGATTTTTGAAATACTGCCGTAGATTCCTCCAGTGGTGACCACGTTGTCGCCCTCCTTCAGGGTCTTTAACGTCTCATCCCTTTCCTTTTGCTTTTTTTGCTGAGGCCTGATCAAAAGAAAGTAAAAAATGGCCATCATCATAAGCAAGGGCGGCAAGATCCCCATGAATGAAGGGGCCGCCCCCTGCGCGCCGTTGTCCGCGTAAACTAATTCAATCATAAAAACTCCTTTTTTGCCTGCATTCAAAAGGTTGAATATTATCAAAACGGCGTTCCGAAGTCAAACCAAATCCCCGGTCCGCCTTGAATCCCAGGCCGTTCTTTTCTACAATTAGGCCCTTATGGCTTGAACTTCCGGCAAAATGTGAAAAATTTCATGGAACGCGGATTTTCGCGAAAAAAATGGATTCATGCGGATAATATTTCTTTTGATATGTATCACAAACCTATAAAACTCGATTTCCCAGCGATCTTTGTAGATGGAAGCAATAGTGCTGGAGCCGAATTCCAGGTGATTGGCAAGCAGGACAATTTCACGGCCATTGACTTCGTCCTGGACCACCACACGCCTGAGGAGATGCGGACACCGTTCTTCAGCTTTAATGCCGGTAAGGCTAATGATCTGGTCCGCCAAAATAGAGCGGTTTAAACCACTGCATCGCGCGGCATGGCCGCAACCAAAATAAATTTCGATGTATTCAAACGTTCGATGATATTTTACGTTCAGAAATTTGCGCGGACAACGCAAATTTCTGAACGTAATAATATAAAATCACACAGCTAAGTCAAAAATCCTGCACAACGGCCATTGATTTTATTGGCTTTGTCTTTGGCATGATTTGTGCTTTTTATTGGGAGGAAAGCAGCAAAGAAAAAAAATAAAAAAAAGAGGTTAGGTTTATGGATCCGCGAATGGAAGAGCTTCCCCTTTTTTGTGAAAAGTGCATATATTCCAAAATGTCCTTTTTTCTGAAAGGATTCCGATACTGCCGCCAGATCTGCAAGTATAATCCCCTTTACCAGCATGTGGCCCCGAAATCCCTTTTCAAGAGAAAATGGGTCTTTGCCGCCGGGGTCTCCAAGCTCAAGGGTTATCTTCCAGGAACCTCTCCGCGTCGATAGCGGCCATGCAGCCTGTCCCCGCTGCCGTCACGGCCTGCCTGTAAATCGGGTCCTGCACGTCACCCGCCGCGAAAACCCCTTCAACGTTTGTCTTGGAAGTTCCAGGTTTGGTGATTATATATCCTGTTTCATTCAATTCCAATTGGCCCTTGAAAATGGCGGTGTTGGGAGAATGGCCGATGGCGATGAAGACCCCGTCGCATGGATGGGTGGTGATCTCGCCGGTTTTGGTGTTCTTCAATTTTACTCCAGTGACCTTTTGCCGGCCCACGTCCAGGATCTCCTCGATCACCGAGTTCCATTGAAATTTAATCTTCTCATTCTTAAAAGCCTTTTCCTGCATGATCTTTGAGGCGCGCAGCGCGTCCCTGCGATGGATAATGGTTACGGTTTTGGCGAAGCGGGTGAGAAAGATGGCCTCTTCAACGGCGGTGTCTCCGCCGCCCATGACCATGACGTCCAGGTCCCGGTAAAAAAAGCCGTCGCAGGTGGCGCATGCTGAAACGCCATAACCCATGAGTTTTGTTTCCGATTCTATCCCAAGCAATCTTGCAGTGGCCCCGGTGGCGATTATAAGGGTCTTGGTTTGGATGGTATTTTTGTTGTCCAGGACAATGCTGAATGGACGCTTCGAGAGGTCAACTGAGGTAACGTTGTTTTGCATGAATTCCGTGCTGAAACGCGCGGCCTGTTTTTTCATGTTCTCCATCAACTGGGGGCCGTCCAGTCCATTAGGAAAACCGGGAAAGTTTTCCACCTCGGTGGTGATGGTGAGCTGGCCGCCGGGCTGCGAGCCTTCGATAAGCACGGGTTTAAGGTTTGCCCTGGCGGTGTAAATGGCCGCTGTGTATCCGGCTGGACCTGAACCAATAATGGTGACGTTTCTCATGGATGCAAATTCTCCTTAGCGCGTTGTTTATGTTGTAATATGAACCACGAATTAACACGAATGGACACTAATTGTTTCTAAATGCCAATAAGTGTGTTTTTATGAAATATTCGTGTTAATTCGTGCTAATTCGTGGTTCCAGGTTTTTGTAATCATGGTTTTCCATGATTATTCGGTTTTTTTTTCCAAGAAATGCCTTTTTCAGCGCATCATAACATTCCTCTCTTTTCTGGTAAAGTCTCTTTGGCTTCCTTGGCTTTACCGTGGCGAACAGATAGGCGGCAATAATGGGAAGGGCGATGGTTACGTCCGCGTGGCACACGATATTGCGGCTGATCGTTTCAGGGTTGACCTTTCCCCATGTCACCGCCTCGGAGGGAGTGGCGCCTGACAGCCCGCCGGTATCCTGGCGGGCGTCTGTCAACTGCATGAAGTAATCGTGGCCGTCATCCTCAAGGTGCAGGATTTCCTGTATCTGCGGCCCTGTCTGAAGAATATAGTTTTTGGGGACTCCCCCGCCTAAAACAAGGACCGCGCTTTTCCTTCCTTCCTGCCTGGCCCAATAGGCAAGACCGGTTATTTCGTTGATGTCATGCACGGAGTCCCATTGCACCGGGAGGCCCGACATCTCCAATGCCCCGGCGTTCAGGCCAAGGGTCCCGTCGCACGGGGCCGGGGCGTATATGGGGACGTCATATTTCCTGGCGGCGGTCAGCATGCAGGGCCTGGCGCTATTTTTTTTCGCGGTTTCATCAACGTATTTAGCCAGGCGGTAATGAAGTTCAGAGGTACCCATCTTTTTCCTGAATTCGGGCTTTTTCATGAGATCGAGGCAGTATTTGTCAGTATCGAACAGGACCTTGTTGTCAAAAAGTATATCGTAAATGCGGACGATCCCTTTTTCCCTCAACTCGTCGTCTTTTCCCCAGGGGTATTTTACGTTGAACTTGAAATCGAGGGCGTAATGGATGTCGTGGTAGATATTCGCCCCTGTGGAGACCATGTAATCAATCCACCCGGCTTCAATTAAAGGGGCGAAGATGGAGACGCCGAATCCGGCCGGGGTCAAAGCGCCTGAAATGGAAAGGCCCAGAACCACATCGTCCCTGGAAAGGATGTCACGCAAAAGCCAGCAAATTTCCCTCAGCCTCCCGCCGTTATAACAGACAAGGCCCTTGTCCACGAGGGTGGCGATGTCCTTGCTGTCCGGGCCGATGTAATCGTTTATGGGCAGTGGATCGATGACGGTCCCGCTTCCGCGGCAGTGCTTCATGGATTTTTTGGTTTTCAATTTAAAGGTCCTCCGCCAGGAATTTCTCCGCCATTTCCACGTCTTCCTTGCTGCCGATGTAGAGGGGGATGCGTTGATGGAGTTTGGCGGGGATTACGTCCATTGCGCGCTGCTTTCCAGTGCTGGCCTTGCCTCCAGCCTGTTCCACTATGAAGGCCATGGGAGCGCATTCGTATCCGAGCCTCAGTTTGCCTTCAGGAGAGCTTTTATCGGCGGGATACATGAATATTCCGCCCTTGAGCAGGGTGCGGTGAAGGTCCGCCACCATTGAGCCTACATACCTGGCCTTATATGGCCGGCCGGTGGCCTTGTCAATTTCCCTCAGGTATTCCACGTATTTTTTTTGGCCGTTGCTCCACAAATTATAATTTCCTTCATTCACGCTGTATATGCCCCCTTTTTGTGGAATTTTAATGTTCGGGTGGGAAAGGAGAAACTCGCCAACGCTAGGATCAAAGGTAAATCCATGCACCCCGTTCCCGGCGGTATAAATGAAAACCGTGCTGGAGCCGTACAGGATGTATCCAGCCGCCACCTGCCGGTTTCCAGGCTGGAGCAGGTCCTCTGTGGCGCCTGACTCCCCGGAGCTGATCTTTTTATAGATGGAAAAAATGGTCCCGATGCTCACATTCACGTCGATGTTGGAGGAGCCGTCCAAGGGATCGAGGAGCAAAACGTATTTCCCTTTTCCATATTTTTCGGGAATTGTGATCGGCTCGTCGTTTTCCTCTGAACCCATGATGGCGAGGTATCCGCAACGCTGGAGAAGGTGAATAATGGTGTTATTGGAGTATTCATCGAGTTTTTGGACCTTTTCGCCGTGGACATTGACGTTGTCCGTCACCCCCAAAACCATTTCGGCCTTGAGTCCGGCGGTGTTGACCTCCCTGGAGATTACTTTCCCGGCAACGAGGATCTCGTTGAGGAGCCCGGAAAATTCGCCTGTGGCCGAGGCGTGGGCCTTTTGCTCCAGTCGTATATGCTGAGTAAGGGTAAGTCCGGTTTGTTCGGCTTGCATGGTTTATCCTCCAGGGAGATAAAACAAGAATTTGACCGCTGAAATGAAAAAATTGAATCGAAAAAGTTTAACATTTTTAGGACCCCATTTTCCATTTTGGCCCATATAGTTTACTTTTCAACCTTTAAAAGGATATGATTTCTGATAGCATGAATACACGCGCAATTCATAAAATTAACCAAAAAATGAACCGCGGAGACACAGAGGCGCAGAGTTTTTTGTAAAATATTTGGTTACATTGTTTTCTTTTCTCCGTGTCTTTGCGCTCTGCGGTAAAAAAAATTTAAATTTCAGATATATTTGATAGGAGTTTTGAAAATGAATGTGCTTATATGCGGCGGGGCGGGGTATATCGGGTCCCATGTGGCAAGGCGGTTTCTCGACGCAGGGCATGAAGTCACGGTGTTTGACAATCTCAGCACCGGACTCAGGTCCAATCTGCAAGGCGGCGCGGAATTTTTCGAAGGGGACATCCTGGACATGGAGGCGCTGAAAAAGGCTATGGCCAGCGGGTTCGACGCCTTGGTGCATCTGGCGGCCTTCAAGTCGGCTGGAGAAAGCATGCTGCATCCGGAAAAATACGCGGAAAATAATATTTCCGGGACCATTAACCTGCTAAACGCCATGTCAGAGGCAAAAATCAGAATGTTCATTTTTTCCTCTTCTTCCGCGGTATATGGAGAACCTGATTATCTTCCTGTTGATGAAAATCATCCCCTAAAGCCAACGAATTTTTATGGGTTCACTAAACTGGAAATTGAGCGGCTGTTGGAATGGTACGAAAAACTTCGTGGCCTCCGGTTCGTTTCCCTAAGATATTTCAACGCCGCAGGATACGATCCGCAGGGGAGGATCACAGGCCTGGAACAAAATCCGACCAATCTTATACCCGTGGTTATGGAAGTAGCGGCAGGCATAAGGGAAGAGGTATTGGTGTACGGGGACGACTATGATACGCCGGACGGCACAGGGGTCCGGGATTATGTCCATGTGTCCGATCTGAGCGAGGCGCACCTTTCCGCCTTGAATTATCTTGAGGAGAATAATCCATCCCTCAAGGTCAACCTGGGAACGGAAAGGGGCTTCAGCGTGATGGAAGTGGTCCGGGCCGCCAGGACTGTCACCGGAAAGGATATCCCGGTGGAAATAGTCGGGAGGAGGGCAGGGGACCCGGCCCGGGTTTACGCCGGCGCGTCCCTGGCGAAAAAATTGTTGGGCTGGGATCCCCGGTACCGCACCATAGAAGGCATTCTGGATACCCATTGGAAGGCGTATTCAGCCAATTATTCTTGAGAGGAGATTATATGCGCAGTCTGTTGATTATTCATGAATCCCCAACTGTGCGGGAGTTGTTGAGGAGGTATATTTTTTCCGAACTAAACGACACATACGTCTTTGAGGCGGCCACATCGGAGGCCGCGGTCCATAAGCTTCAGGGCAGAAAGTTCGACGTTGTGATTTGCGGCAATAAAATGGCTGGAATGGACGGCCCCAGCCTTTACAAGAAAACGCGGAGTTTCTTCCAGGCAAATCGGGAAACCCCTTTCATCATCCTTGGGCATAAAAAAGCCGGAGAAACTCTGGATGAGTTGACGAGGCAGGGCGTTGAACATGTCCTTGTCTCGCCATTCACCCCCGCGGAGTTCAGGGCAAAGATAAACCACGTCTGCAACCCCAGGAGTTTGAGGGTGCATGACAGGATAAGTATACCGGACACCAAGGCGGTGGTGCGATGGGAAGGCCGCGAGGTGGAGGCCAAGGTGGTCAATATCAGCGTGGAGGGGATCCTTTGCGATTTTGCCTGTTCCGGGAGTTACGGCGAACTCTTGAAGGGCGCCAATATTTCCGTTATTTTCCCGCCACAATACGGCAATGCGCGGATAGATAATTTATTCGGAAAGATATTGAGCTTGAGCGTATTGGCGTATGACCAGAACCATCTCCCGACCCAACTTCGCGTCGTATGGCAGTTCGTTGCGGTCATGCCGCCGGAGAGGAAGGCCCTTGACCAGGTTATTGATAAGGCAAGAGGGGATTTTGATAAATTAAAAAGGGAGCATGTTTGAGAATTAGTAAGCCACGAATTTACACGAATAGCCTTTTTGGTTCCGGTTGGACCGGATACCCGTCTCCTTGATGAAATCGCTGAAAAGCAATCCACTTTTCCTCCCGGTTTTCTTCTTCCTTGTCCTGGTGGCCCTTACGGCCTGGCACCCGGTGGTGGACCACGATTTCGGGTTCCATGTGGCGGCAGGGAAGGAAATCCTTTCAACCGGCAGGGTCCCTGACACCGACCACCTCTCCGTTGCCGGGGAAGGCAAACCCTGGATCAACCGGCTATGGGGATTCCAGGTCCTTCTCTATTTTTTTTATAAAAACCTTGGCTTCACAGGCGTTTCGTTTCTCACCTCCCTTTTGGCGTGCGCGACCTTTTCCCTTCTCTTGCTTTCCGTGCGGAAGCCAGGCAGTCCTTCCTTTCTTATAATATTCCTCCTGGCGCTTTTTATCGTCCAGGGCCGCCTGCGTGAAAGGCCGGAAGCCTTAAGTTTCTTTTTTCTCGCGTGCGTTTATTATCTGCTGGAATCCCACATGGAGGAAAACCCGCGCCGGCCGAGGGCTGTTTTTTTAATTCCGGCCGTGCAGCTTCTTTGGGTGAACGCGCATGGACTCTTTATCCTCGGCGTCATGCTCCAAATTTTTCTGTTCATCTCCTGGGAAATGGAAAGGGCGATCCACGGGTTTTTCTGTTTTCAAATGACGCATCCAACGGCGAGAAAAAAACGGGAGCTTCTTTCCATTATATTTCTTTCCGTGCTCGCGTCCTTCATCAATCCATTCGGCTTGAAGGGGGCCTTGGTCCCCTTCGAGCAATACAGCATGATGGGCGGGGGCAGCTTTTTTTCCAACATCACGGAACTAGTGCCCACGCATCAACTGCTGCCCGGACTCTGGAGGGCTGACAAGCTATATCTGGCGGTTCTGGTTGTATTTTTTTTCCTGGCGGGCGCGCCCTTTTTCAGGTCCGGCGCCAGGATTTCCCTTTACCACCTGATGGTCTTTCTTGCCTTTTTGTTCCTTGCCATGAAGGCCAACAGGAACTTGGCCCTCTTCGCGCTCGCGGCAGCTCCGTTCGCAGGCGCCTCCTTGTCCACCAAAACCGCCGGGAAGGACATGCCGCCATATTATTGGAGCCACGCCGTCAGTTTCCTGCTGTTTGTGCTTGTTCTTTTACGGGCCATGAACCTTCTTTCCGGCGTTCTTTTCGTTTATCCCCTTGGGACCGGGCTTTATCCACCGGAAAAGTTCGCGACTCGGCCGGTCGACTTCATGCTGGAGAATAATATCAGGGGTCCGGTATTCCCGACAGATCTGCGTGACGGGAACCTGCTTTTATGGAAAGGAATAAAACCTGTTTATGACGGGAGGCTGGAGATTTTCGGTGAGGATTTTTTCAGGCAGTACCATCAAAAAACCATTACATCGCGGGAAGATTTCGAGTCCGCATTGGACAATTACGGCGCCAACGCGGTCCTGGTCAGGCGTCTCATGGATAACCGCTATCCGGCCATTGCCGTCTGCATTCCCAAAAGGGCCCAGGATTTGTACGAAAATCCAGGCTGGGCCTTGGTTTACATGGACGGTTCCTTTTGTATATTCATCCGGAATGGCCAGAGGCAAGTGGATGGTCGATCGAAGGAGGAGGCCTCATAGCAATTTGACCAGCGCTGCCACGAGGGCTATTGAGGCGGCCATCATGCCGCCAAGCCGGAGGGTAAGGTCATGTTTCAGGCGTAGTTCCAGTTCTTTCATGTCATGCTTGAGGCCGGTCTCCAGTTCTTTCATGTCACGCTTTAGGGCGGTCTCCAATTCCTTTATATCGCGTTTGTGCGCCAGGTCTAGTTCTTTTAGATCGTTTTTAGTGGCGAGGCGGTCGTCTATGAGTTCGGCTTGGGTGGAGGCCAGAATTTCAGCCTGCTCCTCCGTGAAACCGGCGGCCTTGAGCTTTTTCACATATACGTGGGTGTCAAATGCGATGGCGTTTCCCATGGAAACAATGTAGCACGAAGGCGATGGATGTTCAAGGGCCAGAAGATTTACCAAGCGAGGAGAAATCAAAAGAATTTTTTTTGATTTTTACTCTGAGCCTTTCCTGTTCATTTTTTGTCTTTTTCAAGGGCATAAGGAAAAATTATGGAAAAAACATTGTGATCCGGCTTGTGGATTATCTTATCAGGACCTGCTCCTTCCATAGGCCGTCCAATGCTCCCTCCCCGCCTACGCCTAATCTTGATTGTTCGCGTATGTGAAGATCATTGCAAGTTCCCTGACATGGTAAAAGTATATCCATAACACGCATTTGTTCCGCTGGCCCATGCTTTCACCGTCCCGCCGTTCGCGGTAAATGACCACGTTCCTGAAGAGCAGCCGTCATAACTCAAAAAATTACCGGAAATGTGTTTATGCCCCCTGCTTTTTGATCCGTCCACGCTGTAATACGCAGTGCCATAGGCGCTTGTTTCCCGAAGCGTTCCGGTAAAGTAATCCGCATACCCGGTGTTGGCGGCCAACACGGTCGAAGCTCGTCCTCCCGTTGAATACGAGAATACGACCCTTCCCCTCCACAGGCCGTCAACCGTTCCGCGCTTTCCCGCCTCGGCACTGCTGGCCATGACAGCGCAAAAAAGAAGCGCGTATAAAAAGATTTTTGCCATCTTCATGTTTCCCCCTCCAACAAAGAATTAATCCGTGGAAATATGAATTGTGAGGTACTCACTTTTCCCTGAAAGTTTTTTGCATCCAAAATAATATCCATCCTTTGCGCTCTTTGGCGAGCTTTGCATGAAAAAAGAATTTGACACTACCCTGGAAGAAATCACATTTTGTGATATCAAGGTGTCCCTAAATCGACAATTCTATTATTCAATATCAAAACCCCTTCTGAATCAGGGCCTGCCATCATACTCACAACCGCTTTATTGTGCATATTGTAGATAGACAAAAACCCTCCCTTCTCGGTAGCCGCTAAAGAACCTTCCATGTCGCCTGTTTTGTTGTAAGTCGCTAAAACCCCATTGTTATAGATTGACAAAGCCCCATTGCCATTTCCACCAGTCCCTGCAAAAACTGATGCGGCACCTGTTGTGTTGGCGGTTGTTAACATTCCATTACCATCTTCAGCAGACCCGAAAGCACCCACCCCGACGCCTGCTTTGTTGAAGATTGCTACCCCCCCACCGCCATCTACTCCCTTCCCTACCACAACCGCCGGAACATTTGTGTAGTAAGTCCTCAAAACCCCATGACCATCCTCTGCCGCCAAAGAAGCTGCTTTGCTGCCTGCTTTATCGACGATAACGAACAATCCGCCGTCGTTCCAAGAGCCTAAAACAACTGCCTTGCCGCCGTTTTTATCCAAGACAGTGAGTGAGCTAACCACAATATCTCCAATATTATCATTTGATTTTGCGCCAACCAAAGCGAAAAACAAAGTCGTCCCTAAAACGCCTATGATTAAACTTTTAATATCAATTTTTTTCATTGTTAAAGCCTCCCATTGGTTATTTCCGTTTTTATAAAAAAACTTTGGTGTAAAAAAGGGGGCAACTTCCTTGTTCCTGATAATCGTTTTTCTGAATGCTGTAATCAGAACCGACTCAGTGCCGCCAAAAAAACTATCGCTTTCTTCATTCGTCACCTCAACCTGTTTTGATAGCTCGGAAACTGAAAATTATCATCTTTCCGGCTATAGGGATTCCGGTCAATTTGGTTAGGCACCCCGTCATTATCACTGTCCGTGTCAAAGAGGTTCGACATCCCGTCTCTGTCGTAGTCTCTCATTGCGGGGAGCGTCAAAACAGGGTTTTGGCCAGACCCCATGGGACCGTAATTGTTAGATTTTTGGCCATCCGGCGCGGAACGATAATGGGGAGCGACATAACTCCCGTCCTGTCTGTAATACCCATTCACATAAACATCTCCCGCAAAAGCAACAAAAGGGAAAAAGATTACCATCAAAAATAAAGATACTCGCCTCATATTTACACACCCTTTCCTTTTAGTTCAAGGTTTCTTAATCCGCCTCATGCGCAGTCAAGAACATTGCCTTTTCCAAGGCCGTGAAAAAATCCTGGTACGGTTTAGGGTCTTCCACTGCCGTTAATTCATATTGGGCGTTTGCCCGGACAAGGGTCTGTGTCTCCCCTCTTGGTCGAACCGTGACAGTCATTCTCAGCTCATACTGGTTAAGTTTTGTTCCGGTAATTGTCCCAAGGGTCGAATCGGCCTTGTCCATGACAAAGCCAAGGTCCTGCAGCGTGGCGATAATTGTCCGCAAGGTTTTTTCCTTGTCCGTGGTGTCAAATGCCCTGGTTTGGATGCTCCTCAATTTAACTTGGCTGGAATCCATGTGCAAAAGCTGTTCTTTCGGCGTAACGCATCCCGCAATGGTCCAGCAGAACAGAAGTAAAAAAAGAATTGCTCTCATAGTTGGTGGGCCTCCAAAAAGACCGTCTTGGATAATTTTTCAAAGAATTCCTGATATTGTTTCGGGTCCAGCATGCCTTCTCGTTTGGTGATTTGCCCATAATCGTTCCACACAACTCTTTGAAATGTTACGCGGACGGCTGTTCGATTTTCGCTTATCGGCCTGGTAATCACGCACGCCTTCATTTTTTGGTTCCTGTCCGTGGGAAGATATGCCCCTGTTAAAGCGGCATATAGAATGGCTCCAACAACCTGCCCCGCGTCAACGGCGCTTCGATCCTTGGAACCCAAAATAAATCCCACTTCGGATTCGCTCTCGTCCAGATTGAATCCCAAGTCCTGCAATAACGCCGCGCATGCTGATAAAATTTTCGCTTCGTCATTCGTGTCGAAATACCTGGTCTGAATCTGGCGGTCTTCAAGGGTTTCCGGTTTGAGAATGAGGGCGTCTTTCGGAATCACGGTCTCGCAACCGGCTAAAAATACCGTAAAAATAAAAAAGCCCAACAAAAGTGTTTTTTTCATGGATAATTTAGAATTTGGACGCATGGTAGGCGAAATCACGCACCTTCCCCTGCTCGTCATATTTTATTATTATGGTCAAGGTCCTCTGGCTTGTTGATTCCGCTCCCGCGCCACGGTTGTAGTTTGGGGAAACGCCCCCACCAACTATAGCTCCTCCCACTGCTCCGCCCGCCAGCCCCAAAATGGAAAGTCCGCCAGAACTCGTGGAATAAACCCTGTCAGTTGCTATCTTGTCATACACCCATACCTCGCGTCCCTTTTCATCGGTGGAAACAATATTCGGAGATCCAAGAACCTGAATCACCTCCGCGTTTGTCATCCCCTTCTTGATTTCCCGCTGCACGGTCCCGACGGTAACACGGTCTCCTTCTCCCATGCCTTGCCGGACATCGGCGGCGTGTTCCGGGGCTGTCATGCACCCAATACCATTCATAAACCAGCCAAGCAGCATCAAAAAAACGCCTTTTTTCATTCCTTTTCTCCAAAATGGTTTTAGAACTATTGCATTTTTATTTTCATCGTTTCATCGTCCCGGAGATAGTGTAGGAATAGGGGGAGCTTCCACATTTGTATTTCCCGCTGCCGCTGATTATGATTCTCTCCCCGGAGATATCTCCGGCAAACCGGAATAGGTTGCATCCATTGTCGGATTTATATGTCCCTCTGACATTGCCTTTTGCATTCACCGATCCGGCGACCGTTCCTCTCTCCGCCGCCCCCATCCAGCCCTTCCCGTCGAATGTCTTCTCCTTTTGTTTAATCTTCAACGTCATGTCGGTTTTAAGGTCCCCTTTGAGTTTTCCGCGCCATTCCCCGGCGATATACAAAATTTTATAAACCTCCACCTTGTCAGTCTCCTGATTCCCGGCATTATCAGCGCTGTGATATCTTAACGTTGGCGAGGAGGAAACGGAGAGAGTAGTGGAGCCGGAGGATGCACCCCCGTTGCCCTTCAGCCAATAATATGTCCCCGCGCAGGCGGAAACATCATCCGAACATGACAGGGAGATTCTCTGCGGGGAATAATAAACACCTCCGGGCGGAGAGGCCGTGGTCGTGGGAGCGGCGCTGTCGATGGTTATTGTGTAGGTCTCCGTCTTCACCGACTCTTGGTTCCCTGCGTTATCCACGCTGAAAAATTTCAATGTTGAAATAGAAGAATCAATGTAGATGGCAGAATAATAGACCGAGGAATATGTGGTCGGCTCGCTCCCGTTAGTGGTGTAATAGGTCTTGGAGCACCCGCCGGTGTCGGAGCACGTCAGCCTTACCCACAGGCTGGAGGTGTAGGTTCCCCCGGAAGGGGAAGCCGTGGTCGTTGGAGCGGTGGTGTCCGCGATGGAGATTGGATAGAGATAAGAAACTCCATTAATATCGTCCTGGGTCAGGACCAGCAACTGCCCTACGCCTAACCCAACTTGCATCGCCGTCCGTTTGCCGTGTGGCCAAGCCCCAATACATGCCCAAGCTCATGCAGGGCCACGGAAGGGAAATGATACAGATTGGCTTCCCCCAAAACCCCCCACGATGTCCCATTATCGAACTGTATATCCGCTTCTCCTTTTTTACAGGTGGAGGATGAATACATCGTAGTTGTCAGCCCCAAAACTCCATAACCAAGAGATGATGACCACCCCATCGCGCTGTATCCATCATAGTGATTAGACGAAGAAGGGGAGGAAGCAACGCTATACCAGAACTCCCATGATGACGTTGTGACGTCAGTCCACATGCTCATAGCCGTTAAGGCCCATATAGCCCAGTCCACAGTACCTAACGCCGCAGGATACATTGTAACCTTGCCGGAAGAGAATGTAATAGCGTAAGGACTGGAACCTCCGCAGCTCTGGGTGGCAAACGCATCCTTCCTCAATAATTTCCCCGGCGCGACCGTCAGTTTCTTTTCACCCGCCGCCGATCTTTCCCGGTAGCCTGGGTCCTTCATCATTTTTCTGATCTTCTTCTTGAATGATTCGGCTGTTTCGGGGCCTCCCCCAAGCTTCTGCTCCTTTATAAGCCTCCCGTGCTCATCCGTCCGGTGAATATTCCTCCCGATCACAACATATTTTCCCTGCCACCATCCGAGAACAGGGGATGGCGCGGTCCCGTTATCCCGCATAAAAATAATATTTAATGCCTATCCAGTTAGCTCCTAACGTTTTTTCCTGTTTCAATTTTTTTTACAAGCTCACCGTACGTCAAGGTCTGAGTTGAAATGCATGCCTGAACGAGCCTGTCAAAAAGTTCTCTTTCCCAAAAACGCCGGTTGAATC
>JACRGO010000224.1 GCA_016212295.1 Nitrospinota bacterium | reverse complement strand
CGTGGTATGTTCCCAGACATCGCCTGATTCCCCCTTGGAAAAGGGGGCCAGGGGGATGTAAAAAGACCGCAGGCTCCCTTATTAACTATAAAAATTCAGTTTTAAGGAGAACAAAAATAAAAACACACTGAATAGTTACAATTTTTATTTCTTTTCCAGTGTATTCTGTTATAATAGCCAAACTTTAGTATATTATTACGTTCAGAAATTTTTGTTTTCCGCGCAATTTAATTAGGAGAATCTCCATGAAAAACCTGGCAATTAGAATTTTTATCGCCGCCCTTTTTATTTTTCAGCTCTTCCCCCTTCCCGCCAGGGCCTCGTCCAAACCGGAACCTATGCTGCTCGCGCGCAACGATATCACTGAACTAAGCCTTGAGGAGTTGATGGACATCACCGTCACCTCGGTCTCAAAAAAGGAGAGCAAGCTATCGGAGTCGGCCGCGGCCATCTTCGTCATCACCCAGGATGACATCCGCCGCTCCGGGGTTAACACCATTCCCGACGCCTTGCGCATGGTCCCCGGTCTCCAGGTTGCGCAACTGAATTCCAGCACATGGGCCATATCGGTCCGGGGATTCAACCTTCGCTTCGCCAATAAGCTCCTTGTGCTTTTGGACGGCAGGACGCTCTACACCCCGGTTTTTTCCGGGGTCTACTGGCACAAGCAGGACACGATGCTGGAAGACGTGGAAAGGATAGAAATCATACGCGGGCCTGGAGCAACGCTCTGGGGAGCAAACGCTGTGAACGGGATCATCAATATTATCACTAAGAACGCGAAGGACACCCAGGGTGGGCTGCTCTCCGGCGGAGGCGGCAAGGAAGAGACCGGGTTCGGGTCTCTCCGGTACGGAGGAGAGTTGGGAGACAACCTGCATTACAGGGCCTATGCGAAAGGTTCCAAAAAGGACAATTTCAATTGGACCACAGGTGAAAACGCCAAGGACGATTGGGACCACGTCCAGGGAGGATTCAAGGTGGATTGGGAGGCCAACGAGGATGATTCTTTTACCCTTCAGGGAGATTTGTATAAAAACACCAGCGGGGACATGGAAAATGTCACAGTCCCCTTTTCCCCCTTTTCGGTCCCCACGGAGGTCAACGCAAAGGACAAGGGCGCGAATATATTGGGACGATGGAAACATATCTGGTCGGACACATCGGATTCGTTTCTGCAGTTGTATTACGACCACACGGATTCCGAGAGCCGGTTCCTGGACAAATTCGGCCAAGTGGTCAGGACCTATGACGTGGATTTTCAGCACCGGTTTCAGGCGGACGGAAGGCAGGAAATAACCTGGGGCCTAGGATTCCGTTACGTATCCGATAACATGGACAACTCCTACAATATTTCCTATGCCCGTGGGTCTCGTGGCGCGAAGACATACAATGTTTTTCTTCAGGATGAAATCACCATTGTCCCGGACAGGCTCAAGTTTATTGTAGGCTCGAAATTCGAGGACAACGATTATAGCCAGTTTGAGGTGCAGCCCAGTGGACGGATTCTCTGGACCCCGCACGAGCGGCACACGTTATGGGCATCAGTGTCCCGCGCCGTCAGGACACCGAGCCGGGCGGACCAAGATCTGGCCTCGCTTTACGCCGCGCCGATTCCGGCGAACGCCCTGTTTCCAGGCTCTCCCACGGCCCTTTATACCATTACCGGAAATAAGGGGTTTAACTCGGAAGACCTCCTGGCCTATGAATTGGGTTACCGCGTCCAGCCCATGGACAAACTTTCCCTCGATATCGCGGCCTTTTACAATAATTACGACAACCTTCTGACCTTTGAAACCGGCGCGCCCTATCCTGGAGACGCGGTGATGTCCCACTTGGTCATTCCCGCGTTTCCCGCCAACGATAAAATGTCAGGAGAAACTTATGGCGCCGAGGTTTCAGCAAAATGGCACGCCCTGTCATGGTGGCGATTCCAGGCTTCTTATACAAGGCTCCAGATTCAACTGTACCCAAGGGGCAGCACGGACCCGGGACCTAAAAGGTTCGAGGGATCTTCTCCGGACAATCAATTTTCCCTGAGATCTTCCATGGACCTTCCCTTTGATCTGGAACTGGACGCCTTTCTCCGGTACGTTGACAATCTTCCCGAATACAAAATCGACGGGTACACTGAGATGGATGTCCGCCTGGGATGGAGCCCCATGAAAGACCTGGAACTTTCCCTTGTAGGACGGAATTTATTGGATGCGAGCCATCCGGAGTTCATGGACTCCACCCTAGGGGTGCCGGTTACCGAGGTGGAGCGGAGCGTGTACGGAAAGGTCACGTGGAGGTTTTAGATACTCAGAAGGGCACAAAAAAAGTGACAAGTGACAAGAACAATCTGTCGTAACTCGTCACTTGTCACTCGTGACTCATCACTGGTTAGCCTTTACCAAAAAAGGCTTCCCTGGCTCTCCTTCCGGAGTGGAGCCAGATTTTGATCACCTCATAAATGATAACCGTTGTGAAGGTGACGGCCATCCATAACAGCGCGGCTTCGATGGGCAAATTGCCCCAGGCCCCAATGGTTATTCCGAGCATCTGGCTATAATTATAGGTCCACCATTGATAAGGAACACCCAAAGTAGCCTCCCACATTAAGCTGACCAGCAAAAGAAAAAAGAAGGTGAAACTAAAGGCCCTCCAATTGATGAACCGAAAGGTGGCTTTAAAAAAGGCGCAGGAGGGGACAATGCTGACAAGCGTTAGAAAAATAAAATAACCTGGAAATCCTTCATTATATTGATGCTGAAAGAATTTTTTATAAATAATTCCCAATACGACTAAGGTTAATCCTAAAATCGCGGAACGGGGATGGAAAGCCACTATTTTTTCCAACGCCTTGGTTTCGCCATGGTAGTCCGGCAAATTATAAGCCCCAAACCAGAATTCGTCGCACCAGATATAAAGCAGAAGAATGGCCATAAAGCCTGAGCCATAAAAAATAAACTCCTCAATGGGCAGGTCCCACAACCACTTTTGGGTTTCCAAATCATAGCCGGGCAGATTAAACTGAATCGTTGCCTCGTGGTTGGGAAAGTTAAAAAAAAGATTTCCTAAAAATATATCCAGAAGAAAGCCAATGGGCGCCAAAGTTGCGATGGTCAACCAAAAGGATTTTTTTAAAAATTTTTTATCATGGTTCAGGTGGAGCCATGCAAGGATCGTCACGATGGGAACTATAAAGAGCAGGAGACTCCAAGTATATCCTAGGGGAGAGGGATTGTCGGGAAGAACAAGGGTTCCCGGCCTTTCCACCCGGAGCAGGGTCAGGACAGAGGGAAACAAGAGCATCCCTATCATCATGGAAACGATTTTAAAATCTTTTTGGGGGGTTAATTTCATTCTTTGGCCTCCAGTTAACTTTAACATTTATCCGCCATGCCAAAGATTACCATAACCTAAACCGTGAGTAAACATTATGCATATCACCACCTCCGACTACTCCTTGCCTTTTCTGTTTATAGAAATAGGTAATTTTATTTTGTCGGTCCTTTGTTTCCGCCACGCCTGGAGACAGGGACGGTATCCGCTCTTTATCATGGCGTCCGCCATGATTTATGGATTTGTACTGGAATATTCCGCCGTTGCCAGCGTCCCGCAACAATATCATTATAATTATTTTATTTTTCAACTCCCCGGCCCGGTCCCTTTGGGAGTCGCCCTAGGGTGGGGGGTGATTTTTTATGCGGTTACACAGACCGCTATGTGGCTTGCCCCCCCCTGGGCGCTTCGCCCAGTACTTTGCGGCTTCCTGGCCGTGAGCATGGATTTTATAATGGACCCCCTGGCGGTAGCTTTAAATTTCTGGACCTGGACGGAATCCCATTACGGCCAATGGTTTGGAATTCCATGGGACAACTACGTAGGCTGGTTCGTGGTTATAAGCAGTCTGTCTTTTATGCAGGTATTGGGATTTCGTTGGTTTCCTCCAGGGGGAAAGGGATTATTCAGGGATTTCCTGGTGGCCTTTTTGGCAACTGTCCCCGCGTTTTTTGCAGATAAAGTTATAATGGACGCCTATGAATGGCTGGCCCAACTCAACCCGGAAGCCCTCCCGGAAGCATTGATAGTAGCAATCTTTTTTGGTTTTTTTGCACTGTTAACGATACCTTTTATCCAGAAATTCCAACAGAACCACTCTGCTGATCCCGTGGTATTGGCGGTCCCTTTGTATACCTACGCATGGATTTTGGTTACGTTCTTCGCCACTGCTTTATACAAAAAATTTCCCGAATTGGTAATTGTAATACCGGTCTTTGTCATCCTTGGTGTTTTAGGCTTCTGCTGGCCCTATTTGAATAAAATCCTTCCTCTCAAATTGGCCGGGGAGAAAGAAGAAAATAACAAATTTAAATCCTGGCTGCCCTGGGCATTGCTGGTATTTTTTGCGTGGTTTTTCCTTTTTCATCATGAAAAGGGAATCATCGGCCAAGTGGAGTTGCCTAAAGATGACGCTTTTTTAAAGCAGGAGCCTATTCAATGGTGGTACTGGACCGGACACCTGGAAACGGTGGAAACGGAAGAACCCCGGCGTTTCGGGTTTGAGATCGTATTCTTTGCCTTCAAGGGCTTTGACGCGCAACTGGCGCAAACAGCCGTTACCGATGTGACCGGCGATAGTTTTCATTTTAAGGAGTATGTCCATTTCTCCCTGCCCAAGGAGGTCCCGAATCAATTTGACCTCGTAGCCGGCCCTGGAAACCAGATTATAGCAAAAGGCGGAAACGGCAAGGACTCTCTCCATACGGAAGTGGATGGTTACGTCCTGGACCTGGCCGCGGAATCGACAAAGGCCCCGGTCCTTCATTACGGTGGAAACGCCCATCCCTTTGCATACGGCGGCAACACCTATTATTATTCGCGGGAAAAAATGGCGGCCAACGGCACTCTTAAAATCGGAGACAAGGCGTATAAGGTGAAAGGAACTGCCTGGTATGACCGCCAATACGGCGAGCTTTACCAGGCCATAGTAAAAGGGTGGCAATGGTTTGCCATCGAACTGGAGGACGGACGGGAGATCATGCTCTACGACTACCGTGGAAAATACGCGGACGTGGAAAGATACGGCTCCATCACTGGTCCCGGCAACCAGACCCGCGATTTAGGTCCCAATGACTACAAAGTGGAGAAACTGGGCGAATGGAAGAGTCCCCATACCGGATGTACCTATCCCATGGGATGGAATGTCACCATAGGAGATTTGAAACTTAAAGTTGAACCCTTGGTGGTGGACCAGGAACTGAGGGCGCAACATCACTTTTGGGCAGGTCCGGAGTATTGGGAAGGGGCCGGTAGCGTGGCGGGAGATGCGAACGGCAAGGCATACGTGGAACTTAACGGTTACTGCCGTGAGGTTGAAGGAACAATTGACATAAAACAAAAGGCGCGCATGCCGCTTCAGCAATAAATTTAAAATAGTATAGGAATTTCCATTTTTTCCGTTTATAAATCAAACAGTTGTATATTAGCGACATCGGGTGATAGTCATTAGTCATTTGTCATTGATAAACAGGAAGACACCCTAATGACCAGTTACCAATGACTCTTTAAAGTCCGCCCAAAGGGCGATAAGTTCATGACTTGCAAACTCAAGCCAATTGCCAAAAGTAATGGTCTTTACCCTATCCTTATTTATATAGGGACATTTTTGTCCCTATGATTTTTCCTTATTTTTCCGGTAGTTGCATAAAGATCAACAAATTGACCGGGACATGAATTCCCATTTCTTTCTTGCCGTCCTTTCCCACCCCTCCTCCTCTTTCCCAATAAACTCCTTACAAAACAAGGAGTTAAAGATTTTTCTTCGTTTTCTTCAAAACTGGCGCATTCCTTGCTTTAACTGAGCTATCCAAAGGCTTAGCAAGAAACCAAGGAGAACCGGACACGGTAGCTCAACACGTACAGTTCCGAGAGGATGCGGAGGCAACTGGTATATGGTTGAAATATTTTGGCGCCGCTGGGTTATAAACAGCCTTGAAAAAGAAGTGGAAGGTTTTCGTAAAAACACCTTCCTGTTCCTATTTATTATCATTAGTTTATCCGGACTGGTTACCGCCGTGGACTGGCGGTTTAATTTGGGATGGAAAGTTTTTTCTACCTGGGTCTTTTTCATATATTTCTGCCAAATCCTGTTCATTATCCTTACCAGGGATTATCTCCTTTCAAAATTTTTATTGTGCACCACCGTCATGGGATTCGTGGAACTATTCGCGGACCACTGGCTGGTTTCCACGCTGCAAGTCCTGTTTTATCCCAAAGATGAGCCGCATATTTGGGTTTCTCCTTCCTATATGCCGTTATTGTGGGCCGCCACACCCATATGCGTGGCCTACATCGGCTGGGCCTTTATAAAAAAATTCGGCCTTTTTAGGATCCTCCTTGCGCAGTCCGTGGTTGGCCTTTGCCTGGGGATATTTTGGGAGGGCCTGGCAAAGGGAGCGGGTTGTTGGTATTACCAGGGCAAGGACCTGATAATGATTTACGACGCGCCTTTGTTTATTGTCACCGGCGAGGCGCTGTTCGTGCCTTCATTAACCTATATTTTTTTAAGGCTGAGCAACGCAAAACACCCTGTCTCCATACCAGCCGGAATTATAATGGGCCTTGGGATCTGGCTGTTTTATTATGTCTCCTACATGATTTTTCAAGGATAAAGAAAGGAACATCATGAGCGTACAAGGCAATTACGACGTCGCTATCGTAGGCGGAGGTCCCGCCGGTTTGGCCGTGGGCTCTGAGCTTAGTAAAAAACTTAAGGTGCTGGTGATTGATAAAGGCGAACCGCCCGCCACCATAAAGGCGTGGTTCATACCCAAGGATCTGGTGGAGAAAAACCCTGATGTCGAGCCCTACACCTTTGGAGGCGTCACGCGCTTCATGGCGCAAACCTATTCCGGGGCCAAGGCCCGATGGAAAACAGAACTCTTCGATCGCTATCCGTATGTCAAGCCGGAAATACTTGGTTATTGGAAAAACATTATTGAAAAAAACGGCTCCAAAATCGTCAGCCGGTGCTTTTATGAAGACCACTTGGCCGCAAACGGCAAGGTGGTCCTGAAGACCTCCAAGGGGACCGCCGAGGCCCGGCTTCTTATCGACGCCTCGGGCTGGAACTCCCCCATCCTCGCCAAATATGAAATCACCCACAACTCCTATTACTGGTGGTCTGTTTTTGGGGCGGTGGCCAAGCATCCGGGAGGCATCAAGAAACCCATGGAGGTCGGCGACTACATGCTGTGGCAAACTTTCGAGGACACCAATCTGGATAAAAACGCTTCCCTGCGCAGCGGCAGGCCGGTTTTTGAATACGAGATTTATGACGAAAACACCTCTCTTTCCCTGGTCCTGTGGCTAACAAGGGAGATGGTGGATGTGGATTTCATGAAGGAAGTTTACCTGCGCGTCATACGCGAGGAAAAAGACACGGAACCGTTCCATGATCTTGAAATCACGGACAAGGATTGGAGATATGGATGGTATCCGTCCGGCGGCCTTACCATGAGGGTGGCCCGCGACAATGTGGCCTTCATAGGCGACGCGGGCTCCTGGTGCACGCCTTGCGGCTGGGGCATGGGATTTATACTGGACAATTACAAAGGATATGCCAAAAATCTGATACAAAATATAAATGAAAACAAACTGGACCGGTCCAGCCTGGAGAACCTGGTCTCCCTGCCGGTTTATGATCAATACCAAACCGTCCTGAACCAGTTAGCCAGCCATTTCCTCGCCAATGGCACCGCCGCGCAATTGGACAAATTCGTCAAGCTTTTCAACCAGGACTCTTCCGTCCACGTGGACCCGATAATCTGTGAAAAAATGTTCACGCTCAAAATAACCGAATCCGATCTGAAAACCTGCATAAACGCCGTGCTCAAGACCTTTGAGCTTAAGGAGCTTATCGAGATTCTGCCGAGGGAGGACTACCTGCTTCTTCTCAAGCTTGGAGAACTCAGCATCGAAGAGGCTTTGTGGGACAAAACCTACCGTCTGCTTCACCAGGGCAAAGGCCCGAAAAGGCCCTTAGGCGACGGATATTCGTTTTAGATATGATGAGTTTGAATATCGAACACCGAATTTCGAAGGTTGAAATTTTTACCTCCTGAATTCATTATTCCTTGTTCAATATTCGATATTTTACTCCTTAGCCTTCCTGCCAAATCCTTTTCATTGTCCTTAAAAAAGTTTTGGTTGCGGCTTCGCCGCGCCACGAACTATCGCCTTTCTCCTCCTCTTCTTCCATCCCCGGGAATTTTTGAAAAAGATGGTAGACCTTTTTTTGTCCCTCTGGTAAACTATGCCTTTCCATTAGAACCGTCTTTGATTCAAACGGGGAAATCCCTTGGACCCAATAGAACAAAAAATCCTCCTCCGGTTGTCCCGCCGCGTCTTGCGGGAGTACGCCATAAAGGGCAAGGCAACAAAGGATTTGATCAAGGATTTTGAAATCACCGGGACCATGAAAAAAAACGCGGGGGTCTTTGTCACCTTGCAAAAACATGGCGAGCTTCGCGGCTGTATCGGCTATATCACCCCAAGGGAGCCACTTTACCAGGCGGTTATCGACAGCACCATCAATGCCGCCTTCCAGGACCCGCGCTTTTCTCCAGTGGACGGGTCCGAGTTGGACGATATAGATATCTCCATCTCGGTGCTCAGCGTCCCGGAGGAGGTCCCTGGCCCAAGTCATTTTCAGCCGGGCCTTCACGGCGTCATCTTGAAAAAGGGTATTTATTCAGCCGTGTTCCTGCCTCAGGTGGCGACGGAACAGGGTTGGGACAGGGACGAGACCCTCCGGCATTTGAGCAGGAAGGCAGGGCTCAGCGAAAACGCATGGAAGGACAAGGACGCCAGGTTCGAGGTCTTCACAGCCGAGGTCTTTGGCGAGAAAAAATGATAATTGTTCATGGCGCGGCTTCGCCGCAACCAAAACTTTTTTAACCACAGATTACGCAGATGGCACGGATTAATTATTTTTTAATAAAAGCTTTTTACCACAAAGCGCATAAAGGAGGCACAAAGACCACAAAGTTTTTCTCCGTGTTCTTTGTGAATTTTTTGTGTCCTTTGTGGTTATTTCTTGTTTTTGGTTAATGAATTCACGAGCAAGGAACTTATGAAAAAAAAATTATGGGGTGGAAGATTTTCCAAACCCACCGACAATCTGGTGGAGGAGTTCACCGCCTCCATTTCTTTCGACCGCCGGATGTACAGGCAAGACATCCGCGGCAGCATCGCCCACGCGAAAATGCTGGCAAAATGCGGGATCATCACCAAATCCGATTCAAGAAAAATAGTGTCCGGCCTGCGGGAAATCCAAAAGGAAATCGAGAACGGTGAGTTTGAATTCACCGTGGCCCACGAAGACATCCACATGAACATCGAGAGGCGTCTGACGGAAAAGATCGGCCAGGCCGGCGGTAAACTCCACACGGCCAGGAGCAGGAACGATCAGGTGGCCCTGGACATCCGGATGTATCTGAAGGACGAAATCGGTGAAATCACCGGTTTGATCCCGGAACTGGTCCGCTCACTGGTCCGCCTTGCCAGGGAAAACATCGGCGTCCTCATGCCCGGATACACACATCTCCAGAGGGCGCAGCCTATCCGCTTCGCCCATCACCTCCTGGCCTATGTGGAGATGTTTCTGAGGGACGGGGAACGCCTCCAGGACTGCCTGAAAAGGGCGGACGTTATGCCCCTCGGTTCAGCGGCCCTGGCCGGGACAGGATACCCGATTGACCGCGAATACTGCGCCGGGCTGTTGGGCTTCCGGGCAATTTCAAAAAACAGCATGGACGCCGTCAGCGACCGCGATTTCGCGATCGAGTTCTGCGCCGCGGCCTCAATCATGATGATGCACTTCAGCAGGCTGAGCGAGGAGCTGGTCCTGTGGTCCTCGCAGGAATTCAGGTTTGTCCGCCTGGCGGACGGATTTTGCACCGGCTCCAGCATTATGCCCCAGAAGAAAAATCCGGACGTGCCTGAACTGGTCCGGGGCAAGACAGGCCGGGTATACGGACACTTGCTCTCCCTGCTTACCATCATGAAATCCCTTCCCCTGGCATACAACAAGGACATGCAGGAGGACAAGGAGCCTTTATTCGACACAGTGGATACCTTGAAAAACGTCCTTGCCGTAACCACCGCCCTCATGGGTAATATAACGCCTGACAAGAAAAACATGGAAAACGCCCTTCGCCTGGGGTTCACCACCGCAACGGAAATGGCGGATTACCTGGCCGGCCGGGGGCTGCCGTTCCGGGAGGCCCATGAGGTAGCGGGGAAGGTCGTGTCCTTTTGCGAAAAAAGAGGGATGGGCTTGGAGGAGGTCCCATTGGAAAAACTCAGGGAATTCTCCCCTATCTTCAACGCGGACGTGTTCGAGGCGATTGATGTCAGGTCCTCGGCGGACCGGAAAACCTCTCCCGGCGGCTCGGCCCTCGTGGAAATAGAGAAAAGGCTTAAGGAACTGGAGCGGATTCATGGAAGATAAATATAAAATTCTTGTTATCGACGATGAGGCCGCGATCTGCGGGTCTCTCCAAACCTTTTTCCGCTTCGAGGACTACGAAATCGAGACCGCCGATGGTTTCACGAAGGCCATGAACATGGCCAGGGAATCGGATTTCCTGATTTATCTGCTGGACCTCTCCATGCCTGACGGAGACGGCCAGGAACTGATCAGGGAAATAAAAAAAATCCGGCCCACCGCCCAGATCATTATCATGTCCGGCTTTGCCACCCAGGGCAAGGTGCTTGACTGCTTCAGGGAAGGGGCCGTGGATTGCATCATGAAGCCCTTCAAGGACCTCGCGTCGGTCCGGGAAAGGGTGGACGAGGCCTGCGCGAGACTTTCCCGTCTGCGCCGGCTTTTTCAAAATCTTCCCGCTGGTTGAGCTAAATTCAGGCAAGAAAAACTATTTTAAAATTTTGAGGGAATCGATAGGCTTATATTTTCTTTTTGGTTGCGGCCACTGGCCATTCCTTCCTTGAACTCCAATAGCCCTCGTGCTACATTATTTGCATGGGAAACGCCATTGCCTTTGACACGCACGTATATGTGAAAAAACTCAAGGCAGCCGGTTTCACTGAGGAGCAGGCTGAAGTCCTGGCATCCACCCAGGCCGAACTGATAGATGACCGCCTCGCCACCAAACAGGATTTAAAGGAATTGGAAATCCGGCTGAAATACGACCTTACCCTCCGGCTGGGCGGCATGATGGCCGCCTCCATCGCCCTCGTGGCCGCGCTGGCCAAGTTGTTATGACGTTATAGAGTTGACTTTTCTTCAAGGAATTCATTATCATTAAGGCAACAATAATCAACGATTATCGCGGTTGATTTTTATATTCCTTTATTTTCTTAATTCGTTAGGAGGCAAAATTGGCCAGACACCCATCAGCAGTCAAGAGAAACAGGCAAAACATAAAAAAGAAGGCCGGAAACCGGGACATCAGGTCCCGCATGAAGACGGCGGTAAAGAGCGCCTTGAAGGTCATCCAGGAGGGAAACAAGGAAAAAGCAGTGGAAAGTTTGAAAACCGCTTCCTCCATTATAGCCAAGACGTCCGGCAAGGGAATAATCCGCAAGAACACCGCATCGAGGAAAATCTCCAGACTCGCCAAAAAAGTCGCCGCCCTCAGCGCGGCAGGTTGACTGCATATCGGCCACTATCAGTGATAAGCCGCCTTTTTTCTCCTTTACAATCCCAAGCATGAACCGAAGGGAATTCACAAAAAGGATTTTCGGGTATGGCGCGGCCTTCTCCGCCGCTACCCTTGTCTTGCCCAAAAGCGTCAAGAGCCAGATACTCAAGCCGGTGATCAACGAATACTGCCGGACCTTTTGGGACCAGCAAGTCCATGCCGGATTGGCCAGGATCAAGAACTCCGGCCCCCGATTGCTTTTGGGAGACACCCACCTGCATTCCACCAACTCGGACGGCAGGTACTCAGTGGACCAAATCCTTTTGAGAGCACGGCTTCTCGACCTGGACTACTTGGTCCTGACCGAACACATAACCCCTGATTGGTTTGACGTGGAGTCTCCGCTTTCAACCATGAGGGACCTGTCTGAATCGGTAAAAAAATTGAGAGACAACGGCATCGTCCCTCCGGAAGTCTATCCAGCAGCGGAAATAAGCTCCAGGGAAGGCCATGTCATAACCCTGTTTCCAAAGTCATACCTTGGCAGGGAGGATTTTTACCGGGAATTCCGGTCCGCCTTTGCCGTATGCGGAGAAAAATTCATGGACGCCGCCTGGGTTATGGAAATGACGAAAAAACTGGGGGGGAAGGCCATTGTTCCCCATCCAGGCTTGGATAAAGGTTTTAAACCCTTTGGAATTCCCATATCCACCCTGGAGACGGATTTAAAAGGCCTGCCGGACGCCATAGAAGACATGAACACAGGCAATGGATATTTTGACCGGATAGGAGAGCGGCTCGATTTGGCCCCCATGGGCGCGAGCGACGACCACTTCAAGGCCCTCATCGGGACTTCCGTGACCTCATACGACGGCGGCCTGTATGGCGACCTCACCGACGCCATAGCGGACAAGGCCACTCAGGGCTTTAAAACCGCGCAAGTGAACCAGACCCTCCTCAAGGCGTCCCTCTTTTTTTATTCCTTGCGGGTGTGAATAAAGGAAGCACGATGATACAATCCATGGAAACAGTATTCGCTGGAATAAAAATCGATGAGGGATCAAAAAAGCTGGCCCTCGGATGGCTTTTGCTTGCCATTATGTCCCTGGTCTTCGCCGGTATTTTCGCATTTCTTCTGGCAACGAGCCGGACCCCCGGCGTCCAAAGTCTTTTCAGCTCCGGCAGTTTCATCTATACCGCCCTGGTGGTCCACGTGGTCCTGGCCATAGTCACCTGGTTTCTTACCTTTTGCGGGGTATTGCTGTCGCTTTCCTTTTCCGCCTTCAGAAACACTCCGATGAAGGCCGTCCCCCTTGGATGGCTTGGATTGTCCCTTGCCGCCGTCGGCACGGTCCAATTGATACTCCCGGCCTTTCTCAAGGGGGGCGATCCCTCGTTGAACAATTATATCCCTGTGCTGCAGTCCCCTATTTATTATTCCGGGATGATCTTTTTCGCTTCCGGGCTTTTTTTGACCCTCCTGCATTCCTTTTACAACGCCTTTTCAGGAAAAGGGAGGCCCATGCCCGAAGCCGTGCTGTCCCAGGTGTCCTTTGGAATGGGGGCCTTCGGCATAACGGCAATAATCGCCCTTGTTTGTTTCGGCTTGGCCTATAACGCCTTGCCTCCAACAATGAGCCCGAAGTCATACTTCGAGAGGCTCTTCTGGGGCGGAGGACATATACTCCAGATATCCAACACTATAGGGATGCTCTGTTCCTGGCTCCTGCTGGCGAGGTTGACCCTGGGAAAGGCGCCTATTCCGGACCGGGCCGTGAAGTTCTTTTTCATAATCACCGTTTTCTTTGTCCTTCCAGCGCCCATGATTTATTTTAAAACCAATATTTTATCGAAGGAATACAAGGACGCTTTTACCATCATAATGGAGTGGTGCTTCAGTCCGGCCGCGTTTTTAATCGGGGTGGGAATACTGAGGTCCATCTTTTCCAGGACAAAGGACGCGCAAAATTCCTCATGGCTTGAGCCTGGATTCAGCGCCTTGGTTTTTTCCATGATTTTATTCGGCTGCGGCGGGATCATCGGCGTCCTCATCAAGGGAAGCGACGTGAGGATCCCGGCCCATTACCACGGCGTCATAGGCGCGGTCACAATGTCATTCATGGGATTGTCATTCTACCTCCTTCCGCTTTTAGGCAGAAAGGTCCACTTCCCCAAGATGGCCAGGATACAACCCTATCTTTACGGCATAGGACAGCTTATGTTCATGCTGGGATTGTTTCTGGCGGGGTCTCACGGGGTCCAGAGAAAGACATACGGCGAGGCGCAAAACCTGGACCAATACGCGAAGATCGTCGGCATGACGATCATGGGGTTAGGCGGATTCGTGGCGATTTCCGGCGGGATTACCTTTCTGCTGAATATGCTGTTCTCCGTGTTCAAGACCCAAGGCAAGGGCGAGTCAGTAAGATGATAAAGTTCAGGGTTGCCGGTTGAACGCCTGAAATTCTTTGATTCTCTTCCATGGCGAGGCCTGGCCGCACTATAACAACTCCCCTCAACCCCAAATCCTCCACCAGAGCAAATTATTATCTTCCTGAAAACCCTCCTCTTTTGCCGGATTTACATTCAAAGGCCGGAATCCGCGTGAACCCAAAATAATCCATTTAGATACTTACTCGCCTATTCTGAGAATTTATCTCGCACATTTCATTTCGGCAATGAGCCAAAAATATTTGAAATTTCAAAAAGGCGGCAAAAAGTAAAACGTTTTATGGCAAAAAGCGATAAATTTTCGGAATAGGCGAGTAAGTATCTCCAACCGTGAAAAAACATTGCGCCTTTTTTGAAAATTTCAAATATTTTTGGCTAGCTTTTATGTAATTTTGCGGGCCGCGCGGGTTATTGAGGTTTATTTGTTTCAGGCCCTTGATTATTGGGATTTTTTTATTGAATTAGGGTATACTGAAAAATATCGTTTCCAAATAGAGTTCCTCCCGATGTATCCGCTTTCCCGCAGGCAAAGACGGCGCGGCAAAAATAACAAGGATTTCATGCCAAAGACCGAATTCTATATTATTAAGTTCAGCAATTTACATTATCAATGAAAACTTTTCCCGGTCCAACCAGAAATAAGCTCGGCGTCCGCGACAAGCTCCTCCTATGCCTGGCGAGGATGGTTGAGAGACATCCAGTCAAGATCATTGTCTTCTGCGTCCTCCTCTCCATTATTTCCGTGGTTTATACCTATAAGAATCTGACGTTTCAGACCGGGAGGAACGAGTTGGTGTCCCAGGACCTCCGGTACAACCAGAATTTCAAGAAATACCGGGAGGAGTTCGGCAACTACGACGGATTGATCGTGGTCGCGAAGGGAGAAGATCCGGACCGCCTGAAGGAATACATGGATGTCCTCGGCGCTGAAATACAGACGGACCCCGCCCATTTCATGGACATCTTTTATAAGATCGACACCGGCTACTTCAAGGACAAGCTCTTCCTCTTTCTCAAGGAAAAGGAAATCAAGGACCTGTTCGGGAAGTTAAAGGAGAACGAGGACATGATCTCCAGGTTGAACGAGGAGCCTGGCCTGGAAAACCTCTTCCGCCAGATCAATTTCAAGATCAGCGAGGCCATGGTGGGGCATCTTGTCTCCGGCTTGATGGACAGCGGCAAGGAGGAAGGGGAGGAGAAATCCTCGCCCGCGGACCTCAGCCTGCTGAATAATCTCCTGCGTCAGATGAAGGAACGGCTGGATGGGAATAAAAACTATAAATCCCCTTGGACTGGATTTCTTAACAAGCAGGAAGAGGCCGCGGAAAAGGACGGTTATTTTTCTTCCGAGAACAAAAAAATATTCATGATGACCGTGAACCCCGTGAAAAAGAAGGGCAGTTTTACCTCGGCAAAGGAGCCTCTCTATATACTCAGGGACCGCATAGCCGCGCTCCGCGCGGACTTTCCGGATATAGAAGCCGGGGTGACCGGGGTTGCGGCCCTGGAGACAGATGAAACGGTGGACTCTCAAAGCGACAACACCAAGGCAACCATCATTTCCCTGATAGGGGTGACCCTGGCCTTCATCTTCGCCTTTCGAGGCATAGTGAAACCCCTTCTGGCCACAATCGCCCTTGTGGCCTCCATCTGCTGGACCTTGGGACTGACCACACTGTTCATCGGGCATTTGAATCTTATTTCAGCCGTCTTCCTCAGCATTTTGATCGGCCTCGGCATAGATTACGGCGTCCATATTCTCATGCGCTACGAAGAGGAGAGGCTGAAGAAGTCGTCCTCCATCGAGGTCGCGCTGGAGGCGGCCATCCGCGGCACGGGCAAGGGGATATTGGTTGGCGCCCTCACCATGGCCCTGTCCTTTTACACCATGGTTTTCGCGGATTTCAGAGGGATAGTGGAGCTGGGGATCATCGCCGGAAGCGGGGTCTTGCTGTGCCTGGCAGCCATGCTCACCTTTTTGCCGGCCATGCTGGTGGCGGTGGACCGCAAGCATGTCAGGGAAGGGCTGTTTAATGTATTCGATCGCCCGGACGTTACCCTTCACCTTGATTTTCTAAAGTTTTTGCTTAGGTTTCCCGTGGCGGTCCTAGTGGCAGGCGGCCTTTGGGCCGCGTATTCCGGGCTTTTAATAAACAAAGTGAAATTCGATTTCAATCTCCTCAGATTGCAGAACAAGGGAACTGAATCAGTAAGGTTCGAGCAGGAAATAATCAACAACGCCGAACGCTCCACATGGTACGGGGCCATAACCGCCGATTCCATTGACCAGGCGAGAGGCCTGAAAAAGGAATTGGAGAAGCTTTCCACAGTGGGAGACATAGAAAGCGTTTTTTCCGTCTATCCAGAAGGCCAGGAGGAAAAGATACAACTGGTGAGGGCCGAGAGGGGTTCCATCCCAAGTTTCCCCCCTCCGGCGCGGGGCGAGTTGAATGAGGTAAACACGGATGATCTTAAAAAGACGCTCAAGAAGATAAGCTTCAAGCTACGGGAGGAGGGAGGGACATGGGCCCCAGGCCAAAAGCCTGAAGAGGGCTCAATCAGGGAGGCCAAGATGCTGATGGAGGAGGTAACGGCCAAACTGGAAGGCCTTGGCGCAGGGGCCGCTCCCCTTCTTGCCGCTTACCAGAAACGGTTATTCGTGGATTACGAGGACAAGTTTTCCACCTTGGAAAAGAGCATGGACCCCAGCCCCATCGAACTGGAGGAACTTCCCAAGCCTATCAAGGACAGGTTCATAGGAAAGACCGGAAAATATCTTCTGCAGATCTTTCCCAGGGAATTCATTTGGGACAAGGAGCCCCTGGACAGGTTCATAGCGGACCTGCGGACCCTGGACCCTGACGTCACCGGCCTGGCGGTGCAGTCGTCCGAATCGGCGGCGCGGATGAAGGACGGGTACGTCCAGGGAGGGGTTTATGCCTTTATAGCCATTGTGCTGATCACCTTCCTGTCCTTCAGCAAACCCAAGGACGCTCTTTTGTCGATGGTCCCGTTTTCCGTCGGCTTCATCTGGCTTATCGGTTTGATGGAGGTCTTCGATCTCCGTTTCAATCTCGCGAACCTTGTCATACTTCCGCTTATTACCGGGATCGGGATTGATAACGGAATCCACATAGTGGAGCGCTATCACGAGGGGGACGTTGATGATCCGGTATCCATAATTTTTCTCAGCACGGGCAAGGCCTTGTTTCTCTGCTCCTTCAACAACATGATCGGCTTCGGGAGCCTCATGGTGTCCAGGCATTACGGGATTTTCAGCATCGGCCTCCTGTTGACCCTGGGGATCGGCAGCGTGCTCCTTGCCTCCTGCACAGTGCTCCCGGTTCTCATCCGCCTGTTCGAGAAAAAGAAAATTCCCTGAAAACCACATGGCGGCGCAAATATTACTTAAAAAAATTTTTAGCTTTGCGATTTCCTCACTATTTCTTCGCCTTTTATCATTAACCAATGGCTTCAAACTACGCCAACCAAATATGATTTTTTAAAATCAATAAAAATCTGTATAATACAAGAAAAAATTATTTTCCCCCGAACCATGGAAATCTTCCCTAACACGACGCCCGCGACTTCATCGAGAATGCGCAAGGTCCACTCCGACGACACCACCCCTGAAATGCTTTTCCGAAAGGCTCTATGGGCAAAGGGTGTTCGGTATAAGACTTCACCATCCAATCTTCCCGGCAAGCCGGACGTGGCATTAACGTCCCATCGTATCGCCATATTTATAGACGGGAATTTCTGGCACGATGGTCAATGGAAAAAAAGAAATCTTTCATGTCTTGAAGAGCAGTTCCCAAAAAATCCACACCAGGATTACTGGATTCAAAAAATCAGAGGGAACGCCCGGCGTGACTGCACAAATACCAGTGTTTTGCTTGACCACGGATGGACAGTCATACGCTTTTGGGAGGATGAAATTAAACGGGACCTTGAAAAATGCATCTCTGTGACTTTAGAGACAATAAAAAATGGCAAGGAATTTAACCCGATTTCCCTGTTGCCGCGAATGACGTTTGCCGACTTTTTCGCGGGCATCGGACTCTTCCGCATCGGCCTGGAAAAGCAGGGATGGACCAGCGCCTTCGCCAATGATATTGACCAACAAAAATTCGAGATATATCAGCAGAATTTCCATAACGACCATACCCCTTACATTTGCGAGGACATCCATCAGTTACCGCCGGAACTTATCCCATCAGTTTCTCTGGCCACGGCTTCTTTCCCATGCACGGACCTCTCTCTTGCCGGCGCCCGAAAAGGACTGAAAGGAAAACACTCGTCCGCTTTTTGGGGGTTTATCAGTATACTGGAAAAAAAGGGGAGCCGGAGGCCCCCTTTGGTCATGCTGGAAAACGTTGTTGGTTTTCTGACTTCCCACGGCGGCGATGATTTAACGCAAGCGTTATTGGCCTTAAACCGGTTAGGGTATGAGGTGGACGCCTTTATCATAGACGCTTCCAACTTTGTGCCTCAAAGCCGACAGCGCTTTTTTGTTGTGGCCCAGCTTGGGGAGTTTGGCAACTTCAATTTGAAAAAAGATTTGAGCAAAGTCACGGAAGATGACATCCGGCCGCATGCATTAATCAAGTTCATTAAAAATCACCCGGAAATTAAATGGAACATCAGAAAATTGCCTTCCTTGCCCCAAAATTACCAAAGGCTTGAGTCGATTCTTGAAGATATTCCCGTAGCTTCTCCCGAATGGTGGAATGAAAGAAGGGCAAACTATCTACTGAATCAAATGAGTCAGCGCCACCGGAACAAGGCGGAGCAAATGATCTCTTTTCCAAATTGGTCTTATGGAACCGTCTTCAGAAGGATGCGAAACGGGAAATCCATGGCGGAATTGCGGACGGATGGAATCGCGGGATGTCTTCGAACTCCAAAAGGCGGCAGCGCAAGGCAGATTCTTTTTAAGGCCGGGAAAGGGAAGTTTTTTGTGAGGCTCATGACCCCCAGGGAGGCCGCTAGATTAATGGGAGTGGGCGATTACAATTTTTCTGTCCCTTTAAATCAGGCTTTATTCGGCTTTGGTGACGCCGTATGCGTGCCGGTTATTGAATGGATCGCCAAGTACTATTTAAATCCTTTGGTTAATGAATTAATCCATTCAAGTCCGCTGATTTTAAATAATTCCGGAGTACAACATGCCACAAGAAAATAAGTCCATCGAGGCATTCAAGGAATGGTTTCAGTCACTCAGGAAATTTGGGGGTTTTCAATCCAAAGGCACTATAAGCGGGGCTTTGGTTGTTCTTGAAAGATTAGAAAAGGACTTCAATTTGGATATTGACGCGCACACGGCCAAGGGAGGCGCCCAAATTATAGGGGCCAGCGGCGCTTCGGTCAAAAGGATATTGGGAAAATTTGGAGAGACGAGACGATTTGTCAGTGAAGGAGGAAGAACCAATCGTGGCTTGAGGGGAGACATCAACGGAATGTTGATGGCCATAAAAGGTTTGAACTTGAATAAAGTAAGCCTGGAAAAAAGAACCGCTGTTTTAGAAGACTTTCAGGAATTTTTGGTTAACAAGGTCCGGGAGTTCCATAATATCCAAAGACTAAAAATAATATATGAACCTTCCAAAAATACGTCCCAATCTATTAGCGATCTTCTTAATTTAGCCAAGGAAAATGGAAAGCACGGCCCCGTGGCCCAATATTTGGTGGGCGCGAAACTTGCCATACGCTTCCCAACTCTGGAGATAGGCAACGAATCTTTCAGCACCGCTGATCAACAATTGAATCGGCAGGGTGATTTTCTCATTGGAAATACGGTTTTTCATGTTACGGTGTCCCCCATGTTGGGAGTTTGTGAAAAGTGCAAGAAAAATATAGAGGAAGGCTTTAGGGTGTACCTGTTGGTTCCTTATGAAAAAATGGAGGCGGCCAAGCAAATGCTATCCGATTCAGGGGTTTCGGAAAAAATAGCCATCCAGTCCATTGAATTGTTTGTGGGACAAAATATCGATGAATTGACCACATTTTCCCAGGAAAAACTTTCCGGGGAATTCCGGCTTTTATTGGAAACCTATAACCAGAGGGTGGGAGCCGTGGAGATGGACAAGTCCATGATGGTGGAAATACCGCCAAATCTTCATTGAATGGCTTAAATGTTATTCGGATTTGTTTCGTATTTCGATATTCGGTATTCAGATTTTGGTTGCGGCCAAAGGCCGCGCCATGTAATCGGTGAAATCCGTGGTTAAAAGTTCCTTCTCCGCGAACTCCGCGGTGAGCCAGATAAAAAATATCCCCAGCGGAGGGGTAGCCGCTGGGGATTAAATGGGGACGGAAAGAGTTTATAAAGTAACAGCATAGAAACCCTCTATTTCCCCATCATCAATTCCAGCAGGCCCTTCCCCGCTGTTTCCTTGTCCTTGAAGATCGTCCCTGCCACCCGCTTATCAAAACGCTCCAGCGCCAATTTATAAATTTTTTCAGGCAGGGGAATATAGCCCACCTCTTTGACGAGTACAGGGGCGTTTGCCAGATAGAATTGCACGAACGCCTGGACTTCCGGCCTGTCCGCTGCCTTCTTGTTCACATAAATAAAGATAGGCCGGGAAAGCGGATAAGTACCGTTCCTGATGGTAAGCTCGGTTGGGCCGATTGGACCCTTTCCGGCGTCGATCAGGGCAGCCTTGAGTTTGGTCCTGTTCTCCTCGTAATAGGAAAAACCGAAGTAACCAAGCGAATTGACGTCGCCTGCTATGCCCTGAACCAGGACGTTGTCATCCTCGCTGGCGGTGAAATCCGCCCGGCTTGCCTGGGCCTTTCCGTTAACGGCTTCAGTGAAATAATCGAAGGTGCCTGAATCCATTCCTGGCCCATACAGAGTCATGGGCTGGTTGGGCCATTCAGGACGCGCGTCGTTCCAGCGTTTCACCTTGCTTTCCGGCTGCCAGATTTTTTTCAGGTCCTCGAAGGTCAGGACGTTCACCATGGTATTTTTGAGATTCATCACCACCGAGATGCCGTCGTATGCCACCGGGAGTTCGATATAGTCGATCCCATGTTCGGTCCCTTTCTGGACCTCTTGTTCCTTGATGGGCCTTGAGGCGTCATTGATGTCAGTGTCGCCGGCGCAGAATCTCTTGAATCCGCCGCCCGTGCCGGAAATCCCCACCGTGGCCCGCACCTCCGGGTTTTTCTTTTGAAATTCCTCCGCGACCGCTTCGGTGATGGGGAAGACCGTGCTTGATCCGTCTATCCTTACAGTCCCTTGGAGAGAGGCGGCGTCGGCATTGAAAATCCCGAAACTCAAAATGGCGCCAAACAAAAAAACGAGGGTTTTTAAAAAATTTTTTAGTCGCATAAAAATCTCCTTTTTATATTTTAACCGTATAGGAATTTCCATTTTCAATCTTTAAAAATCAAATAGATACATGGACCACACCCCCCTTGATCCCCCCCTTGACAGGGGGGAATTTGGGAGACATTCACCGCCGAGCGGAAATTTTGAGTATTCACCGCCGAGGAGGTTTTGAGATATTCCCCCTTAAAAAAGGGGGCCAGGGGGATGTTATAAAAAAATCTTCAACAAATACCACGCCGCTTGCGGCGGGGACCATTTATTTTTTCCTCTCTCCGCGAACTCCGCGGTTAAAAAAACTTTTCAGGCATTTGGAATCAGAACTCCAAGCTGAACCTCATCCAGACCTGATGCTCGTAGTCTTTTTTTGCGCCTACGTCCTGTTTGACGATGTCGGCTGAGTAATCGTTATATACATAATCGAGCATGACCCTGAACAAGGGGTTGTGGTACCAGTTAATGCCTGCTTTATAGGAGTCCGTCCTGTCGGCGCCGCTCAAACCGGCCACGTTGAGCCAATCCCTGTCCACATCCACCCATTCATAACCGGCTAGCAGTTCCCATGCGCCCAGGCCGCCCGTCTTGAGGTTGAAATTTTGGTTGGGATGCAGCTTCCCGAACTCTCCCCCCTTGGGCCGCTTCTCTTCTCCTGTCAGGAACCAACTGGCGTTGGCGTAGACTCCCTGGACAAAGAAGTCATTCGGGGTCCCGGTGGAAACCACATTCACATTCCCGTAATCAGCCCTCATGTATTCGGAGGTGATCCTGGCTGGCCCGATTCCATAAGACAGTTCCGCCCCGGTCCTTAACAGGTCCATGTTAGCGCCATTCACCTTGGCGCTGTCAAAGGCCAGCACATTGCTGCTGGAACCGGACTGTTTGTAGTCGGTGAGTCCTCTGGACAGATGGCCCCAAGTGAACGCGCCTCCGAGGTGCAGGTCCTTGAAGGGTTCATACCACACTCTCATGGCTATGTCCTTGTCGCCATCCGTGTCTTCCTTCACATTCGACCCGTTGCCGTTGAAAACTCCCAGTTGATATCCAAGGGTCTTCTCCGCGAAATGCCCGTGGAGCATGATTCCGATGTCGCGGTCCGGGGCTATCCTGCCGCCGATAAGGCTGCGCTCCTTGAAATCAATATATTTAGTGGAAGTTATCTGTTCCAGGGCGAGGGGTTCCTTATATTGTCCCACCTTTAACTGCAATCTCTCGTCATAATTCATGTTGATAAAAAGGTCCTTGGCGGAGAAGGCGCCTTCACCATAATCCCCTTGCACCTTGAATTCATAATACTCATAAAATCTGCCGCCGGCCTCAAGCCTGGCCCTTCTCAGGTAAATAGTGGAGGGCTTGGCGTGGCTGGTCTCAAAGATGTCGACATCGCCGTGTACCCGGCCCCCTATCTGGATGCTTGATGCCTTGTCGCCGCTTTCCCACTTGAAGCCGTCTTTGAACTTTCCCTTCAGTTTTTGATCACCCCCTTTTTCAAGGTTAGCGGCTTCTCCTTCGGTCAGAAGGCCCTTCGCCTTCAGGATATCCAGCAACTCGTCCGCTTCCGCATTGTAAAATGGCGGGGAATAGGCCATAATAAAAAAAAGAAGGGTAATAAAGGCTGTTGAAATAATTTTGTTGTTCTTTAATTCCATGAAATTCTCCTTTTATCGAAATAACGGATAATTTAATTTTTCCCGCGCAAACTCCGCGATAGCTCGAAACTCCTCAACCACCCCCTTTTCTTTATTTTTGCACAAGTCAGTCATTACAAAAAAAGCTGAACGTAATTATAATTAACTGTTGCATATTGTAAATTGTTAATGTTGCGGGATTATGAAGCCACGGTTAAATCTTTGTTAAATGCCAAGAATTTCCAATAAGGAAGGCAGGAATGCAGGAAAATTCTTTATAGTTTTCCCACCTTTCCGATTTTTTCCTGGTTTCCTGCCTTCCTTATCTAAAATTTTACCGTTTTGTAATAATCTTGTAACAAATTTTCCTTATCATTGACCTAATTAAGGGGCCGTGAGCAGGAGGCGGATTAAGTGGGCAAGAAAAAAATAATAGTGGTGGATGACGAACCCGATATCCTGGATATCATTTCCACCAATTTAAAAAACGCCGGTTATGAAACGGCCGCGGCCTCGGGCGGCGCGCCAGCGTTGAAGCTGATTGAAAAGGAAAAACCTGATTTGGTCCTTCTGGACCTGATGATGCCGGAGCCGGACGGCCTGGAAGTCTGCAAGATTTTAAAGGCGAACGAAAAGACAGCCCATATCCCGATTATAATGGTCACGGCCAGGGAAGAGGAGGTGGACCGTCTTCTCGGTTTTGAACTAGGGGCCGATGATTACATCACCAAGCCTTTCAGTGTGCGGGAGCTAGTCCTCCGGGTCCGGGCCGTTTTGAGAAGAGGCGGCAGGGTAGAGGGAAAGGACAGCAAAAGTTTATTCCTCCAGGTAGGCGATGTCCGGATGGACAAGGCAAGCCACACCGTTTGGGTCGGGGACAAAAAAAAGGAGTTCACCCTGCTGGAATTCCGCTTGCTGGATGAATTCATGTCACATCCGGGAAGGGTCTTCAGCCGCGACCAGCTCCTGGACAAGGTTTGGGGATATAACGCGGAAATATTCTCGCGCACGGTGGACACCCATATTCAAAGGTTGAGAACCAAACTCGGCAAGGCAGGCGACATGATCGAAACTGTAAGAGGGGTCGGCTACCGTTTGAAGGAAGGGCAGGAATATGTCTCTTAAAATCCGCTGGAAACTCGCCCTTTCCTATATCCTGCTCGCGTCCACTGTGATCGCCATAGTGGCCCTCTTTCTTCATAATTTTCTCCATTCCCGGTTAGTTCAATACGCTGAGGAGAATTTGCGGAAAGACATTTATTCCGCGAGGGACTATATCAGCGCCGAAGGAGCGGAAAAATTCCCGGAGGAGTTGGACCGCCTGGCGGACAATCTTGGAGAGTTGTTTAACCTGAGGGTGAGCATTATCCGTGCGGACGGCGTGGTTTTCGGAGACTCCATGGTGCCGAAGGAAAAAATAAGCGAGGTCGCCAACCACGGAGACAGGCCTGAATTCAGGCAGGCTCTGTCAGCGGGTTTTGGACAGAATATCCGGCGGAGCGCTACTGTCCACAGTGAGCTGCTCTATATGGCCCTGCCGCTCGATTTAAAGGATAAAGGGCTTTGGGTAGTCCGCCTCGCCCTCCCCCTTGCCAATATTGAAAACGCATCAGGCGAGTTGAGGCGTTCCCTGCTGAAAGCGGGTTTGCTGGGCGTTTTTATTTCCCTGGTTTTTGGATATGCCACGTCCCTGGTTATCACGCGCAGGACCTTGAAAATCAAGGAAGCCGCGGAGGCATTCGCCAGAGGGGATTTGCAAACAAAGCTGCCTTGCATGGGCAGGGACGAGTTGGGGGACCTCTCGCAAAGCCTTAATGAGATGGCCCGAAAGCTAAACGGTTACATGGAAAAGCTGGACTCGGAAAAGGCCGAGGTAAAGGCGGTCCTGTCCAGCATGGCGGAAGGCGTCTTGATCCTGGGCCAGGACTTAAGAATAGCGTCGATTAATCCGGCCCTGTCCAATATGCTGAAATCTCCTGTTCCCGCTGAAGGTTTGACCTTGATGGAGGCGTTTCGCAACACTCTCCTGAGCGACTCAGCGGAAAAGTCCTTGCATGAACTGGCCAACGTGGCGGTGGAGGTCAAGCCAGTCCCTCACATGGACCAGGTCTGCATGGTCCATTTTTCTCCCATTCTTTTTAATAATAAAGCCATCGGGGTGGTGGCCGTATTCAATGATATCACTGAGCTAAGGCGCCTTTTAAGCGCGCGAAAGGAGTTCGTGGCCAATGTCAGCCACGAGTTGAAGACCCCCTTGACCGCCATTCGGGGCTTCGCCGAGACCCTTGCGGCCGGGACCCTGAAGGACGAGCAAACGCGGAAAAAATATATTGACGGGATCTGCAGGAACGCCGAACGGCTGCGGGTCTTGATAGAAGATATTCTCTATCTGTCCAGGATAGAATCCAAACGCGTGGATATAACCCAGGAAAGCCTGGATCTCCATAATGAGTTGAACGAGGCCATTTCCATTGTCCAGGAAGAAGCGGCGAAAAGAAATGTGGTTATTTTAAATCAAATTGATAAGGACTGCGCCCAGGTTGCGGCCGACCGCAAGCAATTGGGAATTGTATTTCTGAACTTATTGGATAACGCCGTGAAATATATCGGCAACGGGAAGGGGACCGTTAAAGTGGCGGCTGGACTTCCGGACACAGATGAGTTGGAGAAGGCGGGAATTCCTTCAACCCGGAGGGAGGATTTTCTGAGGGTGGCTGTTGAGGACAACGGCTCCGGCATACCGGAAAAGGATTTACCGAGAATTTTCGAGAGGTTTTACAGGGTGGACAAGGGGAGGTCCAGGGAGCTTGGAGGAACGGGCCTGGGACTTTCCATCATAAAGCATATAATCGAGAACCACGGCGGCAAGGTATGGGCGCGGAGCGAATCGGGGAAGGGCTCGTCCTTTTTCTTCCTCCTGCCAATTGCCGGCAGTAAAACTAATAACGGTTAAAATCCGCCACGGAGCGGCATGGCGCGGCCTTTGGCCGCAACCAAAATCCGAATACCGGATGCCGAAATACGAAACAAATCCGAATAACCAAAACAATTCCATTTCCTTGCTTGTTCTTTGTGATTTTGGTTACCGGGATTTATTTGTTATTTGACAATTGTGATTTGGATTTTTATCGAACGTTTTAATGCGTCTAAACAAAAGGAAAAAGAATATGAACCACAAGCAATTCAGCGAGCAGGCAATAATAGAAAAGCATAACAACATCCTTTCCACCATCAGCCACGACCTTAAATCGCCCCTGGTGGCCATCATCGGTTTTTCGGAAATAATCCTGCGGGAAATGCTTGAGGAAAGCCCGTCTAACTCGAAATGGATACACATGCTTCAAAGGATCAGCGGGGCCGGGCGCGATATGTCCAAGCTGGTTGAAAGCATTCTCGCAATGGCGAAGATGGAGGCGGGAAAGGAAAGCGTGGAGCCAGAATGGGTTGCTGAGCCGGAAAAGGAATTTCACGAAGCGCTTAAAACCTTCGAATACGAAGCAAAGGCAAAGGGAATAGGTCTTTCACTGGAACTAAAATCCCATTTGCCGGCGGTCCGTTGGGACATCACCAAGCTTCGCTATCACGTCCTGAACAACCTGGTGTCCAACGCGTTGAAATTCACCCCTCCAGGCGGACGGATCACCCTCGGCGTTCAGGCGGCTGATGAAATTGTGGTTATAAAAGTAAAGGACACCGGCCCTGGCATACCGAAGGAAGAGAGGGAGAGGATCTTCCACCGGTTTGAGCAGATTAATCTGAAATCCCAAAGGGCCTTCAAGGGCTCAGGGCTAGGCCTCTACAACGCCCATCTGTTCGTAAAACAGCACGGCGGCAGAATATACCTGGACGCGTCCGCCGTGGAAGGGGCGGTCTTTATTATCGAGCTTCCAAGGGACGCATTGAAACCGAAATTTTAAAATTTTTCTTTAAAATCAACGGGATGGCAGTGCGAGTGACTAAAGTGCGCTAAAGTTTCAAGTGCCTAAAGTTGTGGAAGTTATTTTTTTACTATCATGTACTTCAGCCTTAGCGATCAATGTGGGAACAATGACCAGCGTTGCAAGCACCCCACTGACCAAGCCGCTGATTACGGTAATGGCAAAAGGCTGAAAAATTTTTGAGCCGACGGTTGTTCCTATCGCGGCCGGCAGTAGCGCAGCGATGGTAGTGAGCGTGGTAAGGAGTATGGGACGCAGGCGAACGGAGGCCGCGGAAAGCAGGGCATCGGTAACACTCTTGCCGGAAGCGAGTTCCCTGTTGGCAAAATCCATGAGGACAATCGCATTGTTAACGGCAATGCCCACCAAGGTGACAGTCCCCATCCCCACGGATATATCGATGCCCTGCCGGGCCAGGAACAAGCCGGCCAGAGCGCCGACGAGCGACAGGGGGACAGTCATCAGGATGATAAGCGGTTGGAGCCAGGAGCCGAACTGCATCGCCATGACAAGATAGATCAGGACTACGGAAGCTGCAACGGCAAAGCCCATTTCAATCGCCGTTTCGATGAGCGCCTGGTATTGGCCGGTGAAATCGATGCTGTACCCTTCCGGCAGTTCAAGGGATTGGAATTGCCGCCTCAAGTCCTTAACCATGGATGGAATATTGCCTTCCACCTCCACCAGAAGCGTGATTTCCCGTTGGCCGTTCAACCGGCTGATCGCTGATGGCGCATGGTTGATGCTCACCTCGGCAATACGTTCAAGTGGCAGCCAGTCTCCCCGGGTGGTCCCGATAGGCAATTGTTTTATACTATTAATGTCGGAAGGTGTATCAGCATCCATCCTTACCAACACGGCAACGTCCTCTTTTTGCCGGATAATCCGCGTCGCCTCAACTCCAAAACGAGCGGCCTTAAGCGCGCTCAACACGCTGGCGGCATCCACTCCGTACTGCGCAAGGGAGGGGTAGTTTATCCGCACGTCTATCTGCGGGACCTTCACCTTCGTATTATTCACCACATTTGAAACGCCTGATTCTTTAGAGAGCATGGTTTCTACCCGGTCGGCAAGCGAGATGAGGGTGTCCATATCAGCGCCGTATATGGTGATGCCGAACAGGGCGGGCAGCCCTGAGAGGCTCTCGTCGATCTTTTCCTGCGTCGGTTGATGGTAAAGGAAAACCACACCGCTCAGTTTTGAGTAGGATTCTTTCAGGGCGCGAATGATCTGCCCTGTCGACCGAGTTCGCTCGCCCTTGGCTTTCAGTTTGAGAAGCAATTCTCCTTTGTTGACTCCCTCGATCTGGTACCCGTTTCCGGGAGAACCCGTGCGCCGATAAACGCATGAGACATCTGAATCCGCCAAGGCGATTCTGTCGAGCGTATCACCGATCCGATCGCTTTCATTGAGAGATGTGCCGGGAGGCATGACATACTCGATAAGAATGGCCCCCTCGTCGATAGGCGGCAGGACGGAAGTCTTACCCAGGAACGCGGAAAGTCCCGCTGCTCCCAGAGCGAGGGCGGCCAAACTCAAGACAAACCACTTGTGCCGGAAGGAGAACCTCAAGGTGGCCTGAAGCGCCGCATCCAATCGTTTAAGCAGCCGTGCGCCGGGAAAGTCGTTCCTGCTGGAAGAAAGGCCTTTCATCCGGCTGAAGAGTGTCGGCACCAGCGTCAGTGACAGGAGCAAAGAGACGATAAGCGCCGCACTGATGGTCAGGCCGAAAGGCCGAATGAAAAGCGCGGCAATGCCTGTCATCAGGACAAAGGGAAGGAACGCGGCTACAGTGGTGAAAGTGCCTGAGGCATCGGGGCCGGCGATCTCCAGAGCCCCTTCGATGCTTGCCTCGTCCGCCTCTGAGGCCAAATGGGCGTGGCGGTCAATGTTCTCGGCCACGACGATGGCATCGTCCACGATCATACCGATGGCCAGCGTCAGGGCCGTCATGGTGATCACGTTGAGGCCCATGCCCAACCACATCATGATGGCTACCGTGGCAAGAAAGGTGATCGGTATGGTGAGAGCCACGATGAGAGTCGGCCGAACCGAGCCGAGAAAGAAATAAAGGACGATGACGACCAGCAGAGCGCCAACGACAAGGTCGTGCATGATCACGTCCTGAGACTCCTTAATAATCTCCGATTGATCATAGAACTTCTTTACACGCGTTTCCCGCGGCAGAAGGTCCGTAAGGCGGGTGAGCGCATTCTCGACCCCGCGCGCCACGCGGATCGTGCTTGCCCCGGGCTGCTTACGCACAATCATCGCCACCGCCGGGACCGCGTCTCCCTGAACAGCGTAATGCCTTGGGGCGCGCCCTTCGAAAACCTTCGCTATATCCCCGAGCAGAACCGGCCTTGCCCCATCGTTGCGGACCGGAAGAGAGCGGATGTCGTCAAGCGTCTTCAAACGCGCGTCACCACGAATCAAATATTCCCGCCCAGACTGGCCAAGATAGCCGGCCACCGCTGATATGTTGTGGTCTTTCAATACCGATACGAGATTATCGACGGAAAGGTGAAGGCGGATCAACACTTCGGGCTTGATTTCCACATAGAAGGCCCGCTGATCACCGCCAAGCACTTCCACCGAGGAGACGCCTTCAACGCCCATGAGCCGTCCGGCCAGGTCATGGCGAACAATATTCCGGAGAGTAACCATATCCCCGCCACCGTAAATTACGTAGCCGCAAACTTCCTGGAGGGTGGCGCCGATATTTTCGAGACGCAGGCTGGCGCCTGCGGGAAGCAGGCCTGCAAGCCTCGCCAGTCTTGCCTGCGCAAGTTGTGTCGCGTCGAGAATAGTCGTCCCCCAAGTGAATTCCGCGGTTACCTGAGAGATGCCCTGGACCGAGGTCGAGGCAACACGCTTAACGCCAGGAATAGTGAGTATCTCGTCCTCTATTGGCCGGGAGACAAGCCGTTCCATGTCTTCCTCCGAGGCTCCGGGATAATGGGTAATGATGTTGACGACAGGGATATCAAGGTTCGGAAACAGGTCGACCGGCATATGCCAGGCAGAATACATACCGGCAAGCGCCATAAATATAACCATGAGCACAGTGGCAATGGGATTGCTTACAACCAGCCGAAGCACAGACCGCATCAGTCCGCCACCTTATAGAGCTTGTTGAAATTACGATGGAATAATTCGTATGCCCCTTGGACGACTACCTCATCCCCTTCCTTTAGCCCGGACACGATTTCAACCCAGCCATCGGAGACGATACCGGCCTTGACAGGTTTTTGATGATAGCCGGAGGAATCCTTCACAAATACGTGCGCCCGCTCCTTCTCGTCCAGCACTATGGCGCTCTGAGGAACAGCGAGCGCCCTATTGCGCTGCGAAAGCACGACAGTTCCGCTTACTGTCTGGCCGGGTCGAAGAACACTATCTAAACCAGGCCCTTCAATCCATACAACGACTGCTCCTTCGGCTGTTCTTTGCGGCAGAATATTGACAATTGTTCCTGAAATCGAGCTTTCACCGGCAAAATTAATAACCGCTCGCTTCCCTTTAAGTTCAGCATCTTCTTTTGGAAAAAGCGTGGATGCGATGTAGATGTGGTTTAGTGAGATGATTTCAGCCAGGTTGTCGCCCTTCTGAACCTCTTGGCCCGCGGAGACCTTGCGGTTAGTAAATACACCGTTTACCGTTGCGTGAACGTGAATGGCTCCCTGCAACCGCTGTGTCTCCTGCCTGGTGGATTCCAGTTCGGCTTTGAGGCGGGCCAAGACGTCTTCGGCGGATGCAAGCTCTTCATGCTTCGCGAACTTCTGGGAGACAGCATCCCGTTTGATACTGACCAAATGTTCGGCAAGTGTAATGCGCTTCTGTAAAGTCGATGATTGGTTACGGAGAACTTCCAGGCTACTGTCAATCAACGGCCCCCCAATGGCACGGTAAATTTGTTCTACCATATCTCACACGCCATTAAGGGTGCAGGAGTTTTTTGTCATGCGCAGGTAATCGAAGACCAACCTGGCGCTACGGTGTAGTTGCCTCATCTTTTGCGCGACATTGGAGACACCTTTGG
>JACRGO010000230.1 GCA_016212295.1 Nitrospinota bacterium | reverse complement strand
TCCAACATTGAACGTCGAACGTCGAAAAAGGAAGAAAGGATTTAAAACGTAAAACGAATTTTTCTTACTTCGATGTTGGACGTTCGATGTTCGATGTTGGACGTTCAGTTTTTTCTTCTTCTGCATTTAGCATCTCGTTGACTTATAAGCGAAAAAAATGGAAATTCCTATACAATCCAGTTAATCTTGCAAAAAAAATACTTGAACTATTGCCTGCAATCTAAAATTTCGGATATCCTTAGATGGATTATAGCAGACGCATTTTAAATAGTATATTATTACGTTATTCTTCCTTCCCCTTTACCCATGTTATCCAAGGTCTTGAGCGCAGCGGTATTCGGATTGGACGCCTATCTGGTCGAGGTGGAGGTGGACCTCTCCCCTGGAAATATTTTCACCTTCAACACCGTGGGCCTGCCGGATACAGCGGTCAAGGAAAGCCGCGACCGCGTTCAGGCCGCCATTAAAAATACCGGCTTCAACTTCCCTTATAACCGCCACATCACTGTCAACCTGGCCCCTGCGGACATCCGCAAGGAGGGCTCGGCCTTTGACCTCCCTATCGCCATAGGCATCCTGAACGTTGACGAGATTGTTAAAGGGGATAAACTAAAGGACCACGTGCTCCTCGGAGAGCTTTCTCTTGGAGGAAAGGTGAAGCCTATCAAGGGCGCCTTGCCCATCGCCTCGGCCTTGAGCAAAAGCGGGAAGATCAAGGGACTGGTCCTCCCCGCGGAAAACGCCGCCGAGGCGTCGGTGGTGGAGGGATTGGACATCATCCCAGTGGAAAACTTTCCCGAAACCATCCGGTTCCTGAACGGAGAGAGCCGGATAGAGCCGGTCAAGGGAAAAAGACCGGACCCGTCCGCGCTCATGGAAAATTACCAGGTGGATTTCTCTGACGTGAAGGGACAGTATCACGTAAAGCGGGCGCTGGAGGTGGCTTGCGCCGGGGGCCACAACATCATCATGATCGGCCCGCCCGGCTCTGGAAAATCCATGCTGGCCAAGCGCATCCCCACGATCCTCCCCTCAATGGGCTTGGAAGAGGCCATTGAAACGTCCAAGATCCATTCCATCATGGGACTGCTGAAGGACGGAAAGGGCCTTGTAACCACGCGGCCCTTCCGTTCTCCGCATCATACCATATCGGACGCGGGCTTGATCGGCGGGGGCCACATCCCGATGCCGGGGGAGGTGTCCCTTTCCCATAACGGGGTCCTCTTTCTTGATGAGCTTCCTGAGTTCAAGCGGAACGTGCTGGAGGTCCTGCGCCAGCCCTTGGAAGACGGGGAGGTCACGATATCCCGCGCCTCCTCTTCCCTGACTTACCCGGCCTCCTTCATGCTCGTTGCCGCCATGAATCCCTGCCCTTGCGGAAACAAGACCCATCCGGCCAAGGAGTGCATCTGCACCCCTCTGCAAGTGAAGAAGTACCTCTCCAGGATTTCCGGTCCGCTCATGGACAGGATAGATATCCACGTGGAGGTCCCGGCGCTGAAGTTCAACGAGTTGATCTCCAGGGAGGAATCCGGGAAACAATCCATTGAGATGGGCCGCTCGGTCCGCTTGGCCCGCGAAAGGCAATCCGACAGATTCAGGAACAGAAAAATCAACCGCAACGCGTCCATGTCCTCGGCCGACCTCAAGAAGTATTGCAAGATAGGGGAAGGCTGCGAGCGGCTGCTGGAATCGGTAATCGACAAAATGGGCCTCTCCGCCAGGGCCTATGACAGGATACTCAAGGTGGCCCGGACCATAGCGGACCTGGCAGGGGAAGAGTCCATCAGGGAGGAGCATGTGGCGGAAGCCGCCCAATACAGGACCCTGGATAAGGAAATTTGGTTATAAATATTTTAAATAAAAAATTTCAGCATAAAAAAATTCATGGCGCCTGCTATTAGCGCAAGAAAAAAAATTCTGTTTTTCATGTTTTTCCTGTCAGGGTTCTGCGGACTCCTCTACCAAGTGGCGTGGCTCCGTGGGGCCTATGTGTCCTTCGGCATCATCACACCGGTCCTGTCCGTGGTCCTCTCGGTGTTCATGCTCGGCCTGGCTCTGGGCACTTGGGCCGGAGGACGGCTGATACACCGCCTGCGCGGGACGCTTTCACAATCAGCCATATTGTTCTACGCCATAACGGAGCTGCTGATAGGGGTCTGGGCCTTTTTCGTGCCAAGGCTTTTTTTCATGGGCGAGGAATTCATGCTCGGCGCCGGGGAGATGGGCTCAGTTTATTACCTCGTAATGTCCTCGGCGATAATAACCGCCGCCATGCTCCCCTGCTGCGTGTTGATGGGGCTGACCTTTCCCTTCATGATGGCCTACGCCAGGGAATGGGACGATTCGGAGACCGATAGCTTCAGTTATCTGTACCTGGCCAACGTTATAGGCGCGATGTGCGGCTCCTTTTTCACCGCCTTTGTGCTCATAGAGCTTATCGGCCTGAACAGCACTTTAATGCTGGCGGTGTTCGCCAATTTTTTGATCGCGGGCATCAGCTTTACCCTCGCCGCGAAGGAACCTCTTTTTTTTGCTGCTAAGGACTCATCCGATTCCAGGACCACGGCAACAGCGTGGACCGGGCCTGCCTTGCGCGATTCCCTGCCGATGCTGGCCGTGCTCTTCATGACCGGGTTCACATCCATGGCCCTTGAGGTGGTATGGATCAGGGATTTCACCCCGGTGCTCGGCAATAAGATCTATGCGTTTTCAGGGCTTTTGTCAGTCTATCTCCTCGCCACCTGGCTGGGCTCTTGTCTGTACAGGTTTCACCTGGCGCGAAACAAGGCGCTCCCGACAGCGAAGCTTGCCGGACTTCTGGCCCTGACCGTTCTCTTCCCATTAGTGTTGAACGATCCACGCATCATACGCCTTGCCTCGGCCTTGTTGATAAGCATCTTCCCGTTCTGCGCCTTTCTGGGATATCTCACGCCCAAGCTGGTGGACGAGTTGTCCCTGGGCAATCCGGTTTCTGGGGGAAGGGCTTACGCCGCGAACATCATAGGGTGCATCCTTGGTCCTTTGTTCGCCACTTATTTTTTGCTCCCCCTCTTTGGGGTGAAGGCGTCCCTGGTTATTCTTGCCCTGCCATACTTTATTCTTTTCGCGTTTTATTACCAGGCCCCGGTCCTCAACAGGGACTGGGCCATGACCACCGCTGTTCTGTCCCTTTGCGTTCTCGCTCACGCGGCCCTTTTGAACCATTCCCATGAAGAGGCCGACGCCCATGGATATCCGGACAAGGTCATCAGGCGTGACCACACCGCCACGGTCATATCCTACGGGTCCGGCCTGGACAAAAAAATCCTCGTGAACGGCATAGGGATGACGAGCCTCAGGACCATCACCAAGGTCATGGCGCACCTGCCGATGGCCTTTCACCCCAAGGGGCCTGAGTCCTCTCTTGTGATATGCTTCGGCATGGGCGCGACCTACAGGTCGCTCATGAGCTGGGACAAAAACGCGACGGCTGTGGAGCTTGTGCCCGGCGTGAAGAACGCCTTCGGGTATTACTTCGATGACGCGGATAAAATAGTGAGGAACCCAAAGGGGAAAATCGTAGTGGACGACGGCAGAAGGTTCCTGAAACGCACCAGGGAGAAATTCGACGTTATAACTCTCGATCCCCCGCCTCCGGTTGAAGCCGCCGGATCGGGCCTTCTCTACTCGCCTGAGTTTTATTCGCTCCTGAAAAAACGCCTGAACAAAAACGGCGTGCTGCAACAGTGGTTCCCCGGAAGCAGGAAGGAATTGCTTCAGGCAGCGGCCCGGTCGCTGTCCATTTCCTTTGAGCACATCAAGGTCTTTAAATCCATTGACGGATGGGGACACCATTTCATCGCCTCAATGGAGCCCCTGGACAACATCACTCCCGAAATGATGGAGAGGCGGATGCCCTCTTCCGCCAAGGCGGACTTGCTGGAATGGGAGGAGAGCAAGGACATTATCAAACTTGCCGGAAATATTTTATCCAGGGAGGCGCCATTGGAAGAGGTTATAGCGGGCGGCGCAAGCGCCATGATCACGGATGACCGGCCTTATAATGAATTCTTTCTTCTGAGGAGGACCTTTCCCGCGCTTTTCATGGCCCGCGAGTCATGATCCCTTGTCTCATAGTTCATAGCGCTTTTTTAGCAAAGCTTTGGTGGAATCATTTGAAAAAATATCAAAATTCAAAGACGCAAATTTTGAAACTGCGGCATTTTTCAAAGTGACATTCTCCCCAATCTTTTTGTCTTTTTTAAGCGCCAAGAGCAAAAAAGTAATTTCTTCTTTCTTTTAAGAAACCAGATCCAAAAACTTGATAAGCCCCAAAAGCCCGCCAAATGGGCTTAAACGCTCCCGGCATAATTCAAGGGCCGTGTAAGGCCCTATTTTACTTGCCTTGCCAAGACAATCGGCTTCCCCTTGATTTCCAATGCCTTCAGCGATACCATTGTTTTGCAATTTAACCATATGGGTTACCTCCTCTTATAAAGGGTTGGTGTTGTCACACCCGATTATTGGGAAAAAAGAGACGCTTACTGGACGAATATCAGTTCCCTGGATTTCGGCCAAAGTCTAGCCAAAAATATTTGAAATTTTCAAAAAAGGCGCAATGTTTTTTCACGGTTGGAGATACTTACTCGCCTATTCCGAAAATTTATCTCTTTTTGCCATAAAACGTTTCACTTTTTGCCGCCTTTTTGAAATTTCAAAT
>JACRGO010000229.1 GCA_016212295.1 Nitrospinota bacterium | reverse complement strand
CCCATAGTCGCCTGTTGAAAAGGCGCCGTCATCCATAAATTCCCCTCTTGAGAGGGGTGGCCGAAGGCCGGGGTGTGTTAAGGATTTCTCCAGCAATTTGCAAGCAAGCAAGGCCTTAATGTTTTTTTCAAGACAGCTTCTAAAGTTTAAAATTGTTCAGCCTTCAGCGTTATTCATGGAAATCAGTCGTTCTTCCCTGCACCCTGACAACTGAGAACTGACAACTGAAAACTGGTTCCTGGTAACTATCACTTTTCCACCAACACCCTGAAAACGCCGTTGCCCTCGCCATTCACGGAGAGCAGCTTGTATCCTTGCTCGAGCGAGGATTTTTCGATGTTCTTCAGGGGTTCTCCTTCCATCAACAGGACTTCCAGGAGGTCCCCTTTTTCAAGCTGGTTCAGTTTGAGCTTAGTCTTCACAAAGGTCATGGGGCAATGGTCCTTGGTGATGTCAAGAAAGTGTTTCATATAAACAAGGTTTGCGCGTCCTGGGATTGTTCCAGGAAGGTGGGAACCCCTATTATGTCCACTACATCGTCATCCAGCTCTTCTTTTTTGATCTCAAGGATATTCATGGCCATCTCGCAGGCGTACAGCTTTACCCCAAGGGCCTTGGCGGAGTCTATAAGCTCCTCCAGGGTGGCCACGTTGTGGCCCTTCATCATGCCTGTCATAAGGACCGGTGAAATCCCGGCGAAATTGAAGCGGCTCAAGGGGAGGTGCTTTCTTCCGCCCATCAGGAAATTAAAGGCCCGCGCCATGAAGGACTGTCCTGTAAAGGCCCGGCCTTTATTCTTCCTGATGACATTCAATCCCCAGAAGGTGAAGAAAATATTGACCTCCCAGCCCACTGCCGCGGCCCCGGAGGCCAGGGTGAAAACGGCAACGGCCTTGTCGAAGTCTCCGCTGAAACAGACCAGGGATAATTTTTTAGCGTTCATGTTTATAATTTTTCCCGTATATAATATTTGTTTCACGCAAAGCTCGCCAAGGATAAGGCCGTCCTCCGTGTCCGTTTACCGTGTCCGTTTTTTGTTTTTTCTTCCGGACACGAATCCCGGACACGTCTCGCGGCCTTTGCGTCTTTGCGTGAAAATTTACTTATTTTTTTATTATAGTACGCATGGGCGGACTGGATCAATTTTTGCGTTTACTATAAATTGTATAGAACATGGCGCGGCCTTTGGCCTCAACCAAAATTTTTTAACCACAGATTCCGCAGATGGCACAGATTAAATCATTTTTTATAAAATCTGTACTACAAACTTATAACACTTTGTTTTTTTTAGCACAGTTTTTCATGCAACTCGTTGAAAAGTAAACTATAAATCCGAATAACGAAATCCTAAACAATATCAAAATTCAAAGGCTCAAATTTCAAAACTCAGGCCAACGTGGTTTGGTATATTGAAATTTGGTTATTCGGATTTGTTTCGTATTTCGATATTCGGTATTCGGATTTTGGTTGCGTCCATGTCGTGCTATGATTGAGGGGTCCATGAAAAAATCCATCCTCTCCTCTATCCTCCCGATCCTTCCCTCGTGGGCGGACCCGGATATCGTGGAAATCCGTCCAGTAAGCCAAGGCGGCTCTGTCAGGGGCTATTACCGTATTTCAAGCGGACATGCCTCCACGGTTTTAATGGACAGTTCCGCGCTTCCTGATGATTTCAAATGCTTCATGTCCCTGTCCCAAAAACTGAAACAGGCCGGGGTCCCTGTCCCGGAGGTCTATTCCGCATTGCCGGATAAATGCCTTGCCTTATTGGAGGACCTCGGAGACTCAACTCTCTATTCCTTGCTCAAGGCAGCGGCTTCAAAAGAGGAATTGACTCCTCGCTATGAAGAAGTTTTAAAATTTCTTGTCCGGATGCAGAGCGCCTCTGAATTTTCCTTGATGGAAAGGGAATTTGATTTTAAAGGCATCCGATGGGAGACGGATTATTTTTTCAGGCAATTCATAGTCCGGCATTGCGGGATCACGCCTGAAAACCAGGACGAGCTGTTCGAGGAGTTCGACGCGCTGGCTGAAAGACTGGAAAAGGTCCCGCGCGTATTCATGCACAGGGACTTTCAATCACAGAATATCATGGTTGGCCCCAAAGGAGTCTGTTTTATTGATTTCCAGGGGGCGCGCCTGGGCCTTCCGCATTATGACCTGGTTTCCCTGCTTCGTGACCCATACGCAGGCATACCAGAGGGAATGGAAAAACATCTCCTGGAATTTTATGTTGATCTGGCTAGGCCAAAAGAATGGTTTGATGAGGCGTCCTTCCGCGAGTATTACAGGCTGGCCGGCGTCCAAAGGCACTCCCAGGCCCTGGGGGCCTTTGCCTATTTGTCCCTGGAATTAAAAAAGACCCAATTCCTTGCCCATATCCGGCCCTGCCTGGAATATCTTTGCCGTGAGTTGGAAGAAAGGGACGAACTTCCCAGGTTCCGTGAACTGGCTAGGGAGGCGGCCGGGGTCTGTAATTTTTCAAAAAGATGAGGTGAACAAAGCGCCCTTCGGGCGGACAAAAAAGAAGTCAGAAGCAGTCTTGAAAAACATTACGGTCCGCCGGCTTGCAAACACAGCCACGAAAATCCTTAACACACCCCGGCCTTCGGCCACCCCTCTCAAGAGGGGAATTTATAGATGCTGCGTCCTCGCAACAGTGGATTAAGACACAAGGCATCCTGGCAAGTCGCGGGAAATCATAAAGGCATCGGGTAAACCGTTGAAAATTATACCGTCGGCGATTAAAATTTTTTTCTTCTGAAAAATTCCCCTCTTGAGAGGGGCGTCCGAAGGCCGGGGTGTGTCAGCGGGCTTCGTATTCCAACCGCACCTATTATGAAATCCACACCAAGGAGCACAAGGTTGTCCATACAGCCATACCGGTCAATGACCCTCCTGAAGCGTTGGAGGTGTTTCAAAAATACATGCACGAGCATCCTTTCCTTGCGTACGCTGAATAATTACAAATTTTTAAAATAAAAATATCCTTGGATAGAATTTCACGCAAACGTTTTCAATAATGGCCCAAATGAGGTAATATAATAATTATTTCTCAAAGGCCGGCCTTTACAATCATGTTCCGAAAAATAGAAAAATTCCTGGAATTGCTTATGTTCAACAGCCGGTGGCTCCTTGCGCCTTTTTATATAGGCATGGTAGGGGCAATGGTTATCCTGCTTGTCAAATTCGCGCAGGAGTTTTTGCACATCGCACCTGGCATTCTGTCCAGCAGCGAGGGAGAGGTCATCCTGGCTGTGTTGACGCTAGTGGATATGTCCCTGGTCGGGAATTTGCTGCTTATGGTCATCTTCGCCGGATATGAGAACTTTGTTTCCAAGATCGACGTGGGAAAACACGAAGACCGCCCGGACTGGATGGGCAAGGTTGATTATTCCGGCCTTAAAATAAAACTTATTGCCTCCATTGTGGCCATCTCCGGCATTGAGCTGCTCAAATCATTCGTGAACGTGAGCGACATGAAAGACCGGGACCTGGCGTGGAGGGTTGGAATCCACCTCACCTTCGTGGTTTCCGGAGTTTTTCTCGCGTTGATGGACAGGATCACGGAGGGCGGCCCTGGGCATCATCCACCAAAAGAAAAAAAACCGCCGCATTAAAACTCCTGCATTGAGGTCTTCATTGGAAATCTCACTTTAATTGTTGTCCCCTTTCCCACCTTTGTATCGATATGAATCTCACCCTTGTATCGTTCGATAATCCTTTGGGAGATGGAAAGTCCCAAACCTGTGCCTTTTCCAGGCCCTTTCGTGGTGAAAAAAGGGTCGAATATCTGTTTCAAAACATCATCCGGAATTCCTGGGCCGGTGTCGGACACTTCCGCTTCCGTGAATTTATCCAGATCCCTTGTCCTTATTGTCAGTTGCCCACCCCCATTCATGGCGTCCTTGGCGTTATTGAGTAAATTTATGAACACCTGGGAGACCTCGGTAGGGTGGGCTTCAAAACACGCGGACGCCTGGTATTCCTTTCTGATTTCAATGTTCATGAAGTCCGGGGAGAGGGTGGCCAACTCAATGGATTCGTCAATGATCCAGTTCAATTGCGTGCTGGCCAGGTCCATTTGGGAAATAACCCTTGAAAATTGCGAAAGTCTGCGGACGATATGGGCGATTCTTTCCGATAAATTCAGGATTTTCTGGGCATATTCCGCGACGGCGGGAGGAGGGGCCGCTTCGAGGATCAATTCAGCAAAGCTGGATATGCCCTGAAGCGGATTGTTGATTTCGTGGGTTATGCCGGCGGCGAGGGTCCCGATCCCCGCCAATTTCTCTGATTGGATCAACTGCCGCTCCAATCTTTCCTTCTCTTTTTTAAACTTATGGCTATCCAGCGCCCTGGAAATAATAATCGGAAGCCCGTCAAGATAGGTGTGGGACTTGACCACATAATCGTAAGCCCCCCTTTTCATGGATTCCACGGCGATGGTCTCATTCCCAAAACCGGTCACCATTATAATTGGAAGGGTATGCCCCTTATTTCTTATTTCATCCAGCACGGAAAGTCCGTCTCTGAGCGGGATTTTATAATCGAGAAGCATAAGGTGGTATTCTTCTTCGGAAAGCCTTTTAAGGCATTCAAGCCCATTGTCAACGATTTTTATGGAAAGGCTTGGATCATTCTTGTGGAGGGATTCCATGATCAGATAAGCGTCGTCGGAATTGTCATCCACCAGGAGAATACGCGTTTTTTTTTCCGGCATGGTTTTTTATTTGTAACTGCTCGCTGGGGGATTATTGAAAACGACGCCAAGCTCAATTGCAGAGAGACTTACATCCCCCTTGGTCCCCCTTAACAAAGGGGGATGTAAAAGCTAACGAATTGAGGTCATGCGCCCTGCGTCATGAGTCGTGCGTCATGAGTCGTGCGTCATGAGTTAGTTGCCTACTGCTTGCCGCCCTCTGCCTTCAGCCTTCTGTTCTCTGTCTTCTGCCTTCTGTCTTTCGCCCTTTGCCCAATGATTCAACGACCCAGCGTTTACCTCTTGCCGTTTAAAAGGGGCGGGGTGTTGGTCAGCATCCAGTAAAGCTGAACAGTGGCGACCGTCTTGATGAATTTATCGAATTCAACCGGCTTTTGAATATAGCTGTTCACTCCAAGGTCGTAACTGGAGACAATATCCTCATCCCTCTGCGAGGTGGTCAACATGACGACCGGGATTCTTTTTATTTTCTCGGTTTTCTTGATGAATTTAAGAATCTCTATTCCATCCACCTTGGGTAAATTGATGTCCAGCAAAATAAGGCCTGGAAGATCCGACTCCGAGGCGTCCGGGGAAAGGCAATTTTTCTGAAAATAGTCCAAAGCCTCCTCTCCGTCCCTGATCACTTCCATTTTATTGATGACTTTTCCTTCTTTAAGGGCGATCCTCGTTAACTCAATATCGTCAGGATTGTCTTCCACCAGCAATATCTTCAGAATTTTTTCAGTCATAAGCCGTCTCCTATATGTTATTACCGCCTGGAATTTGCGTTTTTCGCGTGATTTTTTTTCTCAGAATAGTTTGATTTCGCCGCAACCAAACTATTCAATATTCTTGGAAATAGTGAAATAAAACGTGGCCCCCTTGTCTGGATAAGAATCCACCCAAATTTTTCCGCGATGAAGGTCAATTATCTTTTTTACTATCGTCAGGCCGATTCCCGTGCCTTCAATGCTCTCATCATTATGCAATCTTTGGAAAATCTTGAAAATCTTATGATGATAATCCGGGTGTATCCCGATGCCGTTGTCCTTGACGTAAAACTCATGCTCGTCCTTTCGTTCCGTGTACCCGATTTCAATGCGGGGGTTTCCCCTGCAAAATTTAAGGGCGTTGGAAACAAGATTGTTAAAAATCTGTTGGACCCTGGTCGTGTCGCAAAAAATAACCGGCGACTTTTCCGGGAGCAACAGTTCCCCGTTTCTGGCGGCCAAATCGAGTTGAAAAATATCCTGGACAGCATGCAGCGTATCCTTTAAATCCGTCTTTTCAAACTGGTTTTTTTGCATATTTATTCTGGATAAAGCCAGCAGATCGTCTATCAGGCGCTTCATCCGTTCCGTTCCTTTTTGAATCCTTGACAAATAATGCAATCCGGTTTCATCCAACTTATCCGTGTATTTCCCGGACAGCAATTTGGAAAAGCCGTAAATGGCCCTCAAAGGCGATTGCAGGTCATGGGAAATAGTGTAGACAAAGTCCTCGAGGTCCCGATTGCTCCTGAGCAGTTCCATTTCCATCCTCTTTTTTTCCGAGATGTCCTTGCTTACTCCCACAGTCCCGATAATTTTCCCTTCCTGGTTTCTCAGGTAGGATAACGTAAGCATAATATGAATAGTCCTTTTGTCCCTGGAAATCAATTCCGTTTCAAAATTGGCCACGAAACCGTCCCTGTCCAATTGCCCGAAAAGCTTCTTTCTTTCTTCCGGGTCCCTCCATAGAATTTCAACCTTTTTTCCTGTGAGTTCTTCGCGGCTGTATCCCAGGATTCTCTCCGCTCCCCGGTTAAAGGAGACAATTTCGCTATCCACTGACGTGGTGATAATAATATCCGCGGAGTATTCCAGAACATTTTCAAGATATTCCTTCGTGGCATTCAAGTCCTGGTTGATGGTTGCCAGTTTAGCCAGGAATTCCTCTTTTTCCTCCTCCCTGCGTTTAAAGTTATAAACCAATTCCCATAGCAGCCGGGCGCTGGCGCCGCCCAGTATCTCCTGCCGCCCTTTTTTTTCTTTTTCAATGCGCTCGCCGATGGAAGGATCACCGGTCACATTGACAATCAGGTCGAGGTCTTCCCTGCAGGCGAACTCATGGTAGTCACTGGTTATGGGAATTCCCATTTGGCGGACCAATTCGAGGCCGGGGGAATTCTGGTCAATTTCAGCTACACCCGCCACCTCCAAATCAGGGTGCTCTGATAAAAGGCGCAATAAAGCGGTCCCCCCGCGGCCCGCTCCTATTATGGCGACCTTCCGCCTTTTTTTTGACTGCATGGGAATTTCCATTTTAAATTTAAAAAAAACAAAATTACGAATATCGAAATACGAAACAAACCCGAATAACCAAATTCCAATATTCCAAACCACGGGGCCGGGTTTTGAAATTTGAACCTTTGAATTTTGATATTGTTTCGGATTTCGTTATTCGGATTCCGAATTTATTTTTCAACGAGTTTCATAAAAAAACCGCGTAAAAAAAACAAAGTTTTATAGGTTGGTGGGATCATGCTGATTTTCGCGGATTTTAAAAGGCTTTATCCGCGATAATCTATATCATCCGCGTTACCCGCCTTCTATTTTTCAGCCCGCATGGCCGGCCGGGTTTGCACCGAACTCAGCGTCAATGGCCTTTTTGATTTCCTCAATTGAAGCCCCGCTTCGCCTCAATTCATAAGAGCGTATGACTTCGTCCTGGCAGATGCCGCACTCCGCCCCGTGGTCCCCGACGAAGCATGTCAGCAATGATTTGTGGTTGAAATTCTTTTCACAATAGCAATAACAAAACTGGCGGTCAATGACCACCGGAATTTCCGCCGCGTATTGGTACGCCATTGCGGTCTTCCCTGAAAATTGGCCGGCGGCCAATACAGGCCTGGTTTCCCGTAAGCCGCCGGAAGCTTTTTCCCTGTCAGCGCCAGGCCTTGTTATGAAAAAAACGCCGGCTACGAAGGCAACGGTGCCCAAAATAGAGACTATGGCTTTTACAGGCATGGCGCCTTTCTTTTTTGAAACCCCTGGGGCTTCCGATTTCTTTTTGTCCTTGTTGTAGCAGTACGAGTGCTAAATTTTAAACTTTGTGATTCTTAGTGACTTAGTGGCTTTGTGGCTATAATTTTTTTTTTGCCACTAAGACACAAAGTCACTAAGAATCACTGAGAACTATACATTTTATCATTCAATGGACATAATTGCCCTGCTCACCTTATTGAGGAGATATTTCTCTGTCCCTTCCATGTAGTACCTCATGACCGCGTCCGTCCCCGAGGCGCGGATTCCCACCCAGAAATCCGGAAACTCCAGAAAGGTCCCGTCCCCTGCCCAGTAGACATTGCGAAGCGAATCGAACTCCATGAAACTCTGTTTTTTGTTCAAGACCATGACTGCTTCACTGATGCTGGTGTCCCCCTTCCTGACCTTTTCGGCCAGGTCCTTGAAAAAGGAGACTATGGAGTCCCTTTTTTGGAGCCCCTCGGCCTTGGCCTTTTCCCGCTCGGAGCGGTCCTTGATGCCTTCATCGTAAAGGACAAGGTCCTCCCTGTGGTAATAACGGTTCCGTATTTCGTATTTATCCATTGCTTCAAGATAGTAGGCGGCGAAACTGGACTTCTTTTTAAACAATTCCGCGGCCAGCGCCAGGGATATAAGCCCGATCTGCATGCCGTCCTTTTCCCTTATGGCGAGCGCCTTTCTCTTGCCGTTCCGGCTTTTTATGAATCCAGCCCCGCCTATGGCCGCGCCTCCGCTCTCCTCCATCATGGCAAGGACCCTTGGGTTAAGCCCTATATCATTCTCCTGTCCAAGGGAGTCCTCGATGGTTATCCCGCCGTCATCATTCCCCTCCCCTGCCCCGCTTTCCAAAGCCTTCTCTATTTCCGAAACCGCATGGCCGAAATGCTTGAATCCCACGGGCGTGAAAAAGACCTTTACTCCGAATTTCTCTCCCAACTCGGCTATGGACCGGCTGGTTGGAAAGGTCTCCATGATGATCCAGTCACGCTTTTCCAGTTCCCCGGACTCCTTCAACTGCTCCAGGAGCCAGGCCATGAGCATGAAATATATCTGGCATGGCTTGAAATAAACGCAGATGTTTTTGGGATCGCCCGGGAGCGGCTCAACTTCCATTCCCATATCCGACGCTTTTTCGGAGAGTGACACAGGGGCGCGTGTGACCATATTGAAACGGTCGCCATCAGGGTCCCACAGGAATACAACGTTCGCCAGCCGGTTGGCCAGGATGTTTTGGGCGCCTATATTCTTATAAACCTGCCATTTGCCGGGGTCGACCCCATGATTGACCCCGTCCACCATGCCGATATTGTGGTAGGCAGGGTCCTCCTCTGAGAAAAGGAAATTAAGCGCCTGGCCATCTCCAACCTGGAGACCCAACTTATTGAAGATTTCCAAGGCGGTAACCGCCATGGAGCCTCCAAGCGTGGCGAAGAACGCCTTGAATCCGCTCTTTTCAGCCTCGTTGACGGCCAGGATATTTTCTTCCTTTACAATGGTTTTCAGGTACTCTGTATAGGGTCCGGTGACATCGAAATCGTCCAGGATAAACTCCGAATCCAGAGGCGCCAGGAGGACCTCTGTGCCGGCAATGGATATCTTTCTGACCTCTTCAGCGATGCGGCCCGCCATCTCCAGTAACTGCTTTCCTTCCCCGTCCATGGGTTTCCAGCCGCCCTTGAAATATTGGGAGTGGCTGGCCGTGAAGTTTTCGCCCCCGGTCAGCTCCTCGTAAAATGTCCCGAAGGAGGAATACCATATAGGCGTGGTCTTTCCCTTGGGCCGCCTGTGGACCTTGATGCCGTGTCCCGCGTAAATCCTGGAAACGAGATCGATGAATTCCCTGGTGTGCGGACGGACCTCTCCTCCAACGTGCAGGCACAGGACGCTTTCCCCGCATTCCCTCTTCAACACCCTGGCCCTGGCCTCGGCCATCAAGGCCACCTTCACCCGGTTGAAATTAACGGTGGGATCGTTGATATTGTCCGGATTCAAAACGTCCCGGTATCCGGCGGTTCCCAATTGGAAGGAACCAGCCCATTCCTTGAGAGACTCTTTTTGCATTATTTCTTCTGTAATGATTATTTTTTCCATGCTGAATATTATGCCAAGGTTTTGGTTTAGGTGATTTCGCCTTATGGCATTCGAATTTGTTTCGGATTTCGATATTCGAATTTTGCCTGGACAGGGGTTTTCGTTCAGGCACTATTATAATACGCCTCTTGGCGGGAGGAGTTTTTCGATGAGGGCCTGGAGCTTCTCGATGAGGGATTTCAGAAACGAAAGTTCCTCCTTCTGCGCCTCAAGGGAGGTTTCTATCTGGGTTAGTTTCTTCTGCTGGTTCCAGAGTATCCGTCCCATAATCCCCATCAAGGAAAGGGCAACAGTAATAAAAAGTCCCAACATCCATTGGATAACATCAAATCTTTTATTAGTTGACTCCTTGAGATCATTAATTTGCTGTTGAGTGGATTCCTTGAGGTCGTTGGTTGATTCCTTGAGATCGCTGATCTGCTGCTGAGTTGATTCCTTGAGGTCGCCGATCTGTTGCTGAGTTGATTCCCTGAGATCGTTGATCTGCTGCTGCGTGGATTCCCTGAGATCGTTGATCTGCTGCTGAATGGCTCTCTGTCCTTCCTCTAACCTTGCAAGTTTTTCAACAATCTCTCTGTCGGATATGCGAGGGGCGACTTCCACGGCAAAGACATTCGCGGAAGGATACATGGTGCGGAAAACAAGAGACAGGATAATGATAAAGGCTTTATTCATGGCTAAATTTTAGCCGCAATAAGGGAGGGATGTCAATGAGCAATTTCAATGACGCAGTGGCAAATGACCCGTGTAATTTCCATAGTCCAGGAAGTTTCCGGCAAAGGCGCCGGCCATTGCCGGAAGCGCGAGATAAATTCTCAGAATAGGCGAGTAAGTATCTATAATCCCTATTTCACGGGTGTTTTTCTGATAACGAGCTTTTTTCCGTTGGCGCTGATGGACCCTGCCTTGGCCAGGGAACTCATCACCCTTGATACCGTTTCCCTGGAAACGCCTATCATGTTGGCGATCTCCTGGTTGCTCGGACGATTGTTTATTACAATTTCTTCCGCGCCATAAATACCCTTGGCTTTTGCGTATTGTAATATAACGCGAATGACCCGGTGGTAAACATCAAGGAGGGTAATGCATTCAATCCTTTCATCCGTATTGCGAAGCCGATTGGAAAGCTCCTTCAGGAAATAAAGTGAAATGGCCGGGAATTTATTTATCAGCTTGAGGAGGTCCCCCTTTTCAATTACAAGAAGTTCTGTTTCTTCCGCGGTATAGACGGTGGCGGACCTCTGCATATCGCCGAAAAGGGCCATTTCTCCAAAAAAATTTCCCTTTTCCAGGGTTGCCAAAATGGTTTCGCCCCCATCTTCCCCGAACAATACAACCTTTACAGAGCCTTTTGCAATAATGAACAGAGCGCTTCCATGTTCCTCCTGGCCGATGATCATGGCCCCTTTCGGATATATCCTGGTCTTTGTAACTGAAGCAATGCTTTCTATTTCCGCTTCGCTGAGGGTGGAAAAAAGAGTTGAAGCCAGGATTTTTTGCTTAATGGACATATTTGCCGGGAAAAAAATAAGCCGCCAGCCCCAGAAAACCATCATGGAAATTCAGGCTGTAGCAAAGAGAAAGATAAAGGCCGATGATGGAACCTATCAAGGTGGCGGTAAAGGCCAGGAAAATATGGCGGGCGCCATAGGGATTTTCCGCCGCCCTTTCCATTTGGAGGAGCAGGCGCTCGGCGGTTATGGATTCACGCACCTTGATAACCAGTTCGTCCACATTAAAAGGCTTGCGAAGATAATCCACGGCGCCCCCTTTCAATAGTTTTACCGCTTTCTGTTCGGAACCAAAGGCGGTGACTATTATTACCGGCAGTTCAGGGTGGCTTTTAAGGGATAAGTCCAACATTTCCTCTCCACTCATTTCTGGCATCGTCAAATCCAAAATGACAAGATCAGGACTTTCGGATTCAATCAGTTCCAGCCCCTTTTTCCCGTTTTCAGCCCACACCGTATCATAGTTTTCCTTTTGAAGGACCCTGCCCATCAGTTTGCTTACATGGGGATCATCATCAACTATCAAGATTTTGTCCTTGTTCATGACAATGCCTTTAATAAAAAAGCGCCAGTTTTCTCTGTGATGGACTCTCCAGGGTCAAGTCCCGTTTCCTTCATAAGGTGTTCATGGATAAGTCCTTTGAGTTTGAGCAAGCTGAATTTCCCGGTTTCAGGGTTAGTGAATTCCATTAATAAATTCCTTAATATTTGTTCATTGGCTTCGCGAAGTTCAATAAGATTCTTCAGTTTAACTGTTTTAATTTTATCCTTGCGCATGGTCGGGCAGATATTATGGACCTCTCTCCAATCAATATGGCCGCTTTCTTTTTTAAAAAAATTTATTATCTTTTGGGCGGTTTCCCAATCCTTGGCAATGGATTCCCAATCAGCATCACGCGCTTTGCCCATGCCCGTATGAAAAAGTGTAATTTTATCTGTCAGTACTTTGCTTTTTTCTATCAAACTATGGGGAACTATCCGCTTCACAGCCTTATTAATTACGGGGATTATGCTTCGCGGGATTTTTTCGGGGGCTATCTCCAAACTGTCCCCTTTTACGATTTTTTCCTCCAACGGCATTAAAAATAACCTGGTGAAGTGGTCTTTCCTCTTGCCTTGGATTTGTTTTTTTAAGACTTCTTTCTCCGTTTTCACAATTTTTCCAGCTAAAACCTTCATAACCAGGCAATTACAGTTCAGGTTTCCCTGGCGAATGGTTTTATTAATGTCCGGCAAGGTTTTTTTTATGGAAGCGATGACATTTACATTATATAGTCTATCTTTTTTCAATTGGCTTATGATTAAACTTAGGGTCTTTTGAGTGGTTTGGGCACAAACCGCGTTTGGAAGGGCGTTTTCTTCTTTTGCTTGGAACTTATTGATGTTCATTGATTTTCATCCACTTTGTGCCTTATGGCCCTCCCATGCTAATTCAAATTTTATGTTCTGTCTGTGATAATTGTCACGGAAACGGTTTTATTTTTTTTTAAATGAAAAATTCAGGTTTAACAGAAATGGCCGAAATGGTCATTTAATATAGAGAGCCTACGCATAAATAAGAAAAAGTCTTTTAAATCAACAAGGTATTCTTTTTTATTGGATAAAAAAATTGTAAAAATTTCACCTTCCATGCTTATGCTCATTTACAGGCATGGCTATTTTACAGGCCGTTATGATATT